>NZ_CP139286.1:0-307395 GCF_034067285.1 Acinetobacter pittii
ATGCTGTGGACAGACTGCTTAACTCGCTTGCGACAAGAGCTCTCTGATAACGTCTTTGCGATGTGGATTCGCCCATTAGTTGCTGAAGAAGTAGAAGGTATACTGCGTCTTTATGCACCTAATCCTTATTGGACGCGTTACATTCAAGAGAACCATTTAGAATTAATTTCTATATTGGCCGAACAGTTATCAGAAGGGCGTGTGCGTCAGGTTGAGATTTTAGTTGATTCTCGTCCTGGTAGTATTTTGTCATCGAGTGAACAGCCAGCAACTACAACGGCTGCTTTACAAACTGCGCCTCAACAAAGCATTAAAGTAAAAAAAGAACCTGATGCTATTTCCAATACACCTACTACTAATAGTGTAGTAAACCCAAAAACGCCGAAAAAGAAGCTATTAAATCCTCAATTTACTTTTTCTTTATTTGTTGAAGGCCGTTCGAACCAGATGGCTGCTGAAACATGTAGAAAAGTGTTAACACAATTAGGTGCTTCACAGCACAACCCTTTATTCTTATATGGTCCGACAGGCTTAGGTAAGACTCACTTGATGCAGGCAGTTGGTAATGCTTTATTACAAGCCAAGCCTAATGCACGGGTGATGTATATGACCTCGGAGAGTTTTGTTCAGGATTTTGTAAGTTCTTTGCAAAAAGGCAAAGTGGAAGAGTTCAAGAAAAATTGCCGTTCTTTAGACTTACTATTGGTTGATGATATTCATCTCTTAGCAGGTAAAGAAGCAAGCCTGGTTGAGTTTTTCTATACATTCAATGCCTTACTTGATGAATCAAAACAAATTATTTTAACCTCAGATCGGTACCCGAAAGAATTGACCGAGTTGGATCCTCGTTTGGTATCTCGCTTTTCTTGGGGTCTTTCTGTAGGTGTTGAGCCTCCAGATATTGAAACTCGTATCGAAATTTTATTGAAGAAAGCTGAAAATAGCGGCGTTGATTTACCTCGAAACTGTGCATTATTCATTGCACAACAAGTAGTTGCCAACGTCCGGGAACTTGAAGGGGCACTCAATAAAGTCGTTGCAATTTCTCGATTTAAAGGTGCGCCGATCGATCTTGATGTTGTCCGTGAATCTTTAAAAGATGTATTGGCAATCCGTGCACGTACAATTAGCGTAGAAAATATCCAACGTGTGGTCAGTGAATATTTCCGAATTCCTTTAAAAGAATTGGTAGGACCAAAACGGACACGTATTTATGCTCGACCGCGTCAGTTAGCAATGGGTCTTGCTCGTGAATTGACGGGTGATAGTTTTCCTGAAATTGGAATGGCTTTTGGTGGGCGTGACCATAGTACGGTGATGCATGCTTGTGAAAAAGTTGTGAGTCTTCGAGAGGAAGATCCGATTTTTGACGAAGATTATAAAAATCTACTGCGTCTACTTCAGAGTTAATGAAATAATAAGACGTTGTTGCAAAGTCTACGTAAGTGCAGCATAGTACACAGCTAAAAAATGAAATATTTGCTCCAAGTTGCTAGAGGAATGAATCGTGCGTTTGAAAATCGCTAAAGAAAGCTTACTCAATGTTTTATCGCATGTTGTCGGTGCGGTAGAACGTCGTCATACATTGAATATTCTTTCAAACGTCAAAATTCAGACTAATGCTCAGGCACTCACCATTACTGGTTCTGATTTAGAAGTCGAGCTGGTTGCCAGTACTGTTTTAACAGAAGGGGCATGCATTGAAGCAGGTGAAACAACTGTTCCTGCTCGTAAGTTGATGGAAATTTGTAAATCATTGCCTACAGCTGCATTGATAGATTTACAAATTACAGAAGATCAGAGATGTATCTTAAAGTCTGGTAATAGCCGTTTTGTATTAGGTACTTTACCGGCAGAAGATTACCCGTTATTAACCACTGAAAATAGTCAAGGTACACAAGTACAGGTTACTCAACGTGAGTTAAAGCGTTTATTTGAAAAAACAGCTTTTGCTATGGCTGTACAGGATGTGCGTTTCTATTTAACTGGTACTTTATTAGAAATTGATGAAAATCAATTACGTGCAGTAACAACAGATGGTCACCGTTTAGCACTTTGTGAAATCACTGCTTCTTCTACATCATCTCAATTGGTTCAAGCAATTGTGCCTCGTAAAGCTGTGGGTGAATTGCAGCGTTTACTCAGTATTGAAGATGAACAATTAACATTGCTCATCGGTCGTGAATTGTTAAATGTCACGATTAATACTCCGAGCCGTGACAAAGAGCAGGGCGATATCACTGTTCGTTTTACGACGAAATTGATTGATGGAAAATTCCCTGATTATCGTCGTGTAATTCCACGTGGTGGCGATAAACATGTGTTAATTAGCCATGATGTTTTCAAACAATCATTACAACGTGTCGCAATTTTGAGTAATGAGAAGTTACGTGGCGTTTTCTTGAATTTTAATCAAGATTCTTTACAGCTACGTGCAAATAACCCTGAACAAGATGAAGCGATTGAAGATTTAGCAATTCAGTATCAAAACATACCGCTTGAAATGTCATTTAATGCGCAATATTTGCTAGATGTTTTAGGTGTGCTTGATGGTGATGATGTAAATATGAGCATGACTGAAGCAAACCAGTCTGTATTGGTTCAAGATCCGGCACATCCTGACCAGACGTATGTCGTAATGCCAATGCGTGTATAATTCGGCTGATTCATATGCATCTTACGCGTTTAAATATTGAACGTGTGCGTAATTTAAAAACGGTTGCACTCCAAGGGTTGCAACCGTTTAATGTATTTTATGGCGCTAACGGTTCAGGAAAAACTTCAATTCTGGAAGCAATCCATTTGCTTGCAACAGGGCGGTCATTCCGTACCCATATACCCAAAAATTATATTCAATATTCTGCCGAAGATGCGATTGTCTTCGCCCAGTCCGCAACTGAAAAAATTGGCATGCAAAAGTTAGCCTCTGGTGAGCAGTTGATGAAGGTCAATGGCGATACGGTGGCTACACAAGGGCAACTCGCGAAACTGCTGCCTTTGCAACATATTGATCCACAAAGTACAGATATTATTGATCATGGGGCAAAACCTCGCCGTCAGCTTTTAGATTGGCTGATGTTCCACGTGGAACCTGAGTTTTATTTTGCTTGGCAATATTATTCTCGTGCATTAAAACAGCGTAATACCTTACTTAAAACTAGACGGAATATTTCTTTAGCGGATTTAGAGCCGTGGAACAAAATGTTGAGCGATTATGGGGAAATTTTACACTCTCAACGTTTAAGTATTGTGGAACAATGGAATGTCTTTTTTCAAAATGATTTAAGTCAATTACTACCTGATCTGGAGATTGAACTGGAATATAGTCCGGGTTTTCATACAGAGCAGGGACTTATGCAAGACTTGCTGAATCAACATCAAAAAGACATCGAAAGACGCTATACCGAATATGGTCCACATCGTGCAGATTTGCGCTTGAAAACCCCATTTGGACATGCTGACGTTGTTTTATCAAGAGGTCAGAAAAAACTGCTGATTATTGCCTTAAAACTGTCACAAATTGCAATGTTGCATGCGAGTAATAAGGAAACTGTGGTATTATTAGATGATCTGACAGCAGAATTAGACTTAACCGCACAACAACGTTTAATTGAACGATTAAGCCAACTTGGTAGCCAGGTTTTTATGACAACTTTAGATCATGCATCGGTAAAAAAACACTTACATGATCTGTCTATTTCATATCAATTATTCAATGTTGAATCCGGTCAAGTTAGTCTTGCTTCACCATAATTTTTTGATGTTACCCATCTTTGAATAAACCTATATTTGCTAGGGAGAAACCATGAGTTCAGAGTCTCAATCAGCCTCTCAAACAGAACAAACCAATGAAAAGGCTTATGATTCCTCTAGTATTAAAGTATTACGTGGATTAGATGCAGTTCGTAAACGTCCGGGGATGTATATTGGGGATACAGACGACGGTACCGGTTTACACCATATGGTATTCGAGGTTGTCGATAATGCAATCGATGAAGCTTTAGCGGGACATTGTGATGAAATTATTGTCACGATTCACGAAGATGAATCGGTAAGTGTTTCCGATAATGGTCGTGGTATTCCAACCGATATTCACCCTGAAGAAGGGGTTTCTGCAGCAGAAGTAATTCTTACGATCTTGCACGCAGGCGGTAAGTTTGACGACAACAGCTATAAAGTTTCAGGTGGTTTGCACGGCGTAGGTGTTTCGGTTGTAAATGCGCTTTCAAGTAAATTGCATTTAATTATTAATCGCGCTGGTCAAGTGCACGAACAAGAATATCACCACGGTGATCCGCAATATCCATTACGTGTGATTGGTGAAACGGATAAGAGTGGTACAACTGTACGTTTTTGGCCAAGTGAACTAACTTTTAGTCAAACCATTTTTAACGTTGAAATTTTAGCGCGTCGTTTACGAGAGCTTTCATTTTTAAACGCGGGCGTGCGCATTGTTTTACGTGATGAACGTATTAACCTTGAGCATGTATATGACTACGAAGGTGGTTTATCTGAGTTTGTAAAATACATTAACGAAGGCAAAACTCATCTAAACGAGATTTTCCATTTCACTGCAGATACCGAAAATGGTATTGGTGTAGAAGTTGCATTGCAGTGGAACGAAAGTTATCAAGAAAATGTGCGTTGCTTTACCAACAATATTCCTCAAAAAGATGGTGGTACGCATTTAGCTGGTTTCCGTGCGGCTTTAACACGTGGTCTTAACCAATATCTTGAAAATGAAAATATTCTCAAGAAAGAAAAAGTCAATGTGACAGGTGATGATGCTCGTGAAGGTTTAACGGCGATTATTTCGGTCAAAGTACCTGATCCGAAATTCTCATCTCAAACGAAAGAGAAACTGGTATCGAGTGAAGTAAAACCAGCGGTTGAGCAAGCAATGAACAAAGAGTTCTCTGCTTACTTACTTGAAAATCCACAAGCTGCAAAATCGATTGCCGGTAAAATTATTGATGCTGCACGTGCACGTGATGCTGCGCGTAAAGCTCGTGAAATGACGCGTCGTAAGAGTGCACTTGATATTGCTGGTTTACCAGGTAAATTGGCAGATTGTCAGGAAAAAGACCCAGCACTTTCAGAATTATATCTAGTCGAGGGTGACTCTGCGGGTGGTAGTGCTAAGCAAGGCCGTAACCGTAAGATGCAGGCTATTTTACCGTTGAAAGGGAAAATCCTGAACGTTGAACGTGCACGCTTTGACAAAATGATTTCAAGTCAGGAAGTGGGTACTTTAATCACTGCACTTGGCTGTGGTATTGGTCGTGAAGAATATAATCCTGATAAGCTTCGTTATCATAAAATCATTATCATGACCGATGCTGACGTCGATGGTTCACACATCCGTACCTTGTTGTTAACCTTCTTCTTCCGTCAAATGCCGGAATTGGTTGAGCGTGGACACATTTATATTGCTCAGCCACCTTTGTATAAATTGAAGAAAGGTAAACAAGAACAATACATCAAAGATAATGATGCATTAGAAACGTATCTCATCTCAAATGCGATTGATGAGCTATCTTTGCATACCAATGCT
The DNA here is from genome assembly GCF_034067285.1 of Acinetobacter pittii. Lineage (NCBI taxonomy): Bacteria > Pseudomonadati > Pseudomonadota > Gammaproteobacteria > Moraxellales > Moraxellaceae > Acinetobacter > Acinetobacter pittii. The sequence continues at coordinate 5,555 of NZ_CP139286.1, forward strand.
GAAGCTCCTGCAATTACAGGTGAAGCACTTGCGAAAGTGATTCAGGACTATCAAGTTTCACAAAAGAGCTTACAGCGCTTAACTTTACGTTATCCAGCTAGCTTACTGGATGCTTTACTTGAAGTAGAAGCATTCAAGAGCGATCAAAACCACGATGAAGCTTATGTACAACAATGGGCTGATCAGGTACGCGATATCATTACCAGATTACAACCAAGCTTACGTCCGGAGATTTCATTAGAGGCATTTGAGCGTGAAAATGCTCAGGGTGAAAAATCTGCACATTACTGGCCACGTATTACGGTGTATGTACATAACCTGCCACATGCGTACTTGCTTGATGCAGCTTTATTGAATTCGGCTGAATATGCACGGTTGTTGAAAAACTCGAAGAGTTGGTTCACTTTACTTGAAGATGGCGCTTATTTACAAAAAGGTGATCGCCGTATTCAAGTGGCCAACTTCCATCAAGTTTGGCAACATATTTTACAAGATTCTCGCCGCGGTATGATGATCCAACGCTATAAAGGTCTTGGAGAGATGAATGCTGAACAGCTGTGGGAAACAACAATGGATCCTGAAAACCGTAATATGTTGCAGGTGACCATTGATGATGCGATTGAAGCAGATCGTATGTTCTCTTGTTTAATGGGTGATGATGTTGAACCACGTCGTGCATTCATCGAAGAGAATGCTTTAAATGCGGATATTGATGCTTAATTCATAACATGATTCTAAATCAGTCTAGGGAGAGAATGATGAGTCAGAAATTATTAGCTAGTCTGTTAATTTCATGTGCGATTTTAGGAAGTTCTGCTGTTTCGGCGGCAGACCTAGAAACGAATATGAAAACTTTAGCTAAGAGTACTAAAGCATTTGCTGAAGCAAAAGATACTGATAACGCGAAACAACAGCTTGTTGTAATGCGTGAAGCAGCTGTTTCTTCTAAGCAATATTTACCGCATAAACTCGAAGGTTTGCCTTCAGAAAATGTACAGGTAAAAGAGTATCAAGCCGGTTTAGATCAGCTTGTTGCCGAGATTGATAAAGTAACTGCTTTGGTTGAGCAAGGACAATTAGATCAAGCCAAAACTGAAGCAATCAATTTAGTCACAATACGAAATGAAAATCATAAAAAATTTAGATAATTGTTTATGATGATTAAAAAAAAGGCTTTGTTTTATTTAAGACAAAGCCTTTTTTTTGATAAGAACTGAACTTTTAAACTGCCATTTAAGTGGTAATTTTTATTTATATCAAGAGAATATAATTTTGAAAAAAACTTACATACTCTTATGCATTGGGATCATTTTTTTTAATTGTTTATTTCAACTGCATGCTGCGATAACCCCCACCTTTTACGGAAAATTAGTATTTCATCGTTATAGTGATTATGACGCATGGGACAGTAAGCTTTATTTGTATAACTTCACAACACAGCAGACTACATTACTGGGTGCAAATTGGAAAATTGACCATATGATGAATGGCCATTTCTCTCCAGATGGAAAATGGTTAACTTTCATGGGAGTGAACTCTGGGCAGCATTATGGCGATGCATGGGATGTGTATGTTTGGAAAGTCGGAAGCACTGAGTTACCTATTAACTTAACTCAGGGTAATAATGAGCGCGATGAAGATCCTAAATTTATAGATAATCAACGTATTATTTTTAAACAAAATGGCGATTTAAAAATCGTCAAAATGACTGATCGGACGATGACTTCTGTCACGCAAAATGGTTGGGATATAGAAGAGTCGATGCCTTACCCAATGGTGAATACTACTCAAATCTTATATGCGAAAGGTGCTGGAAATAATTCTCGAATTTTCAGTATTGATCAGTCGGGTGCCTATGATACACAGCTGACCAATATCGCTTCATATTATCCAATATGGTGGCAAGGAAGTCGCTTCTTATATGTACGCTGGTACAGTCCAACAAATGCTCATGATCAGGTCTATATTTATGATATGGCGAATAAACAAACCACACGTTTGCCATTTAACAGCACTAATTATGATACTTCCGACCCAGCTCCTTTAGATCAGCGTTACATGGTAGTGTCTCTTGCAGGACAAACAGGAAGTCGAGGTGGTTATGATTTATATATCGCTGACAGTCTATCAAGCAATGTTTGGCCTTTACCGATCAATACCAATTTAAATGAATTAGGGGCTTTTTATACGCCTTACTAATCAATAAAAAGCCGATTAAGAAATCGGCTTTTTATTTTAGAAAATAGATTAATCAAAAGAAGCTTCCATCTCTTCCAATTCCATCATGAGTTCTAATAGCTGCTCTTCATATTGTTCAAGTTTAGCTTTTAGCTCTGTCTGTTCATTCATAAGTTTGAGCAAATCATCCTTACGTGCCGAGTCATATAAAGAAGTATCTGCCAAGGATTCTTCAATTTTGGCAAGCTGCGGTTGTAGCTTTTCAATTTGAGACTCAACTTTTTCAATATTTTTACGAATAGGTCGAGTCTGTTCACGACGACGAGCCGCTTCTTTACGCTGCGCTTCTTTATCAACTTTAGCAGGCACAGGAGCGGCAGAAGATGAGTGAGTCTGTGCTATAGCAGTCTGAGCATTAATTTGTTGCTGGCGTGCTTCACGTAGCCATTTAGCATAATCCTGTAAATCACCTTCGAATTCAGTACATTTACCGCCGTGTACTAAAAGAAGCTCGTCACAAACGCTTGCAATGAGTTGGCGTTCATGGGAAACCAGAACGACAGCTCCTTCGAAATCTTGTAATGCCATGCTCAGCGCATGACGCATATCAAGATCTAAATGGTTGGTCGGTTCATCGAGAATTAAAACATTTGGACGCTGCCATACAATGAGTGCTAGGGCTAAACGAGCGCGTTCTCCACCAGAAAAGCTTTCACATGGCGTATCCATGCGTTCACCACTAAAGCCAAAACTACCTAAGAATGAACGTAGGGTGGCTTCACTAATTTGTTTATCTGCTATACGGGCAAGCTGTAGCATTGGACTAGCATTGCCATCTAAAGCATCCATTTGGTGCTGTGCAAAGTAACCAATGTTAAGCAGCTCGGAAGCTTTACGTTCGCCTGCCAAGAGTGGTAAATCACCAACCAAACTTTTAATTAGTGTTGACTTACCTGCGCCGTTCATCCCAAGCAAACCAATACGTGAGTTTGGTGTAATTTGTAATCTGATTTTTGCAGCTATTTGCTTATCACCATAACCAATGCTGGCATTGTCTAAAGTCAGCAAAGGAGAGCTCATTTTGGTCGGTTCACGGAAACTAAAAGTAAACGGCGTATCAATGTGAGCGGGTGCAAGTTGCTGCATGCGTTCAAGTTGTTTAATACGACTTTGTGCCTGACGAGCTTTAGTCGCTTTTGCTTTAAAACGGTCAATAAACTTTTGTAGATGAGCACGTGTTTCTTGCTGCTTCTCAAAAGCTTGTTGCTGCTGGGCAAGACGTTCACTACGTGTGGTTTCAAATGTAGAGTAGTTTCCGGTGTAAAGCGTGAGTTCTTGATTTTCGATGTGAAGAATATGATCTGTAATCGCATCTAAAAAGTCACGGTCATGCGAAATTAAGATGAGAGTACCTTCATAGGCTTTAAGCCAATCTTCTAACCACAAAATTGCATCCAAGTCTAAGTGGTTGGTTGGTTCGTCTAGTAATAGTAAATCTGAACGACTCATCAATGTACGCGCCAAATTTAAACGCATACGCCATCCACCTGAGAAACTCTCAACGTTTAAACGTAACTGATTTTCTAGAAAACCAAGGCCCGCCATGAGCTGAGCAGCTTTAGATGGAGCTGAATAACCATGAATTTCATCAAAGCGGCCATGCAATTTAGCCAGTTCAAAATCAGTCAGTTGATCGGGTTGAGCAAGCTTATTTTGAATATCCCAAAACTCTTCATCACCTGAAAGAACAAAATCAATTGCAGGCATATCTAGGGCTTTTACTTCTTGCGCCATATGCGCCACGGTCCAGCCTGTCGGACGAGTAAGTGAACCTTCATCGGCCCCTAAACTGCCAAGTAATGCAGCAAATAAGGTCGATTTACCTGCACCATTTACCCCAGTTAGACCAATCTTCCAACCTGGGTGTAATTGCATAGACGCTTTTTGAAATAGAACACGTCCACCGCGGCGTAAAGAAACTTGGTCAAATTGAATCATCTTATTGTATCGAGGTGAGTTAGGGATGCTGTATTTTAAAGAGAACTGCCGATGAAAACAAAACATTCCGGATTTTAGTGAGCAGCTGTTAATAATTGCATGTATCAAGATAGCCTAAATTTCGCTATTCATCCGAAATTTCCAAAATATTGAACAAGATAGAACATATTTAAAAAAAATGTGGCTAAAATAAAAACAGTTTAAAGTTTGGTTGATTAATGAGCTACTAATAAAACTAGACTAAGGAAAGTCAAATGAAAAAAAGATTGGGGATAATTAGTGCAGTATTTTGCTGTGCTATGGGAACAGCATATGCGGGACAAAATGTCTGTGTGTTTGATTTATTAGGAAAGTCAGGTGAATCCTATAAAATGATGGAAGAGTGGGCGCTTGCGGCGAAAGAGTGGCAAGCAGATATCACTTTAATTCCATTTCAAGATGAAGGTTTGGTTGACCGTAGATTACGTGAAGGTAAATGTGATGCCGCATATATGACCTCCATGCGGGCGCGAAATTACAATAAATTTGCAGGTTCAATTGATGCGATTGGTGGGGTAACCAGTAATGCAATTGCCCAAAAAGCAATCAGTTATGTTTTAGATAAACGTAATAAACATCGCATGGTGACAGCACAAAATGGAACCAATTACGAAGTTGTTGGCATTGTCCAGATTGGATTAGCTTATTTATTTGTGAAGGATAAAAACCTCAACTCAATTGAAAAAGTACGTGGAACTAAGTTTGCTATTTTGCAATATGACGCAGCGCAGAAAATTATGGTGGAAAGTGTAGGTGCCCAGCCTATTCCTTCAGAAATTACCGATTTTGTGAAAAAGTTTAATAGTGGACAAGTCGATGCAATTGCTGCGCCAGCTTATGCTTATAAACCTTTAGAGATTGGTAAAGGCGTTGGAGTGAAAGGGGCAATGTTTACTTTTCCCGTAGTTAACGTTACGGGAGATTTAGTTGCTCGAAGTGATAAGTTCCCCACAGATTTCGGTATAAAGTCACGTGCTTGGTTTATACAACAATTACCTCAGAATTTTGCCATGATAAAACGGCTAGAAATGGGCGTCCCCTCAAAAATAAAAATGAATTTTTCAGCAGAAGATAAAACCAAGTATCAAAAAATTTTACGCGAAGGCCGCCTCAGCTTAACAAAACAAGGTGTATATGATGCAACTATGATGAGTGTGCTTAAGCGTGCTCGCTGTACAGTTGAACGGACAAATTTTGAATGTACGCTCAATGGGGAGTAGTTTATTTTTTAAACACAAAAACGCTACATATATTTCAAACCTGAATATGGGTATGAAAATTGTGAATATAAAAAGTAACTTATGGAAACTTATTCATTTTTGCCCTTAATAAATAATTTAAGTTGAACAAACAATGGTTCAATGAGATAAAAATATTTGAGTAAAAGCTCTATTTTTTTCTAAAAAACATGATTAATATCTGTGTTTGAAAGGAAACTTCAAACAAAAAATCTGTTCCGTGGAAGGATGAAGAAAATGAAAAAAATCGTACTTGCTATGGCTGCCGCTTCTGTTGTTGGTTTTTCTGCTTCAGCGCAAGCAGCGAGTACCGTATGTGTATTCGACCTCTTAGGAAAAGCTGGCGACTCATATAAAATGATGGAAGAATGGGCTCTTGCTGCAAAAGGCTGGGGTACTGAAATTAACTTAGTTCCTCGTCAGGACGAGGCTGTTGCTGATAATGATTTTAAAGCGGGTAAATGTGATGCTGTAGCAATGACAGCAATGCGTGCACGCCAATATAATAAATTTGCAGGATCTATCGACTCACTCGGTGGTGTTCCAAACAACCAAATCGCTCAACGTGCAATTACTTATGTATTAGATGCGCGTAATGCAGCAAAAATGACCACAAATATGGGTGGTAAAAAATACGAAGTTGCTGGTATTTCTCCGCTAGGTTCAGCATTCATCTTCGTACGTGACAAAAACATTAACTCTGTTGAAAAAGCTGCAGGTAAAAAATTCGCTGTATTGGGTTATGACGATGCACAAAAAATTATGGTGCAGCGTGTAGGTGCTCAAGCAGTTCTTTCTGATATCTCAAACTTTGCTGCGAAATTTAACAATGGTCAGGTAGATATGGTAGGTGCGCCTGCTTATGCTTACAAACCATTAGAATTAAATAAAGGTTTAGGCGCAAACGGTGTAATGTGGAACTTCCCTGTATTACACGTTACAGCAGATCTAGTATTACGTTCTGATAAATTCCCAGCTGGTTTTGGTCAAAAATCTCGTGACTGGTTTGTTAAACAGTTACCGAAGAGCTTTGCAATGATCAACCGTTTAGAAGCGCAAATTCCTGGCAAATACAAAATGAATTTAAGTGCTGAAGACAAACTTAAGTATCAAAAAATGTTGCGTGATGGCCGTATGGACTTAACTAAACGCGGTGTTTACGATGCAGGAATGATGTCTGTATTGAAAAAAGCACGTTGTTCTGTAGACAAGGCTAACTTTGAATGTTCAATGCCTGGTGAATAATCCTAATTTTTTTCAGAAAGCCTAGACTGAGTTCTAGGCTTTTTGTTTTCTATGTCCTGTCAATTCTGCCATTGTTGTTGGTTAGAAAGACGTTAAGCTAAATTTAGATAAAAACTTCATAAGGAAGCATGAAGGTATAAAAATGGATCAAGGACTTGAGTGATTAAAATAATTGCTAATAGATAGATCAATCGCTATCTATTTTTCATGGAAATAAAATCATAAAAGCAAAGAGGGTCTATACAAATATTCCAACATGATTTTTATATGAGGCCTATCCGATTCATACCTTATTGGTGTGAAATTTCTTGGTATCGAAAAACAAAAACTCCACAAGGAAAGGAAAAAGAATATGCAATTTTCCAAAACGCTATTACTTGCGATGGGACTTACCATAGTTTCTTTTGCAGCTCAGGCTAAACAAACAGTATGTGTTTTTGACTTTGTTGGTAAAAATGGCGATGTCTATGCACTGATGAAGGATTATCAACTTGCCGCTAAAAACTGGGGCGCTGATATCGAACTTAAAGTAAACCAGAATGAAGCCGTAATTGCTGAAGATTTTAAAGCGGGTAAGTGTGATGGTATCAGTGTATCAGGGATGCGTGGTCGCCAATTTAACTCATTTACTGGTTCATTAGACGCAATAGGGGCCATTCCTGACCTCAAGCTTGCTGTAAAAGTGATGCAAGGTTTAGCAAGTCCGACTTTTAGTAAATATATGGTTAATGGACGCTATGAGGTTGTTGGTGTTATCCCGGTTGGTGATGCTTATCTTTTGGTAAATGATCGCAGCATCAATACAGTAGCGAAAGCTGCAGGTAAGAAAATTGCTGTTCTTGACTATGATGAAGCACAAAAAATTATGGTTCAGCAGGTTGGGGCACAGGCTGTGAGTGCTGACGTAACAAATTTCGGTGCGAAATTTAATAACCATCAAGTTGATATTATTGGTGCGCCAGCAGCAGCATTTAAACCTTTGGAACTACAAAAAGGTTTAGGGACTAAAGGTGCAATTGTGAACTATCCGATCTTACAGGTCACAGGTAATATTATTATCCGCCCTGACAAGTTCCCTGCTGGTTTTGGCCAGAAATCTAGAGAGTGGGTTTCAGGTCAGCTACCACGTGCTTTTACAATCTTGGGTAAAATGAAAGCGGATATTCCACAAAAATACTGGATGGAGGTTCCGGCTGCCGATAAACCAGGCTACCAAAAGCTCATGCGTGAGTCTCGAATTAACCTTACACAACGCGGTGTATATGATAAACGCATGATGAAACTATTATGGCAATTCCGTTGTAAGCAAGATGCGAAAAACTTCGAATGTGGCTTACAAGACGAGAATTACAAATAATCTTGATAAAAATACTCAAGATTCGCTTTAAACTTCGAAGACAGACCCTATATTGATTATGCTATACTCAATATAGGTCTTTTTTATTTTGAAAGGCACAGCAAAATCCGAGGAACAATCATCATGAATGCCCAAGCTCTAGTTTTGACAGATAATGCTGCCAATAAGGTACGCCAACTCCGTGATAGTGAAGGGAATGACGATCTCATGTTACGTGTATATGTAACGGGAGGCGGGTGTTCAGGGTTTTCGTATGGCTTCAATTTTGCTGAAAGCGTAAATGAAGATGATGCAGAATTCGTAAATGGCGATGTGAAAATGCTAGTTGACTCATTAAGCTACCAATACCTCATTGGTTCAGTAGTTGACTATGTAGAAGGTCTTGAAGGTTCGCGTTTTATCGTACAAAACCCGAATGCAACAACAACATGTGGTTGTGGTTCTTCATTCTCGATTTAACAGAATTTTAAAATTTAAAAAACCTCTCCATGACGAGAGGTTTTTTATTGATCAAATTATTATTTTTCACGGACAGATTCTAAAAAACATTGCACGAGTTCAGGTGCATTTTGATAGGGAATCCAATGCGACGCATCCATAAAAACTGCGTCATAACTATTTTTAAAATAACGTGAGTTTAGCTCGGCACTTTTTTCTGTAACGGCAATATCATGTTTACCCCAAATAAAAAGAGTGGGGACGTCTATGGCTTTAAATGGGTTTTGAGATTTGTCCCAAAAAAAGCCACGATACCAATTCAACGCCGTAGTTAATCTATTTTCCTTTATAAACTCAGCCTCGAATATTTCAATTTGCTGCTTGGTCATGCCAGATCATTTAAGAAGTGTACGGCCCAATATAGGCAACTTTTTAAATAAAAGTTCGGGCAGAATCGGTAGCTGAAAAATTGCAAAATAATAAGATTTAAAAAGTTGTCTACTGCTTAAACAAGCTTTTAAAAAAGCGGCTTGATGGGGGACAGAAACTAAGGTGAGATGTTGAATATATTGTGGATACTTCATCGCAACGCCCGAAGCGATTGCCGAACCCCAGTCATGCCCAATTAAATAAACTGGCTGACCCAACTGCTTAATTAAACTGGCCACATCTTCTACAAGTTCACTTAGTGAATATTGAAATCGGCTTTGAGGCCTAGCATTTAAACTATAACCGCGTTGATGAATCGCAAGCGTTCTAAATTGATGCCGATGCAATAACTCAGAGGTTTGCTCCCAACTATGGGCAGTTTCTGGAAAACCATGTAATAAAACAACGATTGGACCATCTATAGGGCCTGAATCAATTACATCGAATGTCCAAGCCCCACGTGTATATTGATGAATACGTTTGGTCAGATCCATGAAAACATGCCTTAAATTATTTTTGTTGGCATTTATCATGAGTTTTTATGCTCATTTAAATAACAGCATTTCGGGTCAGTAAATGTGCTATGAGGTCGAATCTGACCAATCAAATCGATAAATAGCTTTATACCGCCGTGATCGTACCTAGAATTCTGAAATCCGAAGCACCTGTTACCGCTGGTAAATTACCACTTAAACCATCTACAAAACGCATTGCTAACCATGCAAATGCTGTAGCCTCGACCCAAGTAGGGGAAAGTCCCAAAACATCTGTAGGTTGAACAGACCAATTGTGCTTACGAAGACGCCAGCGTAATTGTTCTAATAAATAAGAATTATAAGCACCGCCACCACAAACATATACTTCGCCTGTTTCCATTTCAGAGCGATAAATCGCTTTTTGAATAGCACGCACAGTAAGTTTTAATAAGGTTGCTTGGATGTTTTCAGGTGTATCTTCTAACTCATCATAAGTTAAATCATTTCGCCAATCGATTAACTGGTCATCCAACCAGTCAATATTAAAGTCTTCACGTCCTGTGCTCTTAGGCGGTTCTTTAGAAAAATACTCATGAGCATAAAGGCGGTCGAGTAAAGAGCGAATAGGGTGCCCATAAGCAGCCCAGTCGCCATTTTCATCATATGGATGGCCTGTATGGCGATGGCACCATGCATCCATCAAAATATTTGCAGGACCTGTATCAAAACCAAATACGCCGTCACTGTTATTGGCAGGCAGCATACTCACATTGGCAATCCCACCTAAATTCAGAATCACACGATGAATACTTGGATGTTGAAATAATGCTTGATGGAAAGCTGGAACTAATGGTGCGCCTTGGCCCCCCGCTGCCATATCTCTACGACGAAAATCTGAAACGACCGGAATTTGAGTAATTTCAGTAATAATATTTGGATCACCAATTTGTAGCGTAAAGCCATGTTCTGGACGATGACGAATAGTTTGTCCATGCGAACCAATTGCTTTTATCTGACTACGGTCTAATTGGTGCTTTTCAATGAGAGTATTAATCCCATCACCAATCATTTTGGCTAGAGCAACATCAGCTTTACCCATGCGGTCAATTTCATTGTCATCGGGTAAAGTTAATGCCATAAGCTCATCACGTAACTCGGGTTCGAATGGAACTGTAAGTGTGGCATGAAGCTGTAGTGGCTCAAATGAAGCCGCAACAATATCCACACCATCCATACTAGTGCCAGTCATTACGCCGATATAGATTGCGCTCATATGCAACTTCCCCTGCAAGACGCTGAAAAAATGTTAGTATATCGCACAAATTGAATAACTGATGTGTTTAGGTTTTGTGATGTCAAATTTCTTGCCCGCCGAAGAACAGCTTGCCCTCATCCAACGAGGCACGCACGAAATTATTTCAGAAGAAGATTTACTGAAAAAGCTTAAAGAGAATCGCCCTCTTAAAATTAAAGCTGGTTTTGACCCTACAGCACCAGATTTACATTTAGGCCATACGGTTCTTATTAACAAACTAAAAACTTTCCAAGATTTGGGCCATGAAGTTACCTTCTTGATCGGTGACTATACAGCGATGATCGGTGACCCAACTGGTAAAAGCGCAACTCGTCCGCCGTTGTCACGTGAACAGGTAGAAGCTAACGCTAAAACTTATCAAGAACAAGTTTTCAAAATATTAGACCCAAATAAAACAAAAGTACGTTTTAACTCAGAATGGTTTAATCAAAAGTCTGCTGCTGACCTTATTCAGTTAGCAAGCCAGCAAACCGTATCTCGCATGTTAGAGCGTGATGACTTTACAAAGCGTTATAGCAACCATCAGCCGATTGCAATTCATGAGTTTTTATATCCCTTAGTTCAAGGCTATGACTCAATTGCGCTTGAAGCTGACGTTGAGTTAGGCGGTACAGACCAGACCTTTAACTTACTTATGGGCCGTACTTTACAAAGTCGTTATGGCCAAGAATCTCAAGTGTGTATCACTGTGCCGATTCTAGAAGGTCTAGATGGCGTAAATAAAATGTCTAAATCTTTAGGTAACTATATTGGTGTATTTGATACACCAGGGGCAATGTACCAAAAAGTTTTATCAATGCCAGACTCTTTAATCGAACGCTATTTCGATTTATTAAGTTTCAAATCTCTTGATGAGATCAAAGCTTTATTAGATGAAATTGCTGCTGGTCGTAATCCACAAGAAGTAAAACGTATTCTTGCACTTGAGCTCGTTGAACGCTTCCATGATGCAGAAGCTGCTGCTAATGCCCATAAGAGTGCGGGTAACCGTATTACAGAAGGTGAAGTACCTGAAGATACACCGGAAGTAACTATTTCACGTGGTGAATTTGGTGGAGAAATCTTTATTGCTACTATTCTACGTGTAGCAGGCCTAAATCCGAATGCAGCTTCGGCTAAAGATGCAGTAGCTCGTGGCGCAGTTAAAGTTGACTGGAATGCGGTTGATGCAAGCTTCTCTGTAAAAGAAAATGGCAGCTTTATTATTCAATCGGGTAAAAAAGCAATTGCACGTGTAATTTTCACTGATTAATAAGAAAGTTATATAGTGGTAAAAGCAGGAGTAATCCTGCTTTTTTTATTTTAGAGTTACCAAAGTAATTAAGCGTTCCACGTGGAACCATCTAGATATAATTAATAATAAAAGAAGTAGGTTAAAAAATAAGAAGAAATATAAAGTGGAGTAGAGTATTTACTCTATTATTTCTTTGGAATCTTTGGAATCTTTGGAATCTTTGGAATCTTTGGAATCTTTGGAATCTTTGGAATCTTTGGAATCTTTGGAATCTTTGGAATCTTTGGAATCTTTGGAATCTTTGGAATCTTTGGAATCTTTGGAATCTTTGGAATCTTTGGAATCAAGTGACTATATATGTCTATAAGCTCTATTGAAGACATAGAAAATTTAAGATAGACCAAGTTTTTAAATATAAAAATTAATAAAAGGTATTGAAAATGCCTAAAAAAAAGCCATATATATCACTTTTTTCGCAAAATAGTAGAAAAAAACGGCACTCAAGTGAAAAAGGCTGAAATACCCCTTGCAAAGGGTTTTTAATGGTCTATAATGCACATCCATCGGCGGTGATGCAGATAGAAACTTGTTGAAAAACAGTTACTTGTGATTAAGTTGATTGCTTTAAGTGATGAATTTGATGAGAAGTTGGTTTTGAAGATAAGTTTTAAAAATATCGAAATTACCTGTTGACTTTTAAGAGATTAAGAGTAATATAGCCGACCTAGCTTGCTGGTGACGAACCAGGAAGAAGATCATTAAGAGAATTGAAGAACAACTTGTGTGGATTTTTACTGGTTGATTAATCGAAATAATTTTCATTGATTGATTGGTTTAAATTACTCGAAGTTTATTTGAGCGAAATTTAAGTCAGTAATTGATGAGCCAGAATTGGTACCTTGTCTTTAAATAAGGTACAAAATGATTTTAACTGAAGAGTTTGATCATGGCTCAGATTGAACGCTGGCGGCAGGCTTAACACATGCAAGTCGAGCGGAGAGAGGTAGCTTGCTACTGATCTTAGCGGCGGACGGGTGAGTAATGCTTAGGAATCTGCCTATTAGTGGGGGACAACATTTCGAAAGGAATGCTAATACCGCATACGTCCTACGGGAGAAAGCAGGGGATCTTCGGACCTTGCGCTAATAGATGAGCCTAAGTCGGATTAGCTAGTTGGTGGGGTAAAGGCCTACCAAGGCGACGATCTGTAGCGGGTCTGAGAGGATGATCCGCCACACTGGGACTGAGACACGGCCCAGACTCCTACGGGAGGCAGCAGTGGGGAATATTGGACAATGGGCGCAAGCCTGATCCAGCCATGCCGCGTGTGTGAAGAAGGCCTTATGGTTGTAAAGCACTTTAAGCGAGGAGGAGGCTACTGAAGTTAATACCTTCAGATAGTGGACGTTACTCGCAGAATAAGCACCGGCTAACTCTGTGCCAGCAGCCGCGGTAATACAGAGGGTGCAAGCGTTAATCGGATTTACTGGGCGTAAAGCGCGCGTAGGCGGCTAATTAAGTCAAATGTGAAATCCCCGAGCTTAACTTGGGAATTGCATTCGATACTGGTTAGCTAGAGTGTGGGAGAGGATGGTAGAATTCCAGGTGTAGCGGTGAAATGCGTAGAGATCTGGAGGAATACCGATGGCGAAGGCAGCCATCTGGCCTAACACTGACGCTGAGGTGCGAAAGCATGGGGAGCAAACAGGATTAGATACCCTGGTAGTCCATGCCGTAAACGATGTCTACTAGCCGTTGGGGCCTTTGAGGCTTTAGTGGCGCAGCTAACGCGATAAGTAGACCGCCTGGGGAGTACGGTCGCAAGACTAAAACTCAAATGAATTGACGGGGGCCCGCACAAGCGGTGGAGCATGTGGTTTAATTCGATGCAACGCGAAGAACCTTACCTGGCCTTGACATAGTAAGAACTTTCCAGAGATGGATTGGTGCCTTCGGGAACTTACATACAGGTGCTGCATGGCTGTCGTCAGCTCGTGTCGTGAGATGTTGGGTTAAGTCCCGCAACGAGCGCAACCCTTTTCCTTATTTGCCAGCGAGTAATGTCGGGAACTTTAAGGATACTGCCAGTGACAAACTGGAGGAAGGCGGGGACGACGTCAAGTCATCATGGCCCTTACGGCCAGGGCTACACACGTGCTACAATGGTCGGTACAAAGGGTTGCTACCTAGCGATAGGATGCTAATCTCAAAAAGCCGATCGTAGTCCGGATTGGAGTCTGCAACTCGACTCCATGAAGTCGGAATCGCTAGTAATCGCGGATCAGAATGCCGCGGTGAATACGTTCCCGGGCCTTGTACACACCGCCCGTCACACCATGGGAGTTTGTTGCACCAGAAGTAGCTAGCCTAACTGCAAAGAGGGCGGTTACCACGGTGTGGCCGATGACTGGGGTGAAGTCGTAACAAGGTAGCCGTAGGGGAACCTGCGGCTGGATCACCTCCTTAACGAAAGATTGACGATTGGTAAGAATCCACAACAAGTTGTTCTTCATAGATGTATCTGAGGGTCTGTAGCTCAGTTGGTTAGAGCACACGCTTGATAAGCGTGGGGTCACAAGTTCAAGTCTTGTCAGACCCACCATGACTTTGACTGGTTAAAGTTATAGATAAAAGATACATGACTGATGATGTAAGCTGGGGACTTAGCTTAGTTGGTAGAGCGCCTGCTTTGCACGCAGGAGGTCAGGAGTTCGACTCTCCTAGTCTCCACCAGAACTTAAGAGAAGTTCGGATTACAGAAATTAGTAAATAGAGATTATATGATCTTGGTTTATTAACTTCTGTGATTTAAATATCACGGTATTAAGCATGACCTGACGAAGGCATGTTTATTCATTAACAGATTGGCAAAATTGAGTCTGAAATAAATTGTTCACTCAAGAGTTTAGATTAAGCAATTAATCTGAATGAATTGAGAACTAGCAAATTAACTGAATCAAGCGTTTTGGTATATGAATTTAGATTGAAGCTGTACAGTGTTTAAGTACACAGACAACAGATAGTAGCGATGAAGAATCGCACGGACAACACTCACTTGTAGGTGTTGACGACTGTTTGGGGTTGTATAGTCAAGTAATTAAGTGCATGTGGTGGATGCCTTGGCAGTCAGAGGCGATGAAAGACGTAATAGCCTGCGATAAGCTCCGGGGAGGCGGCAAATATCCTTTGATCCGGAGATTTCTGAATGGGGAAACCCACCTACTTTAAGGTAGGTATTGCAACATGAATACATAGTGTTGCAAGGCGAACGAGGGGAAGTGAAACATCTCAGTACCCTTAGGAAAAGAAATCAATTGAGATTCCCTCAGTAGCGGCGAGCGAACGGGGATCAGCCCATTAAGTTATGTGTGTTTTAGTGGAACGCTCTGGGAAGTGCGAACGTAGAGGGTGATATTCCCGTACACGAAAGGGCACACATAATGATGACGAGTAGGGCGAGGCACGTGAAACCTTGTCTGAATATGGGGGGACCATCCTCCAAGGCTAAATACTCCTGACTGACCGATAGTGAACCAGTACCGTGAGGGAAAGGCGAAAAGAACCCCTGTGAGGGGAGTGAAATAGATCCTGAAACCGCATGCATACAAGCAGTGGGAGCACCTTCGTGGTGTGACTGCGTACCTTTTGTATAATGGGTCAGCGACTTATATTCAGTAGCAAGGTTAACCGTATAGGGGAGCCGTAGGGAAACCGAGTCTTAATAGGGCGTTTAGTTGCTGGGTATAGACCCGAAACCAGGCGATCTATCCATGAGCAGGTTGAAGGTTGGGTAACACTAACTGGAGGACCGAACCCACTGTCGTTGAAAAGCCAGGGGATGACTTGTGGATAGGGGTGAAAGGCTAATCAAGCCTGGTGATAGCTGGTTCTCCCCGAAAGCTATTTAGGTAGCGCCTCGGACGAATACCATAGGGGGTAGAGCACTGTTTCGGCTAGGGGGTCATCCCGACTTACCAAACCGATGCAAACTCCGAATACCTATGAGTACTATCCGGGAGACAGACTGCGGGTGCTAACGTCCGTAGTCAAGAGGAAAACAATCCAGACCGCCAGCTAAGGCCCCAAAATCATAGTTAAGTGGGAAACGATGTGGGAAGGCATAGACAGCTAGGAGGTTGGCTTAGAAGCAGCCACCCTTTAAAGAAAGCGTAATAGCTCACTAGTCGAGTCGGCCTGCGCGGAAGATGTAACGGGGCTAAAACTATGTGCCGAAGCTGCGGATTTGACATTAGTCAAGTGGTAGGGGAGCGTTCTGTAAGCCGATGAAGGTGTATTGAGAAGTATGCTGGAGGTATCAGAAGTGCGAATGCTGACGTGAGTAACGACAAAACGGGTGAAAAACCCGTTCGCCGAAAGACCAAGGGTTCCAGTCCAACGTTAATCGGGGCTGGGTGAGTCGACCCCTAAGGCGAGGCCGAAAGGCGTAGTCGATGGGAAATTGGTTAATATTCCAATACTTCTGTGTAATGCGATGAGAGGACGGAGAAGGTTAAGTCAGCCTGGCGTTGGTTGTCCAGGTGGAAGGATGTAGGTATGTATCTTAGGCAAATCCGGGGTACTCTATACTGAGATCCGATAGCAAGCTGTACTTGTACAGCGAAGTGGCTGATACCATGCTTCCAGGAAAAGTCTCTAAGCTTCAGTTACACAGGAATCGTACCCGAAACCGACACAGGTGGTCAGGTCGAGTAGACCAAGGCGCTTGAGAGAACTCTGCTGAAGGAACTAGGCAAAATGGTACCGTAACTTCGGGAGAAGGTACGCTGTTGTTGGTGATGGAACTTGCTTCCTGAGCTGACGACAGCCGCAGAAACCAGGCCGCTGCAACTGTTTATTAAAAACATAGCACTCTGCAAACACGAAAGTGGACGTATAGGGTGTGATGCCTGCCCGGTGCTGGAAGGTTAATTGATGGGGTTAGCGTAAGCGAAGCTCTTGATCGAAGCCCCAGTAAACGGCGGCCGTAACTATAACGGTCCTAAGGTAGCGAAATTCCTTGTCGGGTAAGTTCCGACCTGCACGAATGGCATAATGATGGCGGCGCTGTCTCCAGCAGAGGCTCAGTGAAATCGAAATCGCTGTGAAGATGCAGTGTACCCGCGGCTAGACGGAAAGACCCCGTGAACCTTTACTGCAGCTTGACACTGAACTTTGACCTTACTTGTGTAGGATAGGTGGGAGGCTTTGAAGTTGGAACGCTAGTTCCAATGGAGCCGTCCTTGAAATACCACCCTGGTAATGTTGAGGTTCTAACTCTGTCCCGTTATCCGGGACGAGGACCGTGTCTGGTGGGTAGTTTGACTGGGGCGGTCTCCTCCTAAAGAGTAACGGAGGAGTACGAAGGTGCGCTCAGCGTGGTCGGAAATCACGCGTAGAGTATAAAGGCAAAAGCGCGCTTAACTGCGAGACCCACAAGTCGAGCAGGTACGAAAGTAGGTCTTAGTGATCCGGTGGTTCTGTATGGAAGGGCCATCGCTCAACGGATAAAAGGTACTCTGGGGATAACAGGCTGATACCGCCCAAGAGTTCATATCGACGGCGGTGTTTGGCACCTCGATGTCGGCTCATCTCATCCTGGGGCTGAAGCAGGTCCCAAGGGTATGGCTGTTCGCCATTTAAAGAGGTACGCGAGCTGGGTTTAGAACGTCGTGAGACAGTTCGGTCCCTATCTACCGTGGGCGCTGGAAATTTGAGAGGATCTGCTCCTAGTACGAGAGGACCAGAGTGGACGAACCTCTGGTGTACCGGTTGTGACGCCAGTCGCATCGCCGGGTAGCTATGTTCGGAAGGGATAACCGCTGAAAGCATCTAAGCGGGAAGCCTACCTCAAGATAAGATTTCCCTAGGAATTTATTCCTCTAAAGAGCCGTTCGAGACTAGGACGTTGATAGGTTGGATGTGGAAGCATAGTGATATGTGAAGCTGACCAATACTAATTGCTCGTGAGGCTTGACTATACAACACCCAAGCAGTTGTATATGAAGCATCAATCGATTCATAAACATGCAAAGCAACTTGATTTAGTTAAACGCTTAGCTAAAATGAACAGATAAAGTCAGATTCAATCAGCCCGTCTGTAAAGATTTGGAAAACGCAACGTATCACCATGTGAATAAAACGAAGCAAGTATCCATACCAGTTGTGCTGGCGACCATAGCAAGAGTGAACCACCTGATCCCTTCCCGAACTCAGAAGTGAAACCTCTTAGCGCTGATGGTAGTGTGGGGTTACCCATGTGAGAGTAAGTCATCGCCAGCTCATTATTCTAAACACCCCCACTAATACTGGGGGTGTTTTTTTATGCCTATAAGATTTTAAAAATACTAAGGACGAGCTGTGTTATAAATACTAAGAAATTTAATCTTTTGAATATAAATAATAAGGAAAAGCACCTATGGTAGTTTATGGTGATTTGGGTTCGGGTAACTGTTATAAGGTTAAACTATTACTTTCCTTATTAAATATTAATCATAGATGGATTCACGTTGATATTTTAAAAAAAGACACTCAAACAGCAGATTTTTTATCTTTAAATCCTAATGGAAAAATACCTGTATTAGTGTTGGATGATGGTCGTGTTTTGAGTGAATCAAATGCTATTTTAGGTTATGTCGCTGAAGGAACAAAATTTATTCCTACAGATCCTTTTATTAAAGCAAAAATGTATCAGTGGATGTTCTTTGAGCAGTATAGCCATGAACCATTTATTGCAGTTGCTCGTTTTATTAATAAATATTTAGGCTTACCAGCAGAAAGAATCGAGGAATATCATAATTTACAGCCCAAAGGCCATAAAGCATTATCAATTATGGATAATGCTTTAGTAGAGCATGACTATCTTGTTGGAAATGAATTAACCATTGCTGATATTGCCTTATATGCGTATACGCATGTCGCTGAAGAAGGTGGCTTTGATTTAACGTTATATCCAAATATTCAAGCATGGTGTCAAAGGATTCGAGAATATTCAGGTTATTTAGATATGATTTAAATAAAAAAGAACTCATATAGAGTTCTTTTTTATATCTGAATGTTTGATTTAGAAGTGTGCTTCCAAGCCTATATAGGGACCTTTGAACTCAAATTTAAGATCATTATTATCGTAGTCATCTAAATCGATATTAAGTACGCGATAACCTGCTGTTAAACCAAGATCAATGAGAAGGTTATCTGCAAATTTATACTTCACTTCTGCTAATGCATCAGTAATTCGTGCATCATCAAAGTTTGTATAGGTTGCTTCACCTTTAGCACTTAAGCCTGTAAATGGAAGTTTTACTTCTCCCGACAAATAAGCGATAGGATAAGTTTTATCAATATCCACGCGTTTGCCTGTGTATGCAGTAATATCACCATTTAATACTGTTGCACCAAGACCAGCATCCACACTTACGATATTATCTAGTAATTCATAGTAAAGGATAAAATCGCTATGATCTAAATCAACTTTATAGTTGGCTTGACCTAAAGTTTCCGATTTAGTTTCCGTATCTAAATTTACGTAGCGAATTTTTGCGTTGGGAATAAATGGAATTGGGTGTTCTACTGCTAATGAAATTTGAGCACTGCCTTTCCGATCTAAATCTTGATCTTCAGCTGATTGAGAAGACATATTCGCTTTACCGTCATAAAACCAGTAGCCTACGTCTCCTTTTACTCCTACAAAGTCTGCTTGAGCAAAGCCACTTAAGCCGATCCCGAGCGTTAATAAAGATATTTTTAATATTTTCATTTTTACATCCGCATAAAAGAAATCTTTGTGCGCATGATATAGACATCTTGCTACAGATGCATTGATAAAAAATAAAGAGCTGGTACGTATAATAGGAATAAATTTTTATACATAGAAAAAGTTTATTTATTTCAAATAATTATTATTAGATCTTTAATTTAGAAGATTCTGATTAGCTAAAAATTTTAGTATAAATTTTGTCATTTAGTTATATGAGGGTAATAAGTCTAATTTGAAAATCAGAGAATTATGAATAAATTAGTGGATAAGTAGAGTAATTAAGGAAGCTTTTTTAAGAGTTGGAAGAAAATGTCATTGAACAATAAAGTTGAGCTACAAGTAGTAGAACGTAAATATAAGCTGAAAAATAACCAATTGTGAAAAAAACTAATAAAATTCGTAAAATTTCTGACGGAAATTACAGTAAAAAGAAATAAAAACAGGTATTGTTCAGCTATATAGGGGCAAAAAATGGACAAAAATCTTTAAGGAAGAATTTTCTATTTTTGCTTGTTTGTTAAGGGAATAAAAATACTCAAAAGGTTCGTTTTATTTTCTACAAACACAAAAGTATTTTTTGGTTCTTTTTTTGCATGCGGAATAACAATCAACAATAGCAGTAAAAATAAGTAATCTTTTAACATTAGGTGTTCTATGACAGATTCTCGTGAAAACTGGACGTCACGATCTGGTTTTATTATTGCAGCCGTTGGTTCGGCTGTAGGCTTAGGTAATATCTGGCGCTTTCCATACGTTGCTTATGAAAATGGTGGAGGAGCGTTTCTTATTCCCTATCTATTGGCACTCATTACTGCTGGTTTACCGTTATTATTTTTAGATTATGCGGTAGGTCATCGTAGTACTAACTCCCCTCCTAAAGCTTATCGCGCCCTATTTAAAGGCGGAGAAACATTAGGTTGGTGGCAGGTTTGTGTCTGTATCATCATCGGTTTGTATTATGCAAGTGTACTCACTTGGGCTGGTAGTTATGTTTACTTCTCCATTGGTCAAATGTGGGGAAGCGATCCGGAAGGTTTCTTCTTTAATACCTATTTGCAAACCACAAAAGCAACCGGTTTTGATTTACAGTTTGTAGGTCATTTATTCTGGCCGATTGTTGGGATTTGGGCACTTACTCTAATCATTCTTTATGGTGGCGTGAAAAAAGGTGTGGAATTATCAAATAAGATTTTCATGCCATTATTATTCATTCTCTTCACTATTTTAGTGATTCAATCATTACGTTTACCAGGTGCAGTTCAAGGCTTAAACGCTTTCTTTACGCCGAACTGGTCAGCAATGATGGATTATAAAGTTTGGTTAGCAGCTTACGGCCATACTTTCTTCTCACTATCTGTTGGCTTCGGGATCATGGTGACTTATGCATCTTATTTGAAACCAAAAACGAATTTAACAGGTTCTGGTTTAATCGTTGGTTTTGCTAATGCATCAACAGAGATTTTGGCTGGTATTGGTATCTTCGCAGCGCTTGGCTTTATGGCACATGCGGCAGGTACTGAAGTTAAAGATGTGGTGAGTGGTGGGATTGGATTAGCATTTATTGCCTTCCCTAAAATTATTTCAAGTTTAGGTACAGGTGCCGATTTATTTGGTTTCTTATTCTTCTCTTCGCTTTTCGTCGCAGGTATT
Source organism: Acinetobacter pittii (assembly GCF_034067285.1). Lineage (NCBI taxonomy): Bacteria > Pseudomonadati > Pseudomonadota > Gammaproteobacteria > Moraxellales > Moraxellaceae > Acinetobacter > Acinetobacter pittii. The sequence goes on from NZ_CP139286.1 coordinate 26,905, forward strand.
TCTTCGATGGTAAGTATTTTGGAAGTACCTATTGCAGCAATGCAGGATAAATTGAAATGGGGTCGTAAAAAAGCTGTAACCATTATTGGTGGTGGTAGTGCGCTTGTATCAATTATTTTATTCTCAAGTGTAAACGCAATTAAGTTAGTTGATATCGTTGACCACTTTATCAATAACATCGGTATTATTGGTGGTGCTTTACTTTCTATTATTACCGTGGCTTGGTTTAAGCGTTCTGCATTGAAGGAACTTCGTGATCACGTGAATCGCATCTCAACTATTCAATTAGGTAAGGGATGGGATTTCACTTTAACAGTCATTACATCATTAATCTTGTTAACTACACTCAGTATGACTGTATTTAATTTGATCAAAAATGGCTATGATACTTATAGTATGAGCTTACAAGGTGTATTCGGCTGGGGCAGTGTGATTTTCTGTGCAGTCGTTGCAATCGTTTTAAGCAAAATGAAAGATCGCTAGGAGGATAGAATAATGAATACTTCAGCAATCGTGATGATGGTAATTTCGATGGTGTTTTTATGGGGTGGTTTGGTTTTATCCATTATCCATTTATCGAAGCATCCTGAAGAGTTAGATGACGTTTTAGAAGAAGTAAAAGATCAGCACACACTTTGATACTGATCGAGTAAAAAAGCAGGCTTTAAGCCTGCTTTTTTTATGCAATTTTCTGAATTTTACAATAATAAAATCCATCACCAGACTGCGCTTGTGGCAATAATTGTCTGCCATGGGTTTGTTCAATTCCCCAATCCGCTTCAATTTTCACTTCTTTTGCATCAGTATGTTCTGCAAAGAAGTCAATCATCTGTTGTTCATTTTCAGCTTTTAAAATTGAACAGGTAATGTAGAGCAATGTACCGCCAACTTTGAGTTGTTGCCACATATGTTCCAAAATTTGCTTTTGTAGCTCAATGGTTTGAGCTATATCGCTAGATTGGCGCAATAGGCGTATGTCAGGATGACGACGAATTACACCTGTTGCAGAGCAAGGCGCGTCAAGCACAATACAATCTACTGGCTGTGCAGACACCCATTGGGTTGCATCGGCTGCCAAGATTTCTGTATGGCTTTGGTCTAGCTGTAGTCGGTTTAAGTTCTCAGTCACACGGACTAAACGACTCGGGTCCTGATCAATAGCAATAAGCTGAGCAGGTTTAAACTTTTCGAGTAAATGAGCTGTTTTACCCCCGGGGGCAGCACATGCATCAATAACTGTTTTATTGTTTAAATCAGGCAATAAGTTTGCACATAGCTGTGCATGTTCATCTTGTACAGAGAACCAGCCTTGTTCAAAACCAGGTAACTGAGTGATTTGTACAGATTGCTCAAGAACAATACCTGCTTCGGACAAAGTACATGCACGTGCCTGAATTTCTAAACTCTGTAATTTTGCTAAATAAGCATCACGGCCAATATGTCGTTGGTTCACTCGTAAGGTTAAAGGCGCAACTTGTTTTAATGATTGGCAGAGCACTTCGGTTTGTTCGCCCCAATCCTTTTTTAAGCGTTTAAAAAGCCAACTTGGTAAGCCATGTGCTTGTTGTAAACCTTGCTCGAACTCATCAGTTTCACGAGTAGCTCGGCGCAAAATAGCATTTACAATACCACTGAGTGCAGGGAACCCAAGTTGTTTAGTCGCATCTACTGTTTCCGAGATGGCAGCGTGCGCTGCAATACGCGTGCATAAAACTTGATAAAGACCAACGTATAGGCAGGTTTCTACTGTCTCATTGTTTAAAGGTTTACTCAGCAAAGGTAAGCTAATTGATTTAAGTGCAAACCATTGGCGCAATGTACCTAAAACGAGCTCATGAAATAAAGCACGATCACGCTCTGCAACTTGATTGAGCTGTGTATTTAAAATACTCGCGAGCGATTGACCTTGCTGGACTTTTAATAATGTCTGGACGACTTGAGCACGCAGGTTAAAACGTGAGGAATTTGAGGTAACCTGACTCATGGCAAAATTTGTCCTACGTGAAGTTTTTGAGTTTGTGCAATTTGTTGAGCATTTAATGCTTTGCCACCCGGCCATTGCACGCTAGTCAAACAAATAAATGAATCTTGACCACAAGCAACGTGTACGCCTTGTTTATCGATTGCAATAATTTCACCAGCTTGAGCATTTGCTTTGCTTTGACTAGAAATTGTTGAGTTCCAGACACGCAGAGCATTATTTTCATCAAGTTGAACAAAAGCGACGGGCCAAGGATTAAAGGCACGGATATTTCGGTCAATTTGCACAGCATCATTTGACCAGTCAATACGAGCTTCTGATTTCACTAATTTATGTGCATAGACCGTTAAGCTTTCGTCTTGAACTTCGCGTTCTGCTAAATATTTTTGTAGTGTTTCTTCCGACTCGAGTACCGCACAAATTGCCGTTGCACCTTGAGCGGCTAGTTTGTCGTGTAAAGTCGCTGATGTATCTTCGTTAGTGATTGGGCAATAGGTTTTATACATCATATCGCCTGTATCTAAACCAGCTGCCATTTGCATGATAGTGATTCCGGTTTCTTCATCACCCGTTGCAATTGCACGCTGAATTGGTGCTGCACCGCGCCAGCGTGGTAATAGTGAGCCGTGAATATTTAAACAGCCATATTTCGGTGTATCGAGCACAGTTTGTGGAAGGATCAAACCATAGGCTGCAACCACCATGACATCAGCACCTAAAGCAGCCAGTTCTTGTTGAGCTGCTAAACCTTCTTCAGTTGAAGCTTTGAAATGAAGCGGTTGATAGACTGGAATATTATGTTCAAGTGCAAGCTGTTTTACAGAAGATGGCGTTAGTTTTTGTCCACGACCCGATTTACGATCTGGCTGAGTATAAACCGCGATAATTTCATGGGAAGTTTTTAATAAAGCCGCTAATGCTGTTGCAGCAAATTCGGGGGTGCCAGCAAAAATAATTTTCACAAATGCAATCCAAAAAGAGTTTACGCGTAGTATACGTGAAAAACGATTGAAGCCCTAAACTCATGGAGATTGAGCGTTTTAGTTTTTAAATAGTGAACAAAAAATTATTGAAAAACTTTTATTGATAAAAAAAGGTTATGAAAAAATAAAAAATTATTCATGTAAGTTTTGCTAAATATTGACTGACTATTACTGTTCTTGGCTTTCCGAATATTATTTGCTTCTATAGAATGGAGAATGATCAAATTATGATGATGAGTCAATATTCCGACTGATCTAACGCTATATCAGTATCATTCGCCAGAGCGGGAAAAATTCTGCTCAAGCACAACTTGTTGGAAACACTAATGCCTGACTATCGTTCAAAAACATCGACACACGGAAGAAATATGGCTGGCGCACGTGGCTTATGGCGTGCAACAGGAATGAAAGATGAGGATTTCGGCAAACCAATTATTGCGGTGGTCAACTCATTTACTCAATTTGTGCCGGGCCATGTACATCTTAAAGATCTAGGGCAGCTTGTCGCGGCAGAAATTCATGCAGCAGGTGGTGTTGCTAAAGAGTTCAATACGATTGCAGTTGATGACGGGATCGCAATGGGGCATGACGGCATGCTTTATTCACTTCCATCACGTGATTTGATTGCTGATTCAGTTGAATATATGGTGAATGCACATTGTGCAGATGCCATGGTTTGTATTTCAAACTGTGACAAGATTACTCCGGGAATGCTCATGGCTGCGATGCGCTTGAATATTCCTGTTGTTTTTGTGTCTGGCGGACCAATGGAAGCGGGTAAGGTCAAGTTCCGTGGTAATGAAAAAGCGATTGACCTTGTAGATGCAATGGTTGTTGCAGCTGATGAAAGTTATACAGACGAAGAAGTTGAAGAATTTGAACGTTCGGCATGTCCAACCTGTGGTTCATGTTCAGGTATGTTCACTGCAAACTCGATGAACTGTTTAACAGAAGCTTTAGGTTTATCTTTACCAGGTAATGGTTCGATTGTTGCGACGCATGCAAACCGTAAAAAATTATTCTTAAAAGCAGGTCAGCTTATTGTTGAATTAGCTAAGCGCTATTACGAACAAAACGACGCAAGTATTTTACCTCGTTCGATTGCAACAAAGGCTGCATTTAAAAATGCGATGACCCTTGATATTGCAATGGGTGGTTCAACCAATACTGTTCTACATTTATTGGCTGCGGCAAGTGAAGCAGAAGTTGATTTTACAATGGACGATATTGACGAGTTATCACGTCGAGTTCCTGTATTGTCTAAAGTAGCACCTGCAAAACAAGACGTTCATATGGAAGATGTTCATCGTGCTGGCGGTATTATGGCCATCTTAGGTGAACTTGATCGCGCGAATTTGCTTGATGTATCTGTACCAACAGTACACGAGAAAACTTTAAAAGATGCATTAGATAAGTGGGACATTATTCGTACTGAAGATGCAGACGTTTACGAATTCTATCGTTCATCTCCGGGCGGTGTTCCAACTCAAGTTGCATTCTCTCAAAATCGTTACTATTCAACGTTAGATGGCGACCGTGAAAAAGGCGTGATCCGTAATGCAGAACATGCTTTCTCTAAAGATGGCGGTTTAGCCGTTCTATACGGCAACATTGCGCTTGATGGTTGTATCGTGAAAACTGCGGGTGTTGATGAATCAATCTTGAAATTTACGGGTACAGCGCGTGTATTTGAGAGCCAAGATGCAGCTGTAGATGCAATTTTAGGTCATGACATTAAAGCTGGCGATGTGGTTGTCATTCGTTACGAAGGCCCACGTGGTGGTCCGGGTATGCAAGAAATGCTTTACCCAACCAGCTATCTTAAATCGAAAGGTTTAGGTAAAGACTGTGCATTAGTAACGGATGGTCGTTTCTCTGGTGGTTCATCAGGTCTTTCGATTGGACACGTTTCACCAGAAGCGGCTGAAGGCGGTGCAATTGGTTTGGTTGAAGATGGTGATACTATTGAAATCGATATTCCAAACCGTACCATTCACTTGAATATTGACGATGCGACTTTAGCGCATCGCCGTACAGTTCAAGAAGCGAAAGGCTGGCATCCGAAAGAAGAACGTAAACGTAAAGTATCAAAAGCGTTAAAAGTTTATGCAATGCATACAACAAGTGCAGCGAAAGGAGCTGTACGCGTTCTATAAAATATTCAATTTTAATAATTGATTAGGAATCATGCACCCTTTAACACGATGAATTGCTATCATGTTAAGGGTGCATTTTTCATGTCTGGTAAAAAAAATCAGCTTGTAGAAAAAGGTGTTTTTAGATCATTCTATGGGTTTGCCATAAAATGGTGATAAAATCTTCACCTACGTAGAAACTTGCTAAAAACATGTCTTATTTTCTGCGTAAACTACGGTAGTTATATTTCATCTCGACTACTGTTTTACCTTGCACTATGATCAAAATAATCTTTGATCACGCTTAGGATTTAATTTTTAGAGGCACAACTCATGTCACTGCTACGCCGTTGGTTTGACCCTATTCGATCGAGCTGGTTTTACCAAAAGCCTTCTCGTCAAGCGGTGTTACCCACGGAAAATGGTTTAAGTATTTATTTACGACTTGATGATGTGTATAGCTATTTGGCTGTTCAGCAATTGTCTCAGCTAGATGAAATTTTAAGTGATGAACTTAAGCCTTTAAAAATAATTATTTCGCATACGGCTTCTGAACCTCCAAACAGCATGTCGCATGAAGAGTGGCAAAATTATTGTTTAAATGATGCCAAGATATTAGCCAAACAACATCGTTTCGGTTTCGATGAATTTCCAGAAATCCCAAGCCCAGAATCTTTAAAACAAGCGGCAGTCATATTAAAAAGAACCCCATTACAAGGTCAGAATTTCTTCCATTTACTAGAAGATATTTTCCACATGCTTTGGCAACAACAATATGGAAAGTTACGTACTTTACATGCCATGGCAGTTAAACATCAGCTTCCTCAACATTTCTCGGAACGTATTTTTACGGATGAGCCTGTACCTGCGGCATACTTTGAATTTGGTGGACGTAAATATCATGCAGTAGATGATTTACTACGTTTGACTCGTCGTTTGAAGCAGCAAAAGCTACTGACTGGTAATCCGATTTTTTTAATTAATCATATCGAATGGCGTGAACATTTGATTAACGATGCTGAGGCGCTTACCGAGATTCAGACGCTTCATCCTGAGCTGGATGTCTATATTGCTTTAGAAGACCCAATGAGTTGGTTGTTACTTGCTTATATCAAGGAAGAACTGGCCGATTATTATGATATTCAACTAAAAGTTTACCCGTTAAGTTATCAAGGTCGAGATTGGTTTGACTGGAGTTTGGCGACACGTGTTTCTAAAAGAACAGGTGTGGCCTTTACACCGTTTTGTCGCCCTACCGAGGAAAGTACACTGGAAATGGCAAAGCTTTTCTATAGTGTGCAAGAAAATCAGCAAATCGATACGATTTTCACTATTTTGCAGGCTGTTTGGACGAAAGGAAAAGATCTATCTTTCTTAAAGCATTTTCAACAATTACAGCAACAGTTGGGAATTGAGCAGCTAACCGACCAAGATGTGCAATCTGTTTTGGCGCAAAATGATGCCTTGTGTAAAGATAAACATCAGCCTGATTTACCGGTTTTAGAATTGCGTATTGATGGTCAGACTTATGTATTCAATAGCTTGTATCGTGTGTGGATGATTGAAAGTATTTTTAGCAATGTATTAGAAGAGAAATATAAAACAGCCTCAACTTTTAATTGAGGCCCACTTCTAAAAACAAGAATAGGGCAGAACCTGTTTTTTCCGTAGCATAACCCTGTAGGAAACGGAGATAAACAGTGACATTTCTAGCAATTATTATGGTGGTGTTTGCCTTTGCGGGCATGATTAAAGGCATGATCGGTTTAGGATTACCCGCAGTATCGATGGGTTTACTCACCATCGCAATGAGCCCTTTTCAGGCAGCATCTCTGCTCATTGTTCCCTCAATGGTCACCAATGTCTGGCAACTTTTTGCTGAAGGACATGTCTGGGCGTTTATTCGCCGTTTCTGGACGTTGCTTGTAGGCATTATAGTAGGTTCAATATGGAGCTTTTTACCTACTTTAAGTCAAAGTCATGGGCATAGTAGTGAAATTTTATTAGGGTGTATGTTGGCCTTATATGGACTCTATGGGCTGTGCGTAAAGAGACTTCCACACTTAGGAAAGCATGAACGTTGGCTATCACCAATTATTGGATATATCGGTGGGGCAGTAACTGTAGCAACAGGTGTCATTATTATTCCAATCGTTCCTTATTTGCAGTCTTTGCATTTAAAACGTGATGAGTTGGTACAGGCATTAGGTTTAACGTTTACTATCTCTACCATTTGTCTTGCAGTGTTTTTACACCATAACCCTATGTCGGGAATAACACTGGACTATCGTTTATCGTTTGCTGCATTGTTGGCAGCGCTCGTTGGAATGTGGGTGGGTAAAAAAATTCGTTACCGCTTAAATGAGCAAAAATTTCGTCGTATATTTTTTATAGGCTTGATGTCATTAGGTCTTTATATGATTTTGCATTAAGCCAATTTTTCAGGACGATGCTGCAATAAAAAATCTGCAAACTGTTGGTAACTGCTAGGCAGCTGGTTGAAATTTTGGGTCGCCAAAAGCAGTTTACGATTTGCCCAAGCACCTTGCAGTTGAATGGAATGAAAATCATAGTTTGATTGCAAACGCTGTGCAGCACGAGCTGGCATAATCGCAATTCCAACGCCTTTGGCAACGACCTCAGCAATCGCCCCAAAGTTAGGTAAGCGCAAACGGTACTGTATGTTAAAGCCTAATAACTTAGCTTGAGTTTCAATGGACTGTTGCAAAGAGTGATGGGACTTAAGACCAATAAAACCATAGCTTAAAGCCTCTACCAAGTTCAGTTCTTGATATTGAGCTAACTCATGCGTAGCAGGACAAATCAGAACTAATGGATCACTCGCAAATTCTTTCGTTTGCAAATGTCTGGTATCAAAAAAACTGGAGACCAGTCCAAGACTTGCTATACCTTGCGTGAGTGCATCTACAATTTCCGAGCTTTCTGCTTCATGTAAATCGATATTCATTTCAGGATGAAGCACTAAATATTGAGGTAATAACGGAGGCAAATATTCGCTTTGTGCGGAAGAGTTACACCAAAGTGTTAATGACTCTGATGTAGGTGGCCTAAAGCGCTGCATTTCTTGTTCGAGTTGATCTTTTTGTGCTAAAAGCTGACGAGCATGTTCTACAAACGCGTGTCCTGCTGTGGTGAGTTCTACGCCAGTAGTTTGGCGAATAAATAAGGGCGTTTCAAAATATTGTTCGAGTTTTTTTATACGTTCACTGGCGGCTTGAAGTGAAATTGCAGAGCGGTCTGCACCTTTGGTTAGACTACCTGTAGAGACAATATGAAGAACCAGTTGTAAATCAAAAAAATCAAAACGCATGACAGGAAACGTATTGAAGAGTAAAAAGTCATCATACTAAATCGTAATGAAAAAAGGCAGCTTGCGCTGCCTTTTTGAATTTAAGTTTTATCTTTTAAACTAAACAGCCAATTTAAAATAATGGCTGCAAAAGTTGCGGTACCAATACCACCTAAATTGAAATTACCGAACAATAATTCAAAGTTACCAGCACCTAAAATAATCGTGACTGAAGCAACAATTAGATTTTTATTGTTAGAAAAATCAACTTTGTTTTCGATCCAGATTTTTGCACCAGCAATGGTAATTAAACCAAACACAACAATAGATGCGCCTGTTAAGACCGCACTTGGAATGGTACTAATTACCGCGCCAAATTTTGGAGATAAACCTAAGAAAATTGCGAAGATACCCGCAATTACAAAAACAATGGTTGAGTACACACGAGTGACTGCCATCACCCCAATGTTTTCGCCGTAAGTGGTCATGCCCGGAGCACCGACACTACCGGATAGCGTTGTTGCTAAACCATCTGCGACAAATGCTTTGCCTAATTGTGGAGTCAGATTTTCACCAGTCATTGCGCCAACAGCTTTAATATGACCTAGGTTTTCTGCTACTAAAATAAGCGCAACTGGCGCAATAATTAGCATAGCGTTGGTGTCAAAAGTAGGATGTGAAAAGCTTGGAATCCCAAACCATGCAGCTTGTGAGATCTGGCTAAAATCGATTGGCTTACCAAAACCTAGTCCATTGGTGGTGATGGCATAAATGACATAAGCCAAAATCAAACCAACCAACAGAAGTAGACGCTGCAATAAGCCACGCGTAAAGACTGCAATACTGCCCATACAAAGTACGGTAATTAAAGCCATCCACATTTCAAATGGTTGGCCTGCAACGCCTTTAATGGTAACAGGTGCAAGGTTGAGACCAATAATCATCACAATGGCGCCAGTCACTACAGGCGGCATGAGTTTTTCAATCCAGCGCGTACCCGTAAGCATCACAATAAAACCGATGATGGCATAAAAAACACCACATGCTACGATTCCACCTAAAGCTATCGATAGATTTGGATTGGCACCCGAACCTGTAATATGCCCGGTTGCTGCTGCAACCACACCAATAAAGGCAAAACTTGATCCTAAATAACTCGGAACACGACCACCTGTAATTAAAAAGAACAGGATGGTACAGATTCCAGACATTAAAATAGCAAGGTTAGGATTAAACCCCATGAGTAAAGGTGCTAAAACAGTTGCTCCAAACATGGCAAACGCATGTTGAATACCTAAAATAGCACTTTGAACGGGTGGGAGATATTCATTGGTAGAGACCGGCCGATGGTCAACATCACCTTGGTAAGGCTGCCATTTTGGAAACCAGTTGGACATAAAATAAGCTCATTATTTTTTAATTGGTGCAATGATACTCTTTCTTGAGAATGCATTTAATCTCCAGAGAGAAGTATGTATGTGAAAAGCAATTATTTTTTAACGATCGGTATAATTTTATGTTTTCTAAATATAAGGAATTAGTTATTTTTTTATCATAAAAATTAATTTTTTGATTTTAAAAAAAATATTATAAAAAATAGAAAATCGAGGAAAATTTAAGAAAAATAGAGAACTTTGCAAGTAAAAAGCAGCACATCATGATGCACTGCTTTATAAAACAATCGGTAAAATCAGTTTAGCCTGTATTACGTAAACCAGCCGCGATACCTGCAATACTCACCATAAGTGCATGGTCAACAGGGGTATTCTCTGCCTGACGTTCAGCGAGATAATCACGACGACGTTTCATGAGTTCAGCTTGTAAAAGATGCAAAGGCAATAAGTATGGTTTACGAACCTGCATAGACTGATCGAGAACTTCATTATTGCTAAGAAGCTTTGATTCATCTTTTAATGCAAGCAAGGTTTCAACAGCATCTTTTAGACGTTGACGTAATTGGTTGCCAAGAACTTTCAAATCTTCATCTTCAGTCAGATGAGACTCGTAATAGAGTGCAATGTTGGCATCAGCTTTAGACAATACCATTTCCAGCATATCAATGAGTGTTTGGAAATAAGGCCATTGCTGGAGCATTTCATCAAGGGTTGCTTTTTGCTGATCAGCAATTACTTCATTAATTGCTGCGCCAGTACCTAACCATGCAGGTAACATCAAACGGATTTGTGTCCAAGCAAATACCCATGGAATCGCCCGTAAAGACTCGATGCCGCCACTCACTTTTCGTTTTGCAGGACGTGAGCCTAAAGGCAACATTTGTAATTCAAGTTCAGGGGTAACCGTACGTAAATACTTCACGAAGTGTGGGTTTTCACGAACTGTTTGACGGTAGACCTTAACAGAATGATCAGTCATGCGGTTCATGAGTTCACGCCACTCAGTTTTAGGTTCTGGTGGCGGTAATAAGGTCGCTTCAAGTGTTGCTGCGGTATAGATCTCAAGGTTTTGCATAGCAATGCCTTCTAGACCAAATTTGAAGCGGATCATTTCCCCTTGCTCTGTGACACGGATTGCACCAGAAATTGAACCTGGCGGCTGTGAAAATAGTGCCTGTTGTGTTGGAGCACCACCACGACTAATTGAACCACCACGGCCGTGGAACAGCGTTAACTGTACGCCGTGTGTTTGAGCAATTGCAGTTAGCTCTTCTTGAGCACGATATTGCGCCCAGTTGGCAGACATGAAACCCGCATCTTTTGCAGAGTCGGAGTAACCGATCATGACTTCGTGTTTACCCTGAATGTGCTGTTTGTACCAATGCATATTGAACAGCGTATTCATGGTCGTTGCAGCGCCATCTAAATCTTTTAAAGTTTCAAACAGAGGAACTACACGTAAAGGATGTTGAATGCCAGCTTCTTTTTGCAATAACAATACAGCCAAAACATCGCTTGGATATTCAGCCATAGAAATAATATAAGCCCCTAAAGACTCAGGTGGTTGGTCTGCCAAAGTACGCATGGTTGCAAATACTTCTTGAACATCTGGATGACCAATCAAACTCCCTTCAGGTTCATTAATGTATTTCGGTAGAAGTGGGCGTTTGCTTTGTAATTCCTGAATAAGGAAGTTTTGGCGCGCTTGTTCGGTCCATGACTCAAAATTACCTAAACCTAAATATTCGGTAATTGCTGAAATCGCTTGACGATGACGACCTGATTCTTGGCGAATATCAAGTTTAAGTAGTTCAATACCAAAACAGTTCACACGGTAAATAAAGTCGAGTAGTTGACCATTCGCAATTTCAGGCAGATTACTGTCGATTAAAGAGCGATAGCACAACAATAGTGGCTGTAAAAGCTCATCTTTGCTTTTAATGACATTGCTGTCGTCTGCTTCTAAGCCTTGTAGGCGCTGAGCTAACCAGTGGCGGGTCGCTTTTAAACGTTCTCGTGTTGCACGTAAATACTCACGATAAGGTTCGGCATGGTGACTACCAATGGCCTGAATCATTTCTTCAGAACACGTCTGGATTGAAAGTTCCCAACGTAAATTTTCGATATCTCTTAGGTAGAGGTCAGCAGCTTGCCAGCGTGATAACCAGAGCACTTCTTGGGTAATTTGATGTGTAACATTTGGATTACCATCACGGTCTCCACCCATCCAAGATGCAAAACGTACTGGTGCAATGTTCAGTGGTAAATTGAGTTGGCAATTTTCTTGAACCAACTCATTTAATTCGCGAATGAATTTAGGTACAGCATTCCAAAGTGTTTGCTCAATTGTGGCAAAACCCCATTTTGCTTCATCGACTGGAGTAGGGCGGTGCTGTCTGATTTCATCCGTTTGCCATGCCGAACTAATTTGTTGCTTTAAGTTCGCTAGTGCATTTTGACGTTCGCGTGGCGTGAGTTTTTGCTGATCAAGCTGCGATAGGCAAGCATTAATATCATCATATTTTTGGATCAGGGTACGACGGCTCACTTCTGTTGGATGCGCCGTAAGTACCAGTTCAATCTTAAGATCACAAATTTGCTGGAACAGTTTTTCTGTCGAAATACTTTTATCTTTAAATTTTTGAAATAAGTGAACAAGGGGGTTCGGAGAGTTTGCATCCGGATCAAATTCTGCCTGTCTGCGGCTACGCACCACATGATATTGCTCAGCAATATTGGCAAAATTTAGGAAATGAGAAAACGCGCGGGTAAGAGGAAGTAACTCTTCATCGGGCAGTTCTAAAAATAATTGTTCTAGTTGCTTTTCGGCTTCAGCTTGACCATCACGTGCACCTTTGGCAAGAGCACGGATTTGCTCGATCTGATTAAACAGTTCTTGTCCTGCATGTTGTTTTAGGGTTTCACCTAACAAGTTGCCAAGTAAGCGGACATCCTCACGCAGTGGCGCATCGATTTGCTGAACCATGCTATTTTTCTCCTGTTCTTATTCTTATCGAATATAGCGCGATTAGCGAACATTCCAAGCTTTGAGCGTAAGAAAATGTGAATTTTTGCTTAAAAAATAACATTTAATTCGCATGTTGAGGCTGAAAAGATGACATGCACTCAGCACAACTTTTGACAATCGGACTTTGGTTTAATTCTGGTATTTGAGCAAGAATAAATGAATTGCATCTTGAATAATTTGTTCAAGCTCGTGCGCATTGGGTACAGCAATGATCCCCAGTAAAACCTTCTGGTGACGTACACCAAGCAATAAAGACAAAAGAAGCTCGGTTTGATAGGTTGGGTGATCGGTTTGAATAAAACCTAATTGAGCCGCTTTTTGCAAAAACTCAGTTAACTGATTTTGCAGTCGCGTATGTGATGCATCAAAAAACTGTAGGGCGAGTGGACTTTGTTCTGCTGCAAGTTCAAATAAAACATGTTCAAGTTTAAGTGCCTCAGGTGAGTAAATAATTTGCAAGGCGCGTGAACAAACAATAAAGAGGGCTTGATAAAAATCTGCCGATGCATCTAATTCAAATTGTTTAGTACACAGTGTCTCTTCACAGGTTTCTGTAATCGCACAGATAAACAAGTTGGCTTTGTCTTGAAAGTGGTTATAGACCGTCAGTTTAGTTACACCTGCTTCCTGTGCAATCTGGTTCATGCTGGTACCGTGATAGCCAGATTTCAAAAAAATAGCTTTAGCGGCTTGTAAGATACGAGCACGTTTTTCTAGATCTTTCGGGCGACCACTTTGATTAACTGTTTGCACAAAACCCTCTAAATAATAATTTTAAAAAATAAACACTTATATGTTTTTCTTTAATTAATGTACCCATGGGTATATTAATTAAAAAATAAACGAACTATGATGCAAGCATATTGTGCCTTAAAAAATCAGTTTGAATAAGAGCGATAAGATATGAATGTGTTAAAACCTCTCATCATGAGTATGGTGATTGTTTGTATGGTCACATTAATGGGGTGTAGTAAAGAGACTCCAAAAACAGAAGAAATACCTTATGTGATGGTGGCACAGCCCTTAACCACACTTAATGAACAAAAAAGCTATGCAGGGGATGTTCAAGCGAGACAACAAACGGCTTTAGCATTTCGGGTAGGTGGACAAGTTACGGCTCGTTATGTGGATGTAGGCGACCGAGTTAAAGTAGGACAAGTATTAGCAAAGCTTGATGTGGCAGATGCTCAGCTACAATTAAATGCCGCTAAAGCTCAGCTAGACAATGCACAGGCTTCAGCAAAAACGGCAGCAGATGAACTTAAACGTTTTCAGCAATTACTCCCGATTAATGCTGTAAGCCGTTCACAATATGACACTGTAAAAAATCAATATGATGCAGCACAAGCAGCCTTACAGCAAGCTCGTTCTAACTACGAAGTGTCTGCCAACCAAACAGGTTATAACCAACTCGTTTCTAACAAAAATGGTGTTATTACTGCGCGAAACATAGAAATTGGACAAGTGGTGGCAGCAGGACAAGCTGCTTATCAACTTGCCATTGATGGTGAACGTGAAGTTGTCATTGGTGTACCAGAACAAGCGGTTAGCGAGATTAAAGTTGGCCAAGCTGCTTGGATTACCTTGTGGTCTAAACCGAATGAAAAATTTGCCGGATATGTTCGCGAAGTTTCTCCAGCAGCGGACCAGTCCCGTACTTTTACAGTGAAGGTAGCACTCAAAGAAGGCCAGTCTGCTATTCAGCTTGGACAAAGTGCACGCGTATTTTTTAGTTCGACTCAAACCAACGTGATGAGCGTACCACTTTCGAGTGTTTCAGCAACAGATAACCAGCCTTATGTGTGGGTAGTTAATGCAAATCAAACTTTACGTAAAGTACCTGTAACGATTGGTGCATATGGCAAAGATAGCGTACCTGTCATATCTGGTTTAGCTCCAAATGATTGGGTTGTGATTGGCGGCGTACATCTGCTACGTGATAAGCAGAAGATTCACCCGATTGACCGTGAAAACCGTGCGGTGAAAATTCAGGGAGTGAAACAGCCATGAAATTCAATCTCTCGGAATGGGCATTAAAAAATAAAGGTCTGGTCCTTTATTTTATGCTCTTGCTTGGCATTATCGGCGCGATCTCTTATTCAAAACTCTCACAAAGTGAAGACCCGCCATTTACCTTTAAAGTCATGGTTGTACAAACCTACTGGCCAGGGGCAACCGCGAAAGAAGTTTCAACGCTGGTGACTGACCGTATCGAAAAGGAACTCATGACAACAGGGCAGTATGACAAGATTATGGCTTACTCCCGACCGGGTGAGTCAATGGTCACATTCGTTGCCAAGGATTCACTGACTTCTGACAAGATTCCTGATGTTTGGTACAACGTTCGTAAGAAGGTGAATGATATTCGCCATGAACTACCAAATGGTGTACAAGGTCCATTTTTCAATGACGAATTTGGAGACACTTTCGGTAATATTTATGTACTGACAGGCAAAGACTTTGACTATGCGCTTTTAAAAGAATATGCAGACCGTTTGCAATTACAGCTTCAAAGAGTCAAGGATGTGAGTAAGGTCGAATTGATTGGCCTACAAGATCAAAAAATCTGGATTGTGATTTCTAACACTAAAGCGGTACAGCTTGGAATACCGGTTACAGCAATTCAAGAAGCCTTACAAAAGCAAAATAGTATGGCAAGTGCTGGCTTTTTTGAAACGGGCACAGACCGTATTCAAATTAGAGTAAGCGGTCATTTACAAGACATTGAGGAAATTAAAAAAACACCTTTGTTGGTTGGCGATAAAACCATTCAACTCGGTGACGTTGCGGATGTCTATCGTGGTTTTAGCCAACCTGCTCAACCACGTATGCGTTTTATGGGTGAAAATGGTATTGGTATTGCCCTATCCATGCGTAAGGGCGGTGACATTATTGCCTTAGGTAAAAATCTGGAAACAGAGTTTGCCCAACTACAAAAGACCCTACCTCTAGGTATGAAACTGCAAAAAGTTTCCGATCAACCTGTAGCAGTACAACGTAGTATTCATGAGTTTGTGAAGGTACTCGCTGAAGCAGTCATTATTGTCTTATTAGTGAGTTTTTTCTCTTTAGGTTTCCGTACGGGACTGGTTGTCGCTTTTTCTATTCCTTTAGTTTTAGCAATGACCTTTGCGGGTATGAATCTATTCGATGTCGGACTGCATAAGATTTCACTCGGTGCCTTGATTCTAGCGCTAGGTCTATTAGTCGATGATGCCATTATTGCGGTCGAGATGATGGCAATTAAGATGGAGCAGGGCTATAGCCGAATTAAAGCCGCCGGATTTGCATGGAAAACCACAGCATTTCCAATGCTCACCGGAACCTTGATTACTGCGGCGGGTTTTTTACCTATTGCGACAGCTCAATCTGGTACCGGTGAATACACTCGCTCTATCTTTCAGGTGGTAACGATTGCCTTACTAGTCTCTTGGGTGGCAGCGGTTTTATTTGTGCCTTATTTAGGTGAAAAGCTATTACCCGATTTTACCAAAACAGGCCATCAGGCACCTTGGTATGTTCGCCTATGGGCAAGATTAACTAAAAAGCCGCAACCGCAAACTGTGGCTATTTCTCAGGACCATCACTACGATCCTTATCAATCTAGTTTCTATTTACGTTTTAGAAAGATGGTCGAGTTTTGTGTGACCTACCGTAAAACTGTAATTGCGACTACGGTAGGTATTTTTGTGCTATCTGTGCTGATGTTTAAACTGGTACCTCAGCAGTTTTTCCCACCTTCAAACCGTGCTGAGATTTTAGTTGATTTAAAACTTGAAGAAGGTGCTTCTTTAACAGCAACAGAACAAGCTGTAAAAAAAGTTGAAAACTTCCTGTCTAAACAAAAAGGGATTGATAACTATGTAGCGTATGTCGGTACAGGTTCACCACGTTTTTATTTACCGTTAGATCAGCAACTACCACAAGCCAGCTTTGCACAGTTTGTTGTGCTCGCATCATCTCTGGATGATCGTGATGAAATTCGACGTTCGTTGGACACACAAATTAAGCAATTACTTCCGCAAGTTCGTACTCGCGTGTCATTACTAGAAAATGGCCCGCCTGTTGGTTATCCATTGCAATATCGTGTGTCAGGGGAAGATTTGAATCTGGTGCGTAAAGAGGCACAGCAGGTCGCTAAGGTGATGAGTGAAAACCCGAATACCACTAATGTACACTTAGATTGGGGTGAGCCGAGTAAGATCATTTCCATTCAGATTGACCAAGACCGTGCTCGACAAATGGGTGTATCGAGTCTGGATTTAGCGAACTTTATTAATGCATCAATTACAGGTAGTGCGATTGAGCAATATCGTGAAAAGCGTGAACTCATTGAAATCCGTTTACGCGGAGACCAGGCAGAACGTGTTGAAGTGGCTTCATTGGCAAGCTTAGCTGTACCTACGAACAATGGAACGACAGTACCTTTAGCTCAAATCGCTAAAATTGAGTATAAGTTTGAAGATGGTTTAATTTGGCATCGTAACCGTTTACCGACGATTACAGTTCGCGCAGATATCCGAACTCAACTACAGCCCGCTACAGTGGTTGGTGAGTTAGCTGAATCAATGGATAAGTTACGCGCTGAATTGCCAAGTGGCTATCTCATTGAAGTGGGGGGAACTGTAGAAGAGTCTGCACGTGGGCAAAATTCCGTTAATGCGGGTATGCCGCTCTTCTTGGCTGTGGTCATGACATTACTTATGATTCAGCTCAAAAGCTTATCTCGCGCGACCATTGTGTTATTAACAGCTCCGCTTGGTTTAATTGGTGTGGTTTTATTTTTACTGTTATTTAACAAACCATTTGGCTTTGTGGCCATGTTGGGCACAATTGCACTCTCTGGCATGATCATGCGTAACTCGCTTATTTTGATTGATCAAATTGAACAAGATAGGCAAGCAGGACATCCAACTTGGGAAGCGATTATTGAAGCGACAGTGCGTCGATTCCGTCCAATTATTTTGACTGCTTTAGCTGCGGTTCTGGCCATGATTCCACTTTCGCGGAGTATTTTCTTTGGTCCGATGGCAGTTGCGATCATGGGTGGATTGATTGTTGCCACCTTACTGACATTATTTTTCCTACCTGCACTGTATGCAGCGTGGTTTAAGGTGAAAAAAACCGCATAAAATACATAAATTTTTTGTGAATAAAGGTGCGAAATATTGAAAACTCCAATATAGTAGCACCTGTCTTTACACAAAAAATACAGGATTATTTCACTGCATAAAAAATAGGCAAAATGCAGTGAATTGAGGTGAAATACAGATGGGGCAAGACCATATCGAACAGCATCGCCGTTATATAGTAATTTCTTATGCGTTCATGTTTCTTGCATTGTTTACGGTTATTTTTGCGGCCTTTGCTTATTTGGTCGCTCGTAAAGTAGCAGTGGTAGATAATGCTGAAGTTTGGATTCATGCGCATGCACTATGGATTATGCGCAACGGGATTCTATTTCTTTGTATGGCAATTTTTGCTGTGGTCTGGTTTATTCCGCTCTTCTTCTTTGCATGGGACAGCAATCTTTGGGTCACCGCCTCTACAGTTGCTGGTGTAGTTTTTAGCGCTATCGCGTGGTTATTTCTATTAAATGCATGGTTAAAAGGCTTGTCTAAATATTTAAAAAATAAGGCAGTTTTTTAATATATCTATTTTTTGAACATTTTCCCCTTGTAAATTCGGCTAAAGTCCCCCATTTAGTCGGCAATAGAGTATTGATAAAATTCCGTGAGGAGCACCGCCAAAAATGGCTAAACGTGATTATTATGAGGTTTTAGGCGTTTCAAAAACCGCAAGTGATGATGAGATCAAAAAAGCCTACCGTAAATTGGCGATGAAATATCATCCTGATAGAAACCCTGACAATGCCGAAGCTGAAGAGAAATTTAAAGAAGCTGCTGAAGCTTATGAAGTTTTATCGGACAGTGAAAAGCGTAGCATGTACGATCGCATGGGTCATAATGCGTTCGAAGGCGGCTTTGGCGGCGGCGGTGGCGGCTTCGGCGGATTTAGTGCCGAAGACATTTTCAGTCAGTTCGGTGATATCTTCGGTGGTGCATTCGGTGGTGGTGGACGTCAACAACGTCAACGTCGCGGATCAGATTTACGCTATGTAATGGAACTTACCCTTGAAGAAGCTGTAAAAGGGGTGAAAAAAACCATTACCTTTACTGCTCCTGCACCATGTGATGTGTGTGATGGTAAAGGTTCTAAAAATCCAAAAGATGTTGAAACCTGTAAAACTTGTCATGGTTCAGGACAAGTACGTATGCAGCAAGGTTTCTTCTCTGTACAACAAACATGTGGTACGTGTCGTGGCCAAGGTAAAATTATTAAAAATCCTTGTCAGGCATGTCATGGTTCAGGTGTAGCTGACCGTCAACAAACGTTGGAAGTTACCATTCCAGCGGGTGTAGATAATGGTGACCGCGTTCGTTTGAGTGGTAAAGGCGAAGCAATTCGTGATGGCCAATCAGGTGACTTGTACGTTGAAGTTGTAGTTCGTGAACACGAAATTTTCCAACGTGACGGTGCCGATCTTTATATGGATGTACCAGTAAGCATTGCTGATGCTGCACTTGGTAAAGAAATTGAAATTCCAACTTTGGAAGGTCGCGTTAGCTTGAAGATTCCTGAGGGAACTCAAACAGGTAAATTATTCCGCTTACGTGGCAAAGGCGTTCGTCCAGTACGTAGCAGCATGGTGGGTGATTTACTCTGCCGTATTGTGGTCGAGACTCCAGTCAACCTAAATTCTCGTCAACGTGAATTACTTAAAGAGTTACAAGCTTCTTTTGATGGCGAAGACAGTGCTTCTTCACCGAAGAAAAAATCATTCTTTGATCGTTTGTTCGATTAATGCTTGATTAGACAAGAAATTAAAAAGAAGGCGGATATTGATAAAATATCCGCCTTTTTATTGCGCTGATCTATCTTATTATTTTTATTCTGCTTAAAAGAAAATGACTACTGCTTACTCTGTAGGGTGAGCAACATCAATGTCGTCAATACTTACAGTCGGTTCGCTAGAAGCAAAAGTAGGAGCATTTTCGTTTACTGGTACGGCTACTGCTTCTGCCTGTACAGCTACTTTCGGTGCTTCTGCTGTTGTTTCGCCAATAATCGGGTCAATATCTTCAACTTTAACGTCAGCATTGGCATCAGTTGCTACAGTTTGAGCTGTAGGTGTTGCTGTTTGAGTACTTACGTTTGTTGTAATACGCGCTTTAGATAAGCTTTCTAATGTGTCTCCTGGCTGGATTGCTGGCTCTGCAAATGCCATTGAACTCATCATCCCCATCATCGCTGTAAAGCCAATAATTCTCGAATGCATGTTTAACTCCTTATAGTCATCTTTTTTTCATTCGTGGCCCGTAGTGTGCAGATCAATTCTTTAACTTTTGTGAAAACAGATTAAATTTCAGTTCATCTCAAAAAATAATTTTTACTTTTTATCGGGAGCAAAGAGTTTTGATATAGTAGACAAATTACGTAAAACAGAAGATTGAGAAGGATTATGTCAGCAGCTCCACGCATTGGTATTTTAGGTGCAGGCGGTCGTATGGGCCGTACGCTTATTCAAGCAGTTCAACAGGCAGGTTATCAATTAGCTGCTGCAGTAGAGCGTCCAGAAAGTAGTTTGGTGGGCACTGATGCAGGTGAGCTTGCTGGTATTGGTTCAGTGGGTGTAAAGGTTTCAGGAAACTTGGCAGATGTTTTGAAAGACTGCGATGTAATCATTGATTTTACCGCACCAGTTGCAACTGCTCAGCACTTAAAGCTTTGCCGTGAAGCTGGGGTTGCCATGGTTATTGGTACAACAGGTATGTCAGATGAGCAAAAAGCTGAGTTAGACGAAGTTGCTACTCATACACCTGTGGTTTACGCTGCGAACTATTCTGTGGGTGTAAATGTATCAATCAAGTTACTTGAGCTTGCAGCAAAAGTATTTGGAGATACAGTAGATATTGAAGTCATTGAAGCTCATCACCGTCATAAAGTAGATGCGCCGTCAGGTACAGCGTTAATGATGGGTGAAGCGATTGCAGATACTTTAGGCCGTAACCTAAAAGAAGTTGCTGTTTATGGCCGTGAAGGACATACAGGCCCACGTGATCGTCAAACGATTGGTTTTGAAACTATTCGCGGTGGTGATATTGTTGGCGAACACACGGTTATGTTCATTGGTGAAGGTGAGCGCGTTGAAGTGACTCACAAAGCAACGAACCGTATGAACTTTGCTGCTGGTGCAGTGCGAGCTGCTGCATGGGTTGTGGGCCGTGAAGCACGTAAATATGACATGAAAGATGTTTTAGGATTGAACGACGTACAGGTTTAAAACCCTGTACGCATTCCATGTGTAGCGAGAAAAACAAGATAGAGCAGAACATGAATAAAAAACAAATTGCCTTGACCACTCTTCTTTGCTTGAGCAGCCTCTGGACGGGGGCTGCTTCTACAGAAAAAGCTAAATTAAGCTTAAATCGCAATAATATTAAAGTCTGGACTTATCAAAAGCCCGATAATCCAGTCTTTCAATATAAAGCAGAAACGACTTTTGATGTGCCACTTGAACGCGCTGTCGCTGTGATTTTAGATGTAAATCGTGCTGACCAATGGGTGCCTTATATGGGCAAAGTTCAGATGTTGTCTCAAGATGAGAAAAAGGGTGAATTTACGCTATATATGGTGTTGGATTTTCCGTTTCCTTTAAAAGATCGTGATGTGGTTGTAAAAGGAAAAATGAGCAAAGCCGCAAATGGCGTTGTGACAATTAAAAATACTGCAATTAGCGGAAATTATCCGATACAACCCGATGTAGTGCGTTTGACACATTATGAAGGGGACTGGACATTCCAGAAAGTTGCAAATAATAAGGTGAAAGTAACCACCAGTGGTTATGCAGATCCTGCTGGTTCAATTCCATTGAGCTTTGTGAATATGTTTGTTCAACAACAGCCTTACCAGATGCTGCTTAAAATGAAGCGGGAAGTGATGAGTCCGATTTATGAACAACCCAAATTACCAGAAATCTTAAAATAAATAACTTAAAAAAAAGCGCCTGATTTCAGGCGCTTTTTTTTATTAATCTGAACACTGTTGTAATGTTTGGACGGGACTACTTTCGCGTTTGATTTGGAATAAAACCAATAACAAACCTAACCCAGCCAACAATGCACCAGCAAATGATACTGCGCTATAACCCCAACCTAAATCGAGTACTAACGCTCCTGCTGCGGCACCGACTGCATTACCTAAGTTAAATGCACCGATATTTACTGAAGATGCAAGTCCAGGAGCTTCATGTGCGACTGACATGACACGCATTTGCAAAGGTGGTACTAAAGCAAAGGTTGCTGCACCCCAGATGACTAATGCAACGGCTGCTCCAATCTGGCTTTGTGCAAGGATGGGGAAAGTCACCATCATGATAATCAACAGAACCAAGAAACCAATCAGAGTTTTGTTGATAGATAAGTCTGCAAAGCGACCGCCTAAATGGTTACCAATCGAGAAACCTACACCAATCAACACCAACATAAAAGTAATAAAGGTCGGTGAAGCATGGGTAAATTCAGTCAAGCTTGGCGCAATATAGGTATAAAGCGTAAACATTGCACCTGCACCGAGTACGGTGGTGAGTAGCGCAAGGACCACAGGAGTACGCGTTAACACCTTCAACTCGGCTTTCACATTTGGCTTTTGGGCAACCATGCCTGATGGCAGAGCTTTCCATAAAGCGAGCATCGTAATCACACCAAGCAAGGAAATCGCAAGGAAAGACATACGCCAGCCAATGTTTTGCCCAACCCATGTTGCCAAAGGCACACCACCAATATTCGCAATGGTTAAGCCCATAAACATGGTGGCTACAGCGCTAGCTTGTTTATGTGCGGGCACAATGCTTGCTGCCACAACAGAGCCAATCCCGAAGAAAGCACCATGATTCAGGCTTGTGATGAGACGCGCACCTAATAAGCTCATATAGCTTGGTGAAAATGCTGCGATCAGGTTACCTATCGTAAAGATCGCCATGAGGAAAATAAGCGCATTACGTCGTGCAAAACCACCAAACCAGAGGGTCATGAAAGGTGCACCGAGCATGACGCCAAGTGCATAACCTGTAATTAACATTCCGGCCGTTGGAATTGAAATCCCTAAATCATGAGCGATATTTGGCAACAATCCCATTGGTGAGAATTCAGTAGTGCCAATGGCAAAGGCACCAATTGCCAATGCCAATAACGAGAACGCCGTATTTGATTGAGTGTTCATGAGTTTAGTCCCAAACTGGTGCCCATGGTTCTGGGCTAACTTCACGACTGTTACGATCAAGTCCGGCAATCATTTGCATTTCAGCTGAAGTTAACTCGATATCCTGTGCTTTTAAATTACTGATCAGGTTTTCACGTTTAGTCGAAGATGGAATAACTGCAAAACCACGTTGCAATGCCCATGCCAGTGCAATTTGCGCTGTCATTGCTTGATGAGCTGCTGCAATCTCCGCTAAAACAGGGTCTTGAAGCACTTTACCGTACGCAAGCGTCATATATGAAGTGACATCAATATTCTTCTCTTGTAAGAAATTCACAAGTTTATGGTTTTGAAGATAAGGACTTAACTCAATCTGGTTGGTTGCAATATGCTCTGCGCCAATTGTGTCAATTGCTTGTTGGGTAAGCTCAATATTGAAATTTGAAATACCAATTTGTTGAGTAAGACCTTGTTGTTTCGCTTCAAGTAACAGTTGCATGATTTCAGGAATTGAAACGCCTAAATCTGGGGCTGGCCAGTGAATCAAAGTGAGGTCGACATGGTCAGTACGAAGCTTTTGTAAGCTTTCTTTTAAGCTCGGAATAAACTTATCTTGAGCAAAATTATCTACCCAGATTTTTGTGGTTAAATATAAATCCTGACGTGACACGCCACTTTCAGCAATAGCTTGACCAATCGCCGCTTCATTGTCATAAATTTGAGCCGTATCAATTGCACGGTAACCTACATCTAGTGCATTTTTAACAGAATCAATCACCGCTTGTTCTTTAAGACGGAAAGTTCCTAGTCCAAAACGAGGGATATTCATGTGTTCACCTGAATTTAAATAATTGTTTAACTTGAGGTGCATTTTGCTTTTTTTATTGTTGCGAAAAAATAGATGAATAAGCAAAATATCTTTGATCATTAGTCAATAATGGAATAAGACATGAAATCAACAATTGAAGAACTGGTTGCCTTTATCACAATTGTTGATACAGGTTCATTTGTGGCGGCAGCAGAACATCTAAAACAAACACCTTCAGGGGTTAGCCGATCTTTAACACGTTTGGAAGCAAAACTTGATGTGACTTTGCTAGAGCGGACTACGCGTAAACTGAAACTCACCCAAGAAGGGCAACAGTTTCTGGTCAAGGCTCGTAAAATTTTAAATGAGTTAAATGCGGCCGAAGAAGAATTACAAAAGTCTGATCAAGGTACTGCCGGGCTTATTCGTGTTGATTCTGCCACACCATTCGTTCTGCATGTCATTGCGCCATTAATGCATAAGTTCCGCGAGTGTTATCCTGATATTGAAATTGAACTCAATAGTAATGATCAGGTGATTGATCTCTTGCAGCATAAAACCGATGTTGCATTTCGATTTGGGGAACTTAATGATTCAAGTCTTCATGCCAAATTAGTGTGTAAAAGTCGTTTATATATTGTGGCAAGTCCTGACTATTTAGCGATTAAGGGAACACCGACACAACCTGAACAACTCGAACAACATGATCTGATCGGTTTTACTAGACCTTCATATATCAATAGTTGGCCAATTAAAGTCGGCGATGAATATTTTTTTGCACAATCAAAAATTAAAGCATCGAGTGGAGAGACAGTACGCCAACTTACGATTAGAGGACATGGTATTGCACGTTTATCGGAATTTGAAATTTGGAAAGATATTGAAGAAGGGCGATTAATTGCTTTATTTGAAGACCAAATTGAACATCAATATCAAAGCATCCATGCTGTGTATTATCAACAAGAGCATCTACCAAAACGAATCCGTTTATTCATTGAATTTTTGGCAGAACGGTTAAAAGATGGCTTTAAAAACGCTCTCTAAAAGAACCATAGACATCACTTGGAAAATGAACTTCTAAAAGAAGAGTAACTTGTCCTTGTGATGTTTGTTGCGACAGAAAATAACTTTTTTGCTGTTCTCGGCAGCTAAAGTACAATTTTGAATAAACCGAGTTCATCATCACAACTTCATTTGAGTTATTACGTTTATATTGATAATGAGAAATCGTACTGGTCTTGTCATCAGTGCTTTTCTCCATTTTATAGTCTTGTTGGTTAGTCATTTTTAAATAACCTTCAATGAGACTTTGACAAACCGCATGTCGGTACTGCTCATCTTTTGGATGCGGTTGGCAGCCTGCTAAAAAAATAGAAAATAAAAATATAGCTTTTAATTTCATGATCTTGCTAATTTGTAAGTTGATTTCCATAGCCTAAAGGTGTTCTATAAACCAGTACAGATACAGAAATTTTTAAAAAAGCAGCACAGAATGACTTTCCAATATCAGGCTCTTGCCAATCAATTAGCACATCGAATTTATCAAGATGAGCTTAAACCTCATCAGAAGCTTATTTCTTTACGTGATTTTGCTCGTCAGCACGGCATTAGTTTAAGTACAGCAAAAAGTTGCTATGAATTGCTTGAGGCGAGGGGACTCATTTATGTAAAACCGAAGTCAGGTTATTTTGTGGTCGCACGCACTCAATCTGGTCCTATTCCTGATAGCCCAGATTTTTTGTCTTTACCTCGACAAGTCTCAAATCTAGAGCTGCATAACCAAATTCAAGAAGCTGCATTACAGAGCCATCTCGTACCTTTGGGTTCGATTCAGTTAACGCCTCATTTCATTCCAGTGGAAGGTTTACGTCGTTCTATTCAAAGGTCTTTAAAAAATTGCCAGCCACAAGACTTTCTTTACTGTAATAAACAAGGGCATGAGCAATTAAGAAAAGCACTATCTGATCACTGGCGTGAAGACGGTATCTTTATCGCAGCAGAGGATATTTTTATTACCAATGGTTGTATGCCAGCCTTGTCTTTAGTGATTCAACATCTAACAGACGTCAGGGATAGTATTTTGATTCCGACGCCTACTTTTAATGGGCAATTACAGCTTTTAGCAGGCTTAAAACGGCAGATTATTGAAATTCCTGCACATCATCGAGGTATTGATCTTGAGCGCTTAGAATCATTTATGAAGCAAGGTTTGGCTAAAGTTTGCTTAATGACAGCCAACTATCAAAACCCTTTGGGATATTGCTTAAGTAATGCAGAAAAACAAAAGATTGCCGAATTAGCTGCAAAGTATCAGTGTTTTATTATTGAAGATGATATTTATGGGGAGTGTGGTTACAGTGGTGAGCGACCATTACCTATACGTTATTGGGACCGTGAAGGCTATGTGATTTGGTGTGGATCAGTTTCTAAGTCATTGTCGAGTGCGTATCGGGTAGGGTGGTTCTGTTTAAGTGTGAAGCTACAGCACTTAAGGCTTGAGCTGTTGGCTAGTAATATTGGAGTGAATACACCCCTACAATTAGCTCTAGCTGATTTTATTTATAGTCGTGGTTATAGAGAACATTTAGAGCAACTACGACCAAATTTAATGCGCCAAGTCGAGGAGTACCGTAGTTGTATTTTAAATGCCTTTGAAGGTATTCCAATTGCGCTGAGCCAACCAGAAGGTGGTTATGCATTATGGATGCAATTACCTAAAACTGTAGATAGCTTGGCGCTCTATTACACTGCAAAATCACATGGAATTACTGTAGTTCCAGGTCATGTTTTTGGTGAGGATGAACGATATCGGCATTTTATTCGTTTAAATGCAGGCCATGAGCTAACAGCGGATGTCCGTCAAGCGATTAAAGACTTGGCGGACTGGTCACGACAACAGATGAAAACGGTAAGTTAATTTTATTCTGCGAAGTCTGCTTTAAGCACAATACGGTAGCGTGCCTGACCTGAGTGTAGACGTTCAATGGCTTCATTGAGCTGTGACATTGGAAATAGCTCAATTTGAGGCGCGATTTTTTTACGTGCAGCAAACTTTAAAAGCTGACGTAGTGCAGCAGGTGAGCCTGTAGGTGAACCAGTCACTGACTTAGCGCCATCAATGAGAGAGCCGACAGAAACAGGAACAGGCTCCAGCGTGAGTCCCAAGAAGTGTAAAGAACCGTTTGGTGCTAGCGTAGAAATGAAAGCACGCCAGTTTAAGGTCACATTCACAGTACTCAGCAATAAATCAAATTTACCCTTTTGAGCTTTTACTGCATCTGTATCGCGGCTATTTACCACATGGTCGGCTCCCATTGCTTTGAGTTCTTCTGTTTTATCTGGGTTAGAACTAAAAGCAGTGATTTCACAGCCCCAAGCTTTGAGTAGCTTAATAGCTATATGACCTAAGCCACCAATACCAATCACACCGACATGATGTGTTGCTTGAATCTTATGTTTAAGGAGTGGGTCAAAAACAGTAATTCCACCGCAAAGTAGGGGACCTGCACTTTCAGCGTCTAAATCGTCAGGGAGGGGAATAGCCCATTGCCAACCTGCACGGACCTTATCGGCAAATCCACCGGCATGTCCCACGATTGTTGCGACATTTTCACCCGTACAAAGTACTTGCTGACCACCAATACATTCATCACAGGCTTGGCAACTTTCAGCTGTCCAGCCAATACCAACACGTTGCCCAATTTGTAGACCTTTGGCTTCTGAGCCCAAAGCAACAATTCGTCCAATAATTTCATGGCCCGCAACCACAGGGTATATAGTTGAGCGCCATTCGTTGTTAAGAACAGCAATATCGGAATGACATAAACCACAATATTCAACTTTTACCTCAACCTGATGCGGTTGTAATTCACCTGCATCAAATTGGTAAGGAACTAGTTTTTCACCTGCCTGCATTGCAGCATAAGCCTGAATCGTATTATTGCTCATCGGAACTCCTTAAGCGGATTTGAACCGTTCTGGTGGGTTATGAAGCCTTGAATTGACAATTATTTTCATGATCATCGACCATACCTACTGCCTGCATAAAAGCATAGCAGGTGGTTGGACCGACAAATTTGAAACCATTCTTTTTAAGCGTTTTAGAAAGCTTTACGCTCAGTTCGGTTTGAGCAGGGGCCTGACGGTAATCTATAACATCATTGTGTTGAGGCGTTGCATCTACAAACTGCCAAAGCCATTTAGGAACATCACCAACTTGTGCTTTGAGCGCTTGCCAAGCAATTGCATTATCACGAATGGCTTTGAGTTTGCCTAAGTGGCGAATTAAGCCTGCATCTGATAATTTTAATTCTAAAAAATCATCCGTAAATGAAGCAATTTCTGCAATCGGGTGATTAAAAAAGTGCTGACGATAGCTTTCTCTTTTTTTCAGTACGGTAATCCAAGATAAGCCGGCTTGTTGACCTTCAAGACAAAGCATTTCAAATAGTCGAGCTTCGTCGTGTTCTGGTTTACCCCATTCTTCATCATGATAGGCAATATAAAGTGGATCATTGGAACACCATCCGCAGCGTTGAGTTTTCATGATGATGCTCCTTATATTTATCTTAGAATTTTAAAGTTTGAATAACACCCATTCATTTGGGCGAGTGTCCCAATAATATAGTTCAGCTTGAGTTAAGTCTTCAAACTTTAGCCAAAAGTCTTTACCAACTTTATCTGAAAAACCAGTACTGATTAGTAGGGCATCATCGCTGATTTCCATGATCCAGCCTTGATAGCTATTGCCATTTAAAATGATCTTTTGCTGGTTACCAGACTCGGCAAACTCTACTAAGCGATTGATCAGCGCTTCCGACATAAAATGTTCCTAGCGTAAATATGAATAAGGATTAACTGCACCACGTCCTTTACCGTTGAGGTAAAGACCATAATGAAGATGAGGTGAAGTATAACGCGCATTGCCGGTATTGCCGACATAGCCAATTAGTTCGCCCTTTTTGACGTAGTCACCTACATTTAAGCCACGTTTGTGTCCATCAAGATGAGCATAATAATGCCATGTCCCTGCCGGGCCTAAAATCCAGATGACTTTGCCACCGAGATTATTATTGCGAAGATCGGCAACGAGCCCTTCGGTTGCACTGTATACTTTGGTTCCACGTGGAGCCAAAATATCAATTCCTTCGTGACTGCGCCCCTGACTACGAGCCGCACCCCATGTGTCTTTTAATTCATCTCGATCGATACCCTTTACTGGTACAGGTAGTCGATTTGGAAGCTGCATACTTTTAAGTTTAAAGACCTGAGCAGGTGGAAGTGGGGCAGGTTTTTTAGGTGCACTGGCACAGGCAGCCAATAGAATAATCAGAAAACCAAGTGAGAAGTGAGAAACAAAACGTCGCACGAAATACTCCCTGTCACAGCCATATCAAAATTATTTTGCTCACTATGTCACGAACGGCTTGTCGAGATCAATTTTTTCATAGCGGTTGGAACCCCTCTGGCAATGGCTTGTTCTGGACTTAACCATTGGCCTTCAAGTTCAAAGGCTAGATGTTCTTTTTGATCAGGTTCCACGTGGAACGTGTGAGCATTAAGTAACCATGTGAAGTGCGTGAAGCTATGACTGATCTGAAAGGTTTGTGGTTGAGGCTGTAGTTTAAATTGCTGGCTTAAGCTCAGTCGATCATGTTCATTTTCTAAAATAGGTAAACAGAATAAACCACCCCATAGGCCATGGGCTTGGCGTTGTTGCCAGAACCATTCATCTTCACACTGAATAATAAGAACATCTGCTGTTTTAACAGGTGGTGTTTTTTTCGGTTTCTTAAAAGGTAATTCTTGCTCTAAACCTTGCTGATAAGCCTGACAATGTGCTTGCATTGGACAGTATAAACATAGCGGCTTTTTAGGCGTACAAATGGTTGCGCCGAGATCCATGATCGCCTGAGTGTAATCATGATTACGATGTGTCGGGCAAAGCTCTGCAGCGAGTTTCCACATTTCACGTTCGTGCTGTGGTTTACTTAAGTCATCTTCAATGGCAAAGAAACGGGCTAAGACGCGTTTTACGTTGCCATCCATAATGACGCCGTACTGACGTAAACCCAAAGACATGAGTGCACCTGCTGTAGAGCGACCAATGCCGGGTAGTGCAATCCATTCTTCTAGTGTTTCAGGGAACTTACCTTGCTGAGTGACAAGGCCAGCAGCTTTATGCAAATTGCGTGCACGAGCGTAATAGCCGAGACCCGCCCAATAAGGAGCGACTTCATCCCAAGTTGCATGACCTAAAGCTTCTACTGTTGGGAAGCGTTCCATAAAGCGGTCAAAATATTGCAGAACCGTTTTCACTTGAGTTTGCTGCAACATAATTTCAGAAACCCAAACTTTGTACGGATCATCTGCAACTTGCCAAGGCAAATCATGACGACCATGTTGATCGAACCAGTTTAAGAGGGCATCAGAAAAAGAAAATTCAGGCATGAACAGCTATAGAAGAGAAGTAAGGGTTAAATTATAGCTGAAATTTAGATGAAATTTTGTTTAAAGCAGGCGAACAGCGAGAGTATGTTAAAACAGAGATTACCGGATAATGAGTAATCTCTGTTTCATGTATAAAAAAGGATTAATCCTTTTGTATGCCCCAACGTTGGTCGAGTTTCAACGGTTGGTTTTTGTAGTACGGAATGACATGAATGTGGAAATGATCTGAATTTTGTCCGAACACTTCACCATCATTGAAGCCGATATGGAATCCGTCTGGCTGATGGCGAAGCTGTGTTTCGTGACGAGCAATTTCAAGAAGTGTAAGTAGCCCTTGGTGTTCTTTAGATGTGATGTCAAAAAAAGAACGAACGTGACGTAGGGGTGTTACTACACAGTGGCCTTTAGATAACGGATTAGAATCAGGCAAAATTACAGCAAATTCATTTTTATCAATGATGTCATATTCATCAAATTCGCAATACGGACATTTCTTGTCAGTCATTGTTGTATCCTCTCATGTTATTCCATTAAACCCCGAGTGCGGGAAATAAGACTAGGCTTTGCTCTAGCTCAACGGGAGTATAGTTATTGAAGTATGGTTTAAAAAATACAGTAAAAATATTGCAAAGTCATATACATTTAAGGGAGCAAATGCGAAAAAGTCATTTGCTCCAAATTTGCTTCTTTTATTTTAAAGTACGATCTAGCAAACCGTACATTTTAGCAAGGCCTTGTTTTTCCGCTTCGCTGCTGTAGCCAAGATCTACACCGTTCGCCTTAGCTTTTTCATCTGCAAGCGGGTTACTAAAGCCATGTTTAGCACCTTCTAAAACCACTACTTCGTGTTTAACCTCAGCAGCTTGCATTTCTTTTTCAAAATTAGCAACATCTTCTAAGGTGACCATACTGTCTAGTTCACCATGTAGAACTAAAACTTCACCTTGAATGTTACCTTTTTGAGCAGGCGCCTTCGGTGCTAATGTCGCATGGAATGTTACGACTGCTTTAAGTAGTGCACCTGAGCGAGCAAGGTCTAATACAACTTTACCGCCATAGCAAAAGCCAATTGCGGCTAGTTTTTCGCTATTTACTTCTGGTTGAGCTGCAAGCGTTTGTAGCGCTGCGTTAGCACGATCAGTAACTGTGTCTAATTCTTCAAATGTCTGCATCATCCATTCATAGGCTTGAGCTGCAGTTGAGGTGACTTTTTTATCGCCATACATGTCAATAGCAAGAGCGGCATACCCGTGTTCAGCAAGCTCACGTGCGCGTTGTTCAGTATATTCATTACGGCCCCACCACTCAGGACCAATAATGATACCCGGTACAGGTTTTTCACTCTCTGGAGCTGCAAAATAACCAATTAATTGGCTGCCGTCTGGTGCAGTATATTGAATTTCACGGGTTTTAATTGCTGTACTCATGACATTAATCCTGAAATTTGACTCGATTTAAACACGCTTGATTAAAGCATAAAAAGGTAAAATTAATATAAATAACTATGTAAGAATCTACATCAAAAGAAAAGATTGAAAACCTCAGGCAATAAAAAAGAAGGAAACTGGTTCCTTCTTTTTTATGTGCTAATGATTAGATTAGGTTCTGCCTCGCGAAATGAAACCAATAACAGCGAGAATTACAGCTATGACTAATAAAATCACGGCAAAGTCTTTAGATAACCCTGCAACACCACCAAACCCTAATAGACTGGCAATGAGTGCAATCACTGCAAAAATTATTGCCCAACGGAACATATGCTGTCCTCCTTATTTTTTCATTGTTGTTTAACTATAAAGCTTGTTTTTTGAACCGAATGTGTCGTTTATGTGGTTGAAATGTATATTAAACAATCATTTTGTGATTCTAAAAACACGACTTCTTTTTTTAGCACCATCCACTTCAATGTTATACTCATACACTGTTTCAACTATTCAGCTACTAAAAACCTATGTCTACCGAGACCTCACTTCGTCCATTGTTTTGGAAAAATTACACGCTTGAGCAACTGACTCAGGCTGAGTGGGAAGCTTTGTGTGATGGGTGTGGTTTGTGCTGTCTGGTTAAGCTAGAAGATGAAGATACCCATGAGGTGGCTTATACCAAAGTGGCGTGTAAGTTACTTGATTGCGGTACAGGGCGTTGTTCAGATTATCCAAATCGTCAGCAGCAAGTGCCAGACTGTTTACAGTTAACGGTAGAGTCTTTAAAGACCATTCACTGGTTGCCATCAAGCTGTGCATATAAGCGTTTAAATGAAGGCAAAAATTTACCTTCATGGCACTATTTAAATACGGGTTCGAGACAAAGCGTAGTTAAGGCGAAAAAGTCAGTTGCAGGACGTTGTCTATCTGAGGTTGATGTCCATGAAGATGAGCTTGAAGATTATATTGTGCGATGGGTGCGTTAATTCGCTCTTAAAAGAGCGGTTTTAATTACAGCGTATAATAAAGTAACACTTTTATCGTAAATTTTTTGCTCATCTCCGTTATATAACAATAAAAACAAAAGGAGATAAGAATGATGAGACGATTAGCAGCCCCCTTATTATGTAGTAGCTTTTTTTTGTTAATGGCCTGTGGGTCTAATAATACTAATTCAAAAAATCTTGAACAAAATACGTCTGCAAAAGCAGAGCAGCCCGCTTTAAACAAACAAACTTATCAATCTGAAACCTTTGCCCATTTCAATGAACCGTGGGCAGTGACCAGTCTGCCTGATCAACGTTTATTAGTGACTGAACGGCAGGGCAAATTAAAAATTTTTAATCCTAAAAATAAACAAATGTTGGATGTGCAGGGTGTTCCAGCGGTGAACTATGGGGGACAGGGTGGCTTAGGAGACATTGTTTTACACCCAAATTTTGCTAAGAACCACTGGGTTTACCTCAGCTATGCAATGAAAGGACAGGGCGGTTCTGGCGCAGTGATTTCACGCGCTAAATTAGATTTATCTAATCCTCATCAGCCAAAACTTATAGATGTGAAGCAGATTTGGCAGCAAGTGCCCAAAGTTTCAGGGCAAGGCCATTATGGGCATCGCATGCTTTTTGGTGCAGATGGTAAGCTTTGGGTCAGTTCAGGTGAGCGACAAAAGTTTGACCCTGCCCAAAACATGAAAAGTAACTTGGGCAAAATCTTGCGTTTAAATGAGGATGGTTCAGCGGCTGTAGGTAACCCATTTTATAAGCAAGGTGGGGTTACTGCTGAAATATGGTCACTGGGACACCGTAATCCCTTAGGTATGGCTTTTGACAGCAAAGGACAGCTCTGGGTAGTTGAAATGGGACCTAAAGGCGGTGATGAGCTTAATATTATTACCAAAGGCGAAAACTATGGTTATCCAATCGTTTCAAATGGAGACCATTATTCAGGTCAACCTATTCCAGATCATCACACTCGCCCAGAATTTAAAGCGCCTGAAATTGATTGGACCCCTGTAATCTCTCCATCGAGTATGATTATTTATCGCGGCCAACAATTTCCTGCATGGCAAAATAAAGCCTTAATTGGCGGGCTATCTTCTGAAGCAATTATTGTGGTGGATTTAGAGCAAAAGCCTGTGAAAGCAGTGCAAAGACTAGAGATGAAGCAACGTATTCGTGGGTTACATGAAGCACAAGATGGTTCAATTTGGGTCATTGAAGACGGCTCAAATGCACGTTTACTAAAGCTCAGTAAGAAACCCTCTTAAAGCTAGGAAATACTTGTAAATAAAGGGCGTGTCTCATAGATTCAAATTGTAGATTTCTGTGAGACACAATAGACTATAGAGAAAAGACGATAAAGCCATTTGAGATGTCAGACACCCATATTCCACTTCCCGAACGCCTGCGCCCAAGAGACTTGTCTGAAATTATTGGGCAAGATCATTTATTAGGTGAACATGCGCCCTTACGTCAAATGATTGATCAGGGTCATTTGCCTTCTATTATTTTTTGGGGACCACCAGGCGTTGGTAAAACAACTATTGCTTTGCTTTTGGCTCAAGCGATAGACCGTCCATTTGTGAGCTTATCTGCGCTGAATACGGGCGTAAAAGAATTACGTGAAGTGATTGCAGAAAGTGGCGATTTACTAACACCTGTCGTTTTTATTGACGAAATTCATCGTTTTAATAAATCTCAGCAAGATGCTTTATTGGGTGCAGTTGAAAAAGGCAAAATTACCTTAATTGGCGCGACCACTGAAAACCCATCTTTTGAGGTGAATAGTGCACTTTTATCACGTTGTCAGGTTTATACCTTAAATAGTTTAGACAGCGAGGCGATTCAGACTCTCATTAATAATGCGCTCCAAGCCGATAAATTTTTAAAAGACCGTTATATCCATATCGAAGAATATGACGCGCTCATACAGTTCGCAGCAGGCGATGCTCGTAAAGCGCTTAATTTACTGGACTTGATTGCAAGTACTTTTGAACCTGAAATTGAAAACACGATTACCAATGCGGTGGTGGTGAAAGTCGCTCAGCAAAATATTGCGCGTTATGACAAATCTGGCGAGCAGCATTACGACCTCGTTTCTGCCTTTATTAAATCAATTCGAGGCAGTGATCCAGATGCAACCCTCTATTGGATGGCCCGCATGCTCAAAGGCGGAGAAGATCCCGTTTTTATTGCAAGACGTATGCTGATTGCTGCCTCAGAAGACATTGGAAATTCTAACCCTAATGCGTTATTGCTTGCAGGTGAATGCTTCCGTTCTGTACAAGCAGTAGGGATGCCAGAGGCTCGAATTATTCTAGGTCAAACAGCAGTTTACTTAGCAACGAGTGCAAAAAGTAATAGTACTTATTTAGCGATTAATAAGGCTCTGGAACTTGCCGAAAAAACGGCGAATTTACCTGTGCCTTTGCATTTAAGGAATGCACCAACCAAGCTTATGAAACAGCAAGGCTATGGGATTAATTATCTCTATCCTCACGATTACCCTGAACACTTTGTGCTGCAAGATTATTTGCCGCCTGAGTTAAAGGGAACCAAACTCTATGAGTCTGCGAGAAATAAGCGTGAGGTTGAAGGTGAGCGCTTACAACAACGTAGATGGCAGCAGGAACAATAGTTTTATTGTGTCCTGCTATTGTTCCAATTCTTCAGTCACCTGACCATAAATCAGTAGCGTAAACACGCCTGTACCGCCAACAATGTTGCCAATAGTGGTTGGGACCAAAAAAGTAAAGAGATATTCATTAATAGAAGCTTCTCCTTGCCAGACCAGATAGGACATTTCTGTAGAACCAACCACTACATGGGTAAAATCACCCAGTCCTATCAGGTAAGTCATGAAAAAAATAAGCAGGAACTTATTACTGACTGAGGGCAACATCCAGACCAATGCAGCAATTAACAGTCCTGACATAATACCTTTGAGCAGATTCTGGGTGGCAGAAAAGGAACCCACATGAAGGGCGAGTTCATCTAGTGCCTTGTCAATACCTGGAGTAAACAGGTGAGTAGTGAGGAAAAATAAACTCGCCAAAGCTGTTCCAATGATATTGCATAGAATCACAATTCCCCATAATCGGCCCACTGCTCGTAATTTATCGAAGGTAAAGGGTTTAAATAAAGGCACAACTGTGGTGATGGTATTCTCGGTAAAGAGTTGCATGTGACCCAAAATGGCGATCAGGAAGCCGATGGTATAACCGATATTGGTAATTAAATTGGTCCAGATCGCATCAGTTGGGAGATAAGAGGCAATAATCGCTTTAAATACAAATGAAAAACTGATGACTAAACCCGCAGCAATCCCCGAAAAGATCAGTGCAGCAGTTGGGCGATCCAGCTCTTCGGCACCATCACGGCGGATAATTTCATAGACTAGACGGGGAGACAGTTTTTCATGTTCTTCAACTGCCATTTTTTCACGCCAGCTTAAGGTTTTCTCGACCTTTTTTTCCTCTATTTCGTGATCCATCAGGTTTACTCCTCACTGAATAAATTTCTTATATTTATAGTTTTATTTATTGTTAAGGCAGTGCTCAGGATAAATCTAGTCTATTCATAACACGTTTATGTGTCTTTTTATAAATTGAATATGCAATGCAGCAGATCATCGAAAAGAAGGTTAAAGAAATGTATAAGCTCTTAAAGTGCGGATGAGTGCCATATAGTCGCCTTGAGAGGCTTTAGAAATAACGGATTCAACCTCTGTTTGAGTCCAGCCTTGTTTTAAAGCAGAACTGCTAAAGTTAGTTAATAAGACTAGAGGATTTTCACCAAAATGGACTGGATGATTGATTAATTTCTTTTCAAACTTAGTTATTTCCATAAATTCACCCTAGTTTTTAAATTTAATTATTGTGAAGTACTTTGTGTTTTTTTAGATTTTAGTGTTTTAAATTAAGTTTGTGCAAGTGATAATTTATTTTAATAGACAAATCTGTCTATATTATTTGGTTCTCGAGCATTAAATATAAAAAAACCGGGCTGAAACCCGGTTTTTTATAAAGTAACTGATTAGATGTCAGATAAATCTACGCCTAAACGAGCAGCAACTTCTTCATAAGCTTCAACAACACCGCCTAAACCTTGACGGAAACGGTCTTTGTCGAGTTTCTTCTTAGAGTCTTTATCCCATAAACGGCAGCCGTCTGGAGAGAACTCATCACCAAGCACGATACGGTCATGGAAAACACCGAATTCAAGCTTGAAGTCCACCAAAATCATGTTGCCTTCAGCAAACAATGCTTTTAATACGTCGTTTACTTTATAAGTTAAAACTTTCATTTGTTCTAACTGTTCAGCAGTCGCCCAACCTAAAGCAATCGCTTGAGATTCGTTAACCATTGGGTCGCCTAGACCGTCATCTTTATAGAACAATTCAAATGTAGGAGGAGTTAACTCTTTACCTTCTTCTACACCTAAGCGACGGCATAGAGAACCAGCTGCGTAGTTACGAATTACACATTCAACTGGAATCATTTGAAGTTTTTTAACAAGCACTTCAGTTGGAGAAAGCAATTTTTCAAAATGCGTTTCAATACCCGCAGCAGCAAGTTTTTCCATAATGAAGGCGTTAAAACGGTTGTTCACCTTGCCTTTACGATCTAGTTGTTCGATTTTTTCGCCGTTGAACGCAGAGGCATCATCACGAAAGACTAAAATCAGATGGTCGGCATTGTCTGTTTCATATACAGATTTTGCTTTACCAGTATAGAGCAAGGTTTGTTTTAACATGAGGGAACCTTTTTAAAAAAAATGCCTAGTAAACGACTAGGCTGGCCAATTTTGGTAAATCTGGTTTAACACTTCAGCGGCCACATCTGGACTTGCAAAAGTGTTATCTACATTAAATAGGGCAAGAGTATGACTAGAACCCACACCAGTAAGTTTAAGCACATAAGTATTGTCATTTACTTTAATCGTCGCCTGATTACTGCCTTGAGCGATGATGTTGTAATTTAAAGTACTTAAAGTTGCTTTGGTGTATTGCCAAATCTCGGTCGTATTTCCATCAATCTTTAATAACGGGTTTTTATTACCGTCAGTCACAAGTTGAGGGCGTCCAAGGGCAGTCGTGGTTTGAGCAGACGCATCTGCTGTAGCATTACCTTGCGTTTGTTCCGGGCGTGGCAATTCAAAACGGTTACCACGCTTGTTTTCAAACTTCGGTGCGTTATCGATAGCGCGCTGCTCTACAGTTGGTGCAGGATACAAAGGTGTCGCTGGTCGTACAGTTGCATCGGCAGGGTACTCAAGCGGGGCAAGTTCCTTGGCATTTTTATAATCTAAAGAATGATTATTAATTGCGAAGCGACTACAACCAGCTAAACTTAAGGCTGAAACTGCAAGGACTAAACCAAGACGTAATTGCATCATAAATTGCTCTTATTAAATAATTCCCGCATCTTTTAGGGCATTGCGGAGAGGTTCGCGATATTGCTCAGCGAGAGGAGTGAGTGGTAAGCGAATACCAGTATCAATCAGTCCCATCTCATGTAGTGCCCATTTCACAGGAATTGGGTTTGATTCGCAAAATAGAATATTGTGTAAATTTGCAATCTTATTGTTAATCGTCTTCGCTTGTTGTTCATCTTTAGCAATCGCAACAGCACATACTTCACTCATTGCTTTAGGTGCAATATTGGCAGTAACCGAGATATTGCCGTCAGCGCCAAGAAGCATGAGTTCCCAAGCGGTCTCGTCATCACCTGAGTACACAGCCATTTTGCCGTTTAAAGCCTCGATTAAAGCTTTACCGCGAGGTACATCACCTGTCGCATCTTTAATACCAACAATATTAGGGATCTCTGCTAAACGTACAGCTGTGTCGTTTGCAAGATCTACACCAGTACGGCCAGGTACGTTATAAAGAATAAGAGGGAGCTCTACGGCTTCAGCAATCGCTTTATAGTGTTGGAATAGGCCTTCTTGAGTTGGCTTGTTATAGTACGGTGTTACAAGTAAAGCTGCATCTGCGCCAAGATCTTTCGCAGCTTTAGTTAATTCGATTGCTTCACGGGTTGAGTTTGCACCAGTACCGGCAATAATTGGAATACGTTTATTGGCTACACGAATAATTTCTTTAATAACCTGTGTGTGCTCTTCCATGCTCAATGTTGAGGCTTCGCCGGTTGTACCGACGGCTACAATACTGTTTGTACCTTGTTCTATGTGCCACTCAACCAGCTTCTCAAGACCCTTCCAATCTACACCGCCGTCTTTCAACATTGGTGTGACGATTGCGACGATTGAGCCTTGAATGGTCTGTGCTTGCTGAGTCATTTTTAAAAATATCCTATTTATCCATCCGAATCTGAGGTAAGAAAAACAAAATGTGGGATGGTTGC
Organism: Acinetobacter pittii; assembly: GCF_034067285.1. NCBI lineage: Bacteria > Pseudomonadati > Pseudomonadota > Gammaproteobacteria > Moraxellales > Moraxellaceae > Acinetobacter > Acinetobacter pittii. Next base: position 66,047 of record NZ_CP139286.1, read on the forward strand.
AGTATTTTGATTGTCCAGTTCTAACAATAACAGATTGTTGAATGACAATTATGCAAATTATGACTGATCAGACGCATAAGAACAATACGCCTAACGGATAATCGCGATGTAAACTTGAGGAAAAGATAGGATGTTTTCATTATTGTAAGCTAAGAATACCCAGTAAATATAACAATACAGCCTGATTCGACTGAGCCTTACTTAATATAGGCTTTTTTTATGGCAAGATAGAATGAAATTTTCCCCATTGGGATTGAAGATGACATGAGTATGAATAAACAACCTCAAAATGCGGCTTTAATCATAGTTGATGTACAAAATGGTTTTACACCGGGTGGAAACTTAGCAGTTGCTGATGCCGATACAATTATTCCAACCATTAACCAATTGGCGGGTTGTTTTGAAAATATTGTTCTGACTCAAGATTGGCATCCAGATAATCATATTTCTTTTGCACAAAACCATTCGGGCAAACAGCCATTTGAAACGATTGAACTCGACTATGGACCGCAGGTGCTTTGGCCTAAGCATTGTGTGCAGGGCACCAAAGATGCTGAGTTCCATGCTGATTTAAATATTCCAACTGCTCAACTGATTATTCGAAAGGGCTTTCATGCGCATATTGATAGCTACTCGGCCTTTATGGAAGCAGACCACAACACAATGACGGGTTTAACGGGATATTTAAAAGAGCGTAGCATTGATACGGTTTATGTGGTCGGAATTGCCACAGATTTTTGTGTCGCATGGACTGCTTTAGATGCAGTTAAACAAGGTTTTAAAACTTTAGTGGTTGAAGATGCTTGCAAAGGTATTGATCTGAATGGTTCATTAGAACACGCGTGGCAAACCATGCAGCAACGAGGTGTTGTACGTATTCAATCGACTGATCTGTTGAGTAAGTATTAAGTATATTGCTCTAGTATTTTAACTTTCATATTTTATTTTTAGGGATAGAAAATATGGCTGCATTTCTGCGTTTTACTCAATTTATTCAAAAAACTTTTGCCCTATGGGTGATTGTTTTTGCAGCTCTGGCGCTATGGCAGCCTGAATTTTTTGTCTGGCTCAAAGCATACATTCCATGGATTTTGGGGATTATTATGCTCGGCATGGGAATGACCATGACCGTTGATGACTTTAAAGGGGTATTACAAAGCCCTAAAGCTGTGTTGATTGGGGTGGTGGCACAGTTTGTGGTTATGCCGGGTTTGGCATTTATCTTATGTAAATTATTTAATTTACCGCCTGAAATTGCTGTCGGTGTCATTTTAGTGGGATGTTGTCCGGGCGGAACGGCTTCAAACGTAATTACTTATATGGCTAAAGGCAATGTGGCTTTATCGGTGGCCTGTACATCGGTGTCTACGCTTTTAGCGCCTGTGTTAACACCTGCTATTTTCTATCTGCTTGCGAGCCAATGGCTAAAGATTGATGCAGCTTCGATGTTTATTTCGATTTTGCAGGTGGTCCTGCTTCCTATTGTCGTGGGTCTGATTTTAAGAACATGGCTTAAACGTCAAGTCGAATCTTATATTCAAGTGATGCCTTTAGTGTCAGTCATTGCAATTGTCGCGATTGTGGCAGCCATTATTGGCGGCAGTAAAGCGGCAATTTTACAGTCGGGTTTGCTCATTTTGGCTGTGGTGATATTGCATAATGGCCTTGGATATTTATTAGGCTTTACCGCGGCACGTTTCTTTAAATTACCTTATGCGGACAGTAAGGCAATTGCCGTAGAAGTAGGAATGCAAAACTCAGGCTTAGGCGTTGCGCTTGCCGCAGTACATTTTGCAGCATCTCCAATTACTGCCGTACCGAGCGCAATTTTCAGTCTTTGGCACAATATTTCTGGGCCTGCGCTTGCGACTTACTGGGCAAGTCGTAAAGATGTAAATGATCTTGCTAAAAAAATTGAGTAACTTTTAAAGAGGGTGCTCTACTAACCAATCTTCAATTTCATTTTCAGAAATCACTTCAAAACCATGGCGCCGCAACAGTGCCGTGGTGATTCCAGTTCCCACAATTTTTTCGCCTTGAAAAGTACCGTTATAAATTTTTTGACTGCCGCAAGACGGACTATTTTCTTTTAATACCACACAACTTGCTTTTATTTGTTGTGCGACTTCTAGTGTGCGATAAGCACCTTTTAAATATAGATCAGTTACATCTGAACCAGATGAATCGGTAATTTTTGCTTTGCCATCAAGCACATCTTGCCCTGTTCCTCCTACAATCTCTGCAGGTAAGCGAGGTGTAGTAAAACCCCCTAATAACTCTGGGCATAATGCTTGGGCTTTTTTATTGATTAATAGCTGCTTAAGTATGGTATTTGGACAAGATTTACCATCATATCGAACAGGTTCACCAATTAAACAGGCGCTCACTAAGATCATAAGTTTTCCTAAATCAAATGGATGGTGTGGCTGACTATAAGAATCATAAACAAAATTTGAAAACTGACCATTAATTTTAAAATAGCTTAATTCAAGATTACTAAAATTATGCAATTCATAATTAAGTTATGTATTGCATAATTTAATTGTTTTTAGTAGCATCTAATTCAAGGTAAATGGCCATTGGAGATCCAACAAGGATGTTGGTCTCCATAAATCTATAAATGATTTTTAGGAAAAGACGATTTTTAAAGGTTTATTGAAAAATCTCAATCGTACTTTTAGATAACAAAGGACAGTGTGTATGGAAAATAAACACCACATGGAACGGAAATTAATCATCAAAGGCTTTACGCCCATCATATCTTCGTTTTAGCGACTCGTTTTTTTCTCATAGGATGCGTTGGGTTAAGGCATTTTGACGGTTCAAATACTCACTCAATGACGACGTATTCTATAGAGAAAGGAGCTGAGTTCATCAGCAATAGAGATAAACGGAACAGGTAATCACCAGAGGGAAACTAGATGGATATTTTAGAGAACCCATTAGAATTATGCGGTTTTGCATTTATTGAATTTGTTTCAAAAGAAAATGAATTAGATCCAGTTTTTGAAACGATCGGCTTTTCAAAAGTAGCCAAGCATAAATCGAAAGAAGCGTACTTATGGCGTCAAGGAAATATCAATATTATCCTGAATTATCAGCCAGAATCTTATGCTTCATTCTTCTTTAATGAACATGGTCCATCTGCTTGTGCGATGGGTTTTAAAACACGTGATGCAGCAAAAGCTTTCCAAAAAGCAGTAGAGCTTGGTGCTGAACCAATGTATTCAAAAGTTGGGCCAATGGAGCTCAACATTCCGGCAATTAAAGGTATTGGTGGCATGCCAATCTTTTTAGTTGACCGTGATATTTATGAAAATGACTTTGTTTTCTTTGATGATGCCGAGAAACGTCCAGTAGGGGCAGGCTTAAACGAGATTGACCACTTAACTCATAACGTCTACAAAGGCCGTATGGAGTATTGGGCAAACTTCTATGAAAAAATCTTCAACTTCCAAGAAATTCGCTACTTTGATATTAAAGGCGAATATACAGGTTTAACGTCTAAAGCATTAACAGCGCCAGACGGCATGATTCGTATTCCTCTAAACGAAGATTCGGACAAAGGAAACGGCCAAATTGCAGAGTTCCTATCTGACTTTAATGGTGAAGGTATTCAGCATATCGCATTTATTTGTGATGACTTAATCTCGACTTGGGATAAGTTAAAAGGCCTGGGTCTGAAATTTATGACTCCGCCACCAAATACGTATTATGAAATGCTAGAAGATCGTTTACCTGAGCATGGTGAACCGACTGATGAATTAAAACAGCGCGGTATTTTGCTCGATGGTAATACTAAAGACGGTCAGAAAAAGCTGTTATTACAAATTTTCTCTGAAAACATGATTGGTCCAGTTTTCTTTGAATTTATTCAACGTAAAGATGATGATGGCTTTGGTGAAGGTAACTTCAAGGCATTGTTCGAGTCGATTGAACGTGACCAGATTCGCCGTGGTGTTTTAGAAACTAAATAAATAAGCTGAGCTTTATTCCTGAGCTAAAAAAACCAAGAGTTGATCTCTTGGTTTTTTTTATCGCTATTGATTAGCGGCTTTTAATATATTGATTGATGAGGTTTACTTCATTTTTCAAGATTTCAATCGTTTTACTGTGAGGGTCGACTGGTAAAAACATTTCACTATCCAATGCGACAATACAAAACTCAATGCTCTGGTTTGAGTTAAACACAGGTAAACCCACCGCATTAATCCCCGTCAGTAAATCACCTTTCGCTGCCGACATTTGTTGTTGGCGAATAGTGTCTTTGAGCTCTGTAAACTCTTGCCAGTTTCGTGGTGCGATGTGCAATCCAAGTTCTTGATGCTTTTGCCATTCAGCTTCCATTAAAGGACGAACAAAATGCTCTGGAAGATAAGAAGCAAATAGACGTCCCGCAGCAGAATTGACTAAAGGCATAATTGAGCCGACTTTAGTGACAATCGAAATAGGGTGGTTCGATTCAATCGATTGAACCACGACAGGACCTTTCGGTGACCATTTACTGATTTGTATGCCGCAACCAATTTTGTTTTGTAGGTCGTAAATTAAATGCTGTACCAGCTGTAGTGTGTCGCTATGCTGAACACAGTTTAGACCTAAGCGCCATGCCTGATCACCTAAAGCATATTGCCCATCATCAAGCTGTTTTGCATATTCCATACGAATAAGGCTGACCAGATAACGATGTACCTTGGCAGGATGCATGTCGAGCTTGCTCGATAGATCTTTGAGAATAATAGGTTGATTGTGTTCCAAAAGGGCGTTTAGTACAGATAAACCGACTTCAAGTGATTGAACCCCCCCAGATACTTTTTCTTCAATCATTTAAATACCCTTAATAAATTTACTTCAGCTGTTAAATAGTGACGATCAAAACATAAATTGAAATTGGCGCGTTTTACATCATGCCTGAGCCTAGTGAAAAATAGAAATCACCTTTTTCTATTAGCGAAATTGACATGTTTAATAATCAACAATTTTCTAAAATCACTATGCTCTTATTTATAGCGCAATTTTCTAGAAATTTAGCAGTATTAAATAATATAAATCGGCATTGATATAGAACTGCTCGTTAAAAACAATTCTAATCAATGCCGACTTTTTAGTTCGCTCTTTTAAAATTAGGTTCCTAACTCTTCTTCATGTAAGAAATGAGTGTGGTGCGGAGCGCGTTTAGTTTTGCTCCATTCCTCTAGCATTTCAACTTTCATCTCTTCAGTAATTTTCGCAATTTTTTCTTCAGCATGCACATCGTTATAAGTCAGCTCTAAACGGTGGCCATTTGGGTCAAAGAAGTAAATTGAGTGGAAAATGCCATGGTTGGTCACGCCTAAAACTTTCACACCATTTTCTTCTAAATGTTGCTTGGCAGCCATCAGTGCATTTAAGTCTTCAACTTCAAAAGCAATATGTTGTACCCATTGAGGCGTATTCTCGTCGCGCCCCATTTCCGGTTGAGTTGGCAATTCAAAAAATGCCAAAACGTTACCTTGGCCGGCATCTAAAAATAAATGCATATATGGGTCAAAGGCTTTAGTTGAAGGTACATGGTCCTCAGCAAAAGCTAAAATAAAGTCCATGTTGAGCATTTTTTTATACCACTCAACAGTTTCTTTCGCATCCTTACAACGATATGCAACGTGATGTATTTTTTTAATGGCAAATGTCATATTAAAACTCCTTTTTACTATTCCCAATCTGGTTGTTGTTCTGGCGCCGCGTTATAGAAGGCTGGGATAGACAAACAATGGTGATAAATCGATTCAACTTTTGGAAACGCAGATAAATCAATCTTGAAGCGTTTCGCGTTGTAGACCTGTGGAATTAGGCAGCAATCCGCAATTGTTGCTTGTTGTCCAAAGCAAAATTGTCCATTTGAATCTTGAAGTTGCTGTTCGAGATTTTGAAAGCCTTCAATAATCCAGTGCTGATACCAATAGTTTTTCTGCTCATCTGAAACATTTAATTCATTTTTTAAATATTTCAGTACGCGTAAGTTGTTTAATGGGTGAAGATCGCAGGCGATTGCTTGGGCAAAGGCACGGATTTTGGCTCTCTCTTGCACATCACTTGGAAGTAACTTGGTTTCTGGATATTGCTCATCCAAATATTCCAAAATACTTAACGATTGAGACAAGGTTAAACCACCATCAATTAAGGTCGGCACAAGAGCACTGCGGTTTAACTTTAAATAGTCTTCGCTCTGCTGTTCATTTTTTACCAGATGAACTGGAACAGTCTCATAAGCTAAGCCTTTAATGTTGAGGCCAATCCGTACTCTGTAAGCTGCAGAGCTACGAAAGTAACTATACAGCTTCATAGTCAGGCTCCGAAGTTTCTGCAAAATCGAAAGTTAATGCAGGAAGAACCGTGTTTCGAACCTCGCCAAAGCCAATGCGAATACCATTTTTCTCACAGTGACCTTTCATGATCAGGGTATCGCCGTCTTGCAAGAAACCACGAGTTTCACCATTGGCGAGTGTTAAAGGCTTGGTGGTGTTCCAAGTCAGCTCAAGCAAGCTGCCATATGAATCTGGCGTAGAACCAGAAATGGTACCTGAGCCCATCAAGTCACCGACCTGAACGTTACAGCCTGCAATCGTGTGGTGAGTCAACTGCTGAGCCATTGACCAATACATATATTTGAAATTGGTTTTGCAGATCACATCAGGTTGTGCTGATTTCGGGCTTTGAATTTCAACACTCAAATTAATGTCGTAACTATTTGCGATATTTTCTTGTAAATACGCTAAAGGTTTAGGCTCTTGTTTTGGGCCTTCCACCTTAAATGGCTCAAGTGCTTCAAGCGTGACTACCCAAGGAGAAATCGAACTTGCAAAAGTTTTTGCGTTAAAGGGTCCAAGTGGAACATATTCCCATTGCTGGATATCGCGTGCTGACCAGTCGTTCAGCAAAACCATTCCAAAAATATGGTCCCATGCATTTTCAATCGAGATAGGTTGCCCAAGCTCCGTTGGTTTACCAATAACAAATGCTGTTTCAAGTTCAAAATCGAGTTTACGTGTCGCTGAAAAAACTGGGCGCTCTTCATTTGGAAGCTTAATTTGTCCAGATGGACGAACGATTTGAGTACCACTGACTACAACAGAACTAGCACGGCCATTATAACCAACAGGTAATTCACTCCAGTTTGGCAGTAAAGCATTTTTAGGATCGCGGAACATACAGCCCACATTGGTCGCATGTTCTTTAGAAGAATAAAAATCGGTATAACCCGGGACTTGAAGTGGTAAATGCAAAGTTACGCTGTCTTGTTTAACCAAAACTTCTTGGCGCAATGCTTCATTTTCTTGAAGTGTTAAATTTTCAACCGAGAGAAGAGACTGTAGTGTCTTACGAACTTTTGACCAGTTGGCTTTGCCAGACTCGATAAATTTATTCAGTGTAGGCTGGTTAAAATATGTGTCTTGTTCTGAAAGTTTTAAAAGCCCGTGCTTTTCAAGCGCAGCGAGATCAATCACCCAATCACCGATTGCTACACCAACTTGACGATCACTTTCGTTAGTTCTACTAAAAATACCGTAAGGCAAATTATGAATAGTGAAATCTGATTGAGGTGAAACTTCAATAAAAGAGTTTAGTTTTTGTTCCATTTTCGCGTCCTTGTCTTTATCTCGGGTCTTATACAAATAAAAGTTCGGTCTAGGACTGAGCTACTCAATAAGTTTTTAACCTTTGCTTAGATCATCTTTGGTCTTATGAGTTTGATATAGACCGAGCACAACCAATTGCTTCATGTCTCTATAATACTGAATTCATCAAATTACGCAATACATAATTTAATTACACATTTCATAATAATTGTCATTTCTTGTATTTTCTGTTTTCATTCGCGTTCTTGAGAAAAGTCACGCAATTATTTTTTCATCAATCTCTATGAAAGTTTGATCAATTTATGATATACGTAATTTATTGGAAAAAAATTACGTGACACGGATGAGAATAATCATATGTCAGCACAAGAGCAAGGAAACCTGAAACATGGTTTGAGTAATCGGCACATCCAGCTTATTGCATTGGGTGGGGCGATTGGCACAGGGCTTTTTCTTGGTATATCACAATCGATTAAATTAGCAGGTCCATCGGTCATCCTCGGTTATGCCATTGCAGGATTTATTGCTTTTTTAATGATGCGCCAGCTTGGTGAAATGGTGGTTGAAGAGCCAGTAAGTGGTTCTTTTAGTCATTTTGCCTACAAATATTGGGGACCATTTGCCGGGTTCATGTCAGGATGGAACTATTGGGTACTCAATGTCCTCGTCTGCATGGCAGAACTCAGTGCAATTGGTCTTTACATTCAATATTGGTGGCCGCAAATCCCGACGTGGGCATCTGCTTTAACCTTCTTTGTCTTAATTAATGGCATTAATCTGCTCCACGTTAAGTTTTTTGGCGAAATGGAATTTTGGTTTTCTATTGTCAAAATCTTGGCGATTCTTGCAATGATTGGCTTTGGTTCATATCTACTTGCAACAGGCACAGCAGGTCCACAGGCAAGCATTTCGAACCTCTGGGCACTTGGCGGTTTCTTCCCGTTTGGTGTTGAAGGCTTAGTCATGGCAATGGCGGTTATTATTTTTGCTTTTGGTGGTATTGAGCTGTTCGGTATTACTGCGGCTGAAGCACGTGACCCTGATAAAACTTTACCTAAAGCTGTGAATCAAATTATTTACCGTATTTTGATTTTCTATATTGCGACACTTTTTGTTTTATTCTCGCTATTCCCATGGAATCAAATGGCACAAGGCGGAAGCCCGTTTGTGATGGTTTTTGCTTCTTTAGATAGCCAAGGCATTGCAACGTTATTGAACTTTGTCATTTTGACAGCAGCGGTTTCAGTTTATAACGGCACAAGTTATTGCAGTAGCCGTATGCTATTGGGCCTTGCACAACAAGGAAATGCACCAAAAGTATTTGCACGTATTAATAAACGCGGTATTCCAACCAACGCAGTGATCCTTTCTGCGGCAGTCACTATTTTATGTGTACTGTTAAATTATATTTTCCCTGAAAAAGCATTTGGTTTACTGATGATGCTGGTGGTTGCGGCGATTGTGATTAACTGGGTAGTCATTTCATGGACGCACTTAAAATTCCGCAAATATATGCAGCGCCAAGGGCAAACAACCAAGTTCCCAAGCTTTATGTATCCGTTTAGCAACTATCTATGCATATTATTTATGCTTGGCATTTTGATCGTGATGTCTTTAACACCAGATATGCGTGTTGCGGTCATGATGATTCCTGGCTGGATTTTGTGTTTGATGGTGGCTTATCAATTTAAACGCCGGAAATTAAAAGCTGAGCAGTCTATACGCGCTTTAGAAGCAGATATTTAATAAATTATTGAGTTGTACTTAAAAAAAGGACGTTCGAGAGGCGTCCTTTTTTATTTTTAAAATTTAGCAACAGAAATTAAAGGATTTTATTATTGTTATAATATAACATTTCTTCAATTTAATGATGAGCAATTTTCCCATTTTTGGTGAAGATAGAGCATATTTATGAAGCGTTATTTAGGTTTACTTTTTTTATCTCTCACAGCGTGTAGTACTCAAACTCCCAAGCCAACAATTCCTCTGCACACCCAGACCTCTTTACCTCAACCTACAAAACCAGTGGTCAGAATAAAGCCTCAACCCGAGGCGTATGTTGCATGGTTAGCTACAGGCGATCACAGGCAGTCTGTGCAAGCTTACAAGCAATTTCTTAAGCAAAAGGGTCTTGCCGATTTAGTTCCAGATCATGAGTTATTACGTTCAGCTCGAGACTGGCAAAAATGTGGAGTCGAGCCTTATGCGGTGCCACCAAGAGAAATTTGGTCCAATATTGTTCCGACACTTAGCATTTTAAAAGCGTTAGTTGACGCTGGTGTAATTAATGATTTTGAAGTGACTTCGGTCTACCGTGCTTTATCTTTAAACCGCTGTGCAGGTGGTGCGGATGCTTCCCGACATGTCTTTAATGCAGCACTTGATTTTAGAATTGGCCCAGAACAGCCGAGTGATTTAGACCAGTTTAATATTCAACAAACCAAAACCAAACTGTGTCAGTTCTGGGAAACAAAGGGCCAAGCACTTAATATGGGGCTAGGTGTTTATGCTTCGGGACAAATTCATATTGATAGCCAAGGGTTCCGTTCATGGGGATCTGACCATCACTATAGAACCTCAATTTGTCAGTGACTATAAAAGCAATTTTTTCAAATACTAAGAGTGTTAGCTTAAATAAAACTGGAATAAAAACTTGATCAATAGTTATGTTATAACATAACATTATTATGGTTTAGAAATAGATTACGCCTGTGATCTGGCCATATTTAAATGGCCAGCCATGATCAGTTTAAAGATTATTCAAAGAGATCAAGCCATGCACACTGCAATCGCCAACTCATTTGCCAAGCTTCCAGTCACTGTTTTGTCAGGCTTTTTGGGTGCAGGAAAGACCACATTACTCAACCATATTTTAAATAACCGTGAAGGCCGCCGTATTGCCGTGATTGTCAATGATATGTCTGAGGTAAATATTGATGCGGCATTAGTACGCGAAGGTGGAGCAGAGCTTTCAAGAACAGATGAAAAGCTGGTTGAAATGAGTAATGGTTGTATCTGTTGCACGCTACGAGAAGATTTACTGGTTGAGGTGAGGCGTTTAGCTGATGAAGGACGCTTTGACCAATTGGTGATTGAGTCTACTGGCATTTCAGAACCTTTACCTGTGGCAGAAACCTTTACCTTTGAAGATGAAGATGGAAACTCTCTAAATGAATTCGCTCGACTTGACACCATGGTCACGGTAGTCGATGCTTTTAACTTTCTTAAAGATTACAGTTCGGTTGACTTACTACAAGAGCGTGGTGAATCATTAGGCGAGCAAGATGAAAGAACTGTGGTTGACCTTCTTATCGATCAGATCGAGTTTTGTGATGTGATTGTGCTGAATAAAATTGATTTGATTGACCAAGCTCAGCAAAACCAGCTCATCGCAATTTTAAAAACTCTCAATCCACGTGCTCGAATTGAAATTGCTCAATTTGGAAAGATTGCTTTAGATAAAATATTAAATACACAGCTATTCGATTTTGATGAAGCCGCACAAGCACCAGGCTGGTTAAAAGAGTTGCGCGGCGAGCATACGCCAGAGACTGAAGAGTATGGAATCAGTAGCTTTGTTTACCGTGCACGTCGACCTTTCCATCCCGAGCGTTTTTATGATTTAGTACAGTCTGAATGGCCGGGTGTCGTCCGTTCTAAAGGCTTTTTCTGGTTGGCTGCTGAACCGACATTGGCTTATTCATGGTCACAAGCGGGAGCAATGGCTCGCCACGGCTTAGCAGGTTACTGGTGGGCGGCCGTTGCAGAAGAAGACTGGCCGAGTGACCTAGCCAGTATTGAAGAAATTAAGAAAAACTGGGATGCCCGCACAGGTGATGCACGTCAGGAACTGGTTTTAATTGGTATGCAAATGGATGAGCAAGCCTTAATACAACGTTTAGATCGTTGCTTGTTAAATGATGAAGAAATGGCTTTAGGACCACAAGCTTGGCAGAGCTGGTCTAATCCTTTTAAGCAAGATAATGAAACCATGTTGATCGCTTAATAAAATAAAGCCCCTATTTTAAAGGGGCTTTATTTCTATGATTTATCTTTAATAAAAACCTTTCGAATGTAGTTGTTAAGTGGGGTGGAATAATATTTTTCAATTGCTGCGCTAATGATGAAAGTCAGAACCAAATAGCCAATTAAAAGCATAATTTTGATGCTAGCGTCGGTTTGAGCCGGAATAAAAGCAACTTTCATAAGCCCCAGCACAACCAGATGGAACAAATAAGTTTCATAACTTCTTTGCCCCAACCAGACCATGACTTTGGTAAATAGATTATGCGCTTGCGCTCCTGAAGGATGTTGAAAACACAAAATCAGTAAGCCTGTGGCAAAAGCAAATAAGCTAATCCCCCATGTACTCACTTCTTTAATTGGCGCATATAAATATAGAGCGGTCATGCCCAAAATAATCAACCACGAAAGAGGTTTTTTATAAGTCCAGTCTGGTCGATATGTATGAGAAAAAATGGCAGTTAAACAGCCAATCGCTATGCCATCAAAACTCGAAAAATAATGATATAAATAGGCGCCGCTTTCTTCTCCAAAATGTAGAGATCTAAAATAAGGCCCATATAAAATTACTCCAATCAGTACAGCAATAAAGAGCTTATTACTACGCGTGAGCAGGCACAATAATGGAAAAACAAAGTAAAAAACTTCTTCTACAGAGAGCGACCACAACACGCCTAAAGCATAGTTTACCCAACCGAATTTAATAATCAGAATATTCATCCAGAAGGTTAAAGCTGCAAAAATTGTTAATGGATAAGAGACCTCAATGCCATTCGGGGCTTGGTTCATAAAAGGTTTTAAATCAAATGACCCAAGTAGACTTACCCCTAAAATGAGTAATCCTAGACACGGTAAAATACGCGCTGCCCGTCTGATATAAAAATGCTTGAGATTAATTGCGGAGAATTGTTTATCTCTTTTTAAAGTGTGATGGGTAATTAAAAAACCCGAAATCACAAAAAACATGGTGACGCCATAATTTCCGTTTCTTGCGATGACTGTGCTAAATGCTTCACCTAAGAAATCAAAACCTAACCATGTGTCTTTAAGTTTATAGGGAATATTAAAATGATGTAAAAGAACCAAAAGGATAGAAATTCCTCGGAGAATATCTATTTTATAATTACGCATTCGATGTGCTTCCAGTTTTATTAATATACTGTGTGGCAGAAGAATACTATCGATCAGTTATTTTAAATAAAAATTTTAAGCAGCGTTTCGTAAATTAGAAAAGATGATACTTTTTACATCCTTGAATTGAGCATAGTCTTAGCAGAAATAACTATTAAATAAATATTGATAAAAGCCTAATATATTTGAATTTCTCTACATAAAACTTTAAATTAGCTCTTATTGAGCTATGTTTATTTTTTAAACTTTTTAAAATCTATTTAATTCATCAATTAACATGTTGTATGTAGTTGTATATACATAGCATGTCAACTAAAATACCTTTTTGCCTGCTGCCTTTTTGAGTATTTGTTATGCCCAGAACATCAAAACAAGAACATGCTGAGCTTTCGATTGAAGCTGATAGTCCAGTTCCTTTATATCAACGCGTCAAACAGCTAATTTCACAAAAAATTTATGAAGGCTCGTGGGCTGTAAATAAAAAAATTCCTTCGGAAAGTGAACTCGTTAATCAACTCGGCTGTAGCCGTATGACGGTAAACCGTGCGCTACGTGAGTTAACCACTGAGGGCTTGCTTGTGCGAATTCAGGGCGTTGGTTCTTTCGTAGCCGAAGGACAGGGCCGTACTGCACTTTTTCAGATTAATAATATCGCCGATGAGATTATTGCACGAAACCATAAGCACCACGCTGAAGTTTTAGTCTTAGAACAAATTTATGCAAATGCAGAGCAAAGCGTGTTAATGCAGACTCGCGAAGGGCAAAGATTATTTCACTCGATTATTGTGCATTATGAAAATGATGTGCCTGTTCAGGTCGAAGATCGTTTAGTCGATGCAGCACTGATTCCAGATTATCTACAACAAGATTTTAAAACGATTACGCCTAATGCTTACCTCATGGCAAAAGCGCCTGTGACGGAAGGTGAGCATATTGTCGAGGCCGTTTTAGCATCTGCTCAAGAGTGCAAGTGGTTGAAGATCACCAAAGCTGAACCATGTTTACTCATCCGTCGCCGTACATGGTCAAATAAACAACTCATTTCAAGTGCACGTTTGATCTATCCGGGCAGCCGCTATTATCTCGAAGGGAAATTTAATCCATGATTGAATTGATCAGGGCCGATCAATATACAAAAATGCTTTGGAAAAATGGTGCGGGTTTCACTTTAGAAATTGCTCGAAGCCAAGGTGAGGCTGACTTTGAGTGGCGCATTTCGATGGCAGATGTAACTACTTCTGGGCCATTTTCGCTATTTCCCAATAAGCAGCGAATTATTAGTGTACTCGATGGACAGGGCATGGTTCTGCATGTCGATGATCTTCCTGCCAAGACGCTAAACCAAGGCGATATTTTTGCTTTTCATGGTGAGAGTCAGATCCAAAGTGAACTGGTAGACGGTGCAATTCGAGATTTAAATTTAATTTATGATCCAGCAAAGTTTTATGCTCGTTTTCAGTGGTTGAATGAGGCAGCGGAGCAGACATTTATTAGCTCGGCAGATCTAATTTTTATCTTTAACCAGGGTGGTGAGACACAAGTGAACGTTGATGAGCATTCCTTTGAAATTGCTGCCCATGAGACTTTAAAAATTGAAAAAAATACTGGGGTAACATCGGTTCATTTTACTCAAATTCAGGCAAAAAGTTGTTATGTTATTGAGCTAATTCAACGTTAAAACTTAAATAATTTGCTTATTCAAAAGCACATGTCTAGTGAAAAGGCATGTGCTTTTTTTATGCCAGTTATAAAAATAAATTAATTTAATTCATAAGCTTATTCAATTTTTTTAAAAAAATATGAGCAACCCTCTTCACGCCGAAAAATATTTGTGTAGTATATAGATGTATATACAAGTTAATACATTACTATACAAATGCAGAAACAAGTGATGTTCTGCTGATGTAAGCTCAAAGGAAGGAGTCCGCCTGTGACAACAATGACAACAAAATTTCGTGATGTAGAAATTCGTGCGCCACGCGGCACTGAATTGACGGCTAAAAGTTGGTTAACTGAAGCTCCATTACGTATGTTGATGAATAACCTTGATCCGGACGTTGCAGAAAACCCGAAAGAGTTGGTTGTATACGGTGGTATTGGCCGTGCAGCACGAAACTGGGAATGTTTCGACAAAATTGTAGATACTTTAAAAAATCTTGAAACTGATGAAACTTTATTAGTTCAATCAGGCAAACCAGTAGGTGTATTTAAAACTCATAAAGATGCACCTCGTGTTTTAATTGCAAACTCAAACCTTGTACCGCACTGGGCAAACTGGGAACACTTCAACGAGTTAGACGCAAAAGCACTTGCAATGTACGGTCAAATGACAGCAGGTTCATGGATCTACATCGGTAGCCAAGGCATTGTACAAGGTACTTATGAAACTTTCGTTGAAGCAGGCCGCCAACACTACAACGGTGACTTAAAAGGTCGTTGGGTACTTACTGCCGGTTTAGGTGGTATGGGTGGTGCTCAGCCTTTAGCTGCAACACTTGCAGGTGCATGTTCTTTAAACATTGAATGCCAACAAGCAAGTATCGATTTCCGTTTACGTACCCGTTATGTAGACGAACAAGCAACTGATTTAGATGACGCTTTAGCGCGTATTGACCGCTATACAAAAGAAGGCAAAGCAATTTCAATTGCGCTTCATGGTAACGCTGCTGAAATTTTACCTGAGCTTGTTCGCCGTGGTGTACGTCCAGACATGGTGACCGACCAAACAAGTGCACACGATCCACTCAATGGCTATTTACCAGTAGGTTGGACTTGGGATGAATATCGTGAACGTGCAAAAACTGAACCAGAAACTGTTGTAAAAGCTGCAAAACAGTCGATGGCTAAGCATGTACAAGCGATGCTCGATTTCCAAAAAATGGGTGTGCCAACATTTGACTATGGCAACAACATTCGTCAAATGGCGAAAGATGAAGGCGTAGCAAACGCTTTTGATTTCCCAGGTTTCGTACCTGCATACATCCGTCCATTGTTCTGCCGTGGTATTGGTCCATTCCGTTGGGCAGCGTTGTCTGGCGACCCAGAAGATATTTATAAAACAGATGCCAAAGTTAAAGAGTTAATTCCTGATGATGAGCATTTACATCACTGGTTAGACATGGCTCGTGAACGCATTAGCTTCCAAGGCTTACCAGCGCGTATTTGCTGGGTAGGTTTAGGCTTACGTGCAAAACTTGGTTTAGCATTTAACGAAATGGTTCGTAGCGGTGAATTATCAGCTCCAGTTGTGATTGGTCGTGACCATTTAGACTCAGGTTCAGTTGCAAGTCCAAACCGTGAAACTGAAGCAATGCAAGACGGATCTGATGCAGTATCAGACTGGCCTTTATTAAACGCATTGTTAAATACAGCGGGCGGCGCAACTTGGGTGTCTTTACATCACGGTGGCGGTGTAGGTATGGGCTTCTCTCAACACTCAGGCGTTGTGATTGTGTGTGATGGTACAGATGAAGCTGCTGCACGTATTGCTCGCGTACTAACCAATGACCCTGCAACAGGTGTTATGCGTCATGCCGATGCAGGTTATGAAATTGCGATTAACTGTGCGAAAGAGCAAGGCCTACACTTGCCAATGATCACGCAATAAAAATACACGGAAGAACTGGCGGTGCTTTTTGCAATTGTGAAAAGCACCGTCTCAGCAGAATATAGTGCAAAAAATTAGGAAGCCAACATGGAATTATTGATCCAACCGGGAAAACTGACCTTAGCCGATTTACGTCAAGCGTACCTCAATCCGATCAAAGTTAAATTAGATGAAAGTGCTTCATCTGCAATTAATGCAAGCGTGGCTTGTGTTGAGAAAATTGTAAATGAAGGACGTACAGCTTACGGTATTAATACGGGCTTTGGCTTACTCGCTTCAACCAAAATTGCTCCTGAAGATTTAGAAAAATTACAACGTTCATTGGTTCTTTCACATGCCGCAGGTGTTGGTGAAGCACTTGATGATGCAATGGTTCGTCTAATCATTCTATTGAAAGCAAATAGCTTGGCGCGTGGTTTCTCTGGTATTCGTCGTAAAGTGATTGATGCATTGTTGGCTTTAATTAATGCCGAAGTTTACCCACACATTCCACTGAAAGGTTCAGTAGGGGCTTCAGGTGACTTGGCACCACTTGCACACATGTCTTTAGTGTTACTTGGTGAAGGTAAAGCGCGTTATAAGGGTGAATGGTTACCAGCAGTTGAAGCTTTAAAAGTTGCAGGTTTAGAACCGATTTCTTTAGCAGCTAAAGAAGGTTTAGCACTTTTAAACGGTACACAAGTTTCAACCGCTTATGCTTTACGTGGCTTGTTTGAAGCTGAAGATTTATTTGCAGCTGCAACGGTTTGTGGGGGCTTAAGCGTTGAAGCAATGCTAGGTTCACGTGCACCATTCGATGCGCGCATTCACGAAGTACGTGGCCAACGCGGTCAAATTGATGTGGCTGCGGCTTATCGTGATCTATTGACTGATTCGAGTGAAATTGCACATTCACATGAAGACTGTAGCAAAGTTCAAGACCCATACTCTTTACGTTGCCAACCACAGGTGATGGGTGCATGTTTAACCCAAATCCGTCAGGCGGCTGAAGTTTTAGAAATTGAAGCAAATGCTGTATCGGATAACCCGCTTGTTTTTGCTGAACAAGGTGATGTGATTTCTGGTGGTAACTTCCATGCAGAACCTGTAGCAATGGCGGCAGATAATTTAGCATTGGCAATTGCAGAAATTGGTTCACTGTCTGAACGTCGTATTTCAATGATGATGGACCGTCACATGTCACAGCTTCCACCGTTCTTGGTGGCAAATGGTGGTGTGAACTCAGGCTTTATGATTGCTCAAGTGACCGCTGCTGCGCTTGCGAGTGACAACAAGGCACTTGCACATCCTGCAAGTGTTGATAGCTTGCCAACTTCAGCGAATCAGGAAGACCATGTATCAATGGCTCCGAATGCTGGTAAACGTCTTTGGTATATGGCTGACAACGTCCGTGGCATTTTAGCTGTTGAATGGTTAGGCGCTTGTCAGGGTCTAGACTTCCGTGAAGGCTTAAAAAGCTCGCCTAAACTTGAACAAGCTCGTAAAATCTTGCGCGCTCAAGTGCCTTACTACAGTGAAGACCGTTTCTTTGCTCCTGATATTGAGCAAGCAAGTGAATTACTCTCAAGCGGCTGCCTAAACGAGTTAATTATTCCAAAACTACTCCCTAGTTTATCTGAAGTGTGATTGATAAAACGGTCACATGGAGTGGCCGAATCTAACTAAATATCCTCAAGGATTGGAGATTATAATGTCACAAAACTCCACACTACAGCGGGGTTTAAACACCCGCCATATTCGTTTCTTGGCATTGGGCTCAGCAATTGGAACTGGGCTTTTCTATGGTTCGGCAACTGCCATTAAAATGGCAGGGCCTTCAGTTTTACTTGCGTATATCGTTGCAGGGATTGCAATTTATATCGTTATGCGCGCATTGGGTGAAATGGCTGTCCATAATCCCGTCTCTGGCTCATTCAGCCACTATGCATCACAGTACATTGGTCCTTTGGCTGGCTTTACGACAGGCTGGACTTATGTCTTTGAAATGGTGATTGTTGCGATTGCCGATGTGACTGCTTTTGGTATTTATATGGGGTTCTGGTATCCCGATGTACCACGGTGGATCTGGATTTTATCCCTGATTATGTTCTTGGGTGCAATTAACCTGATTCACGTTAAAGTCTTCGGTGAACTCGAGTTTTGGCTTTCTATTGTCAAGGTGAGTGCGATTGTTGCCATGATTTTAGGTGGAATAGGCTTAATGTTCTACGGCTTCCATGCTGACCATAGCAGTGTAGTACCGGGTATTCAAAACTTGTGGATTTATGATGGCTTTATGCCGCATGGGATTGCAGGCTTGGTTGCATGTTTATCTGTGGTGGTATTTGCGTTCGGTGGTATCGAAATTATTGGTATTACGGCAGGTGAATCACAAGACCCGAAAACAACTTTGCCAAAAGCGATTAATGCTGTTCCAGTACGTATTCTACTTTTCTATGTACTGACCATTTTTGTTTTGATGTCGATTTTCCCATGGAATCAAATTGGTAGCCAAGGTAGTCCATTTGTACAAATTTTTGAAAATCTAGGAATTCCATCTGCTGCGCATATTTTAAATATGGTGGTGGTAACAGCTGCGATCTCGGCAATTAATAGTGATGTGTTTGGTGCTGGCCGTATGCTTTATGGTATGGCAAATCGTGGTCAAGCGCCTCGAGTTTTTCAGAAATTATCACGTAATGGCGTGCCATGGATGACCGTAGTGGTTATGGCTGGTGTGCTATTAATTGGTGTCGTACTGAATTACCTGATTCCTGAAAATGTATTCATGATCATTGCGTCGATTGCAACTTTCGCAACCGTTTGGGTGTGGCTCATGATTTTACTTTCGCAAGTCGCAATGCGCCGTAAGTTGTCTACTGCTGAAATTAAGGCACTGGATTTCCCTGTATGGGGTTGGCCATATGCACCTGCATTTGCGATTGGTTTTATGGCGTTCATTTTAGTCATGATGGGGTATTTCCCAGATTCACGTCCTGCAATTTATGTAGGAATCACTTGGCTTGCTCTGTTAACAATTGCTTATCGCATTTGGGTAAAGCCAGAGCAAAGCTTGGGAAAGGAAAGTAATCCTATCCAGCAAAATGTTGAGATAGAAAGCTAACAAATGAACTGCCCAATGGTTGAACTATTGGGCAGTTTTGAGGAAGGGCTAATGAAAAAACTTTGGCAAAATTGCCACATTGCGACCATGCAAAATGGGCAATATTCCTACATTGAAGATGCTGCAATTGTCACAGAAGGGCATCTCATTCACTGGATTGGAAAACAACAACAACTTCCTACTGACACATATTCCGAAACAGTTGATTTAAAAGGCGCTTGGGTAACCCCAGGGTTCATCGACTGCCATACGCATAGTGTATTTGGTGGCAACCGTAGTGTTGAGTTTGAAAAGCGCTTACAAGGCGTAAGTTATGCGGAAATTGCAGCAAGCGGTGGCGGTATTGCAAGTACAGTACGCGCAACCCGAGAAGCCAGTGAAGAACAACTCTTAAACTCAGCACTAAAACGTATTCGCTGTATGCAGCAAGACGGTGTCACCACCATTGAAATTAAGTCTGGCTACGGACTCAATTACGAAAACGAGCGCAAAATGCTGCGTGTAATCCGTCAAATTGGTGAAAAATTACCGATGACGGTCAAAAGTACCTGTTTGGCTGCACATGCGTTACCGCCAGAGTATAAAGACCAAAGCGATGCTTATATCGAGCATATCTGTACAGAAATGTTGCCTAAACTACATGCTGAAGGTTTAGTCGATGCAGTAGATGCGTTTTGCGAGCATTTAGCCTTTTCACCCGCTCAGGTCGAACGTGTTTTTAAAACGGCACAATCATTGGGTCTACCCGTTAAGCTTCATGCTGAACAGCTTTCATCACTAGGCGGCTCAAGCTTAGCAGCACGTTATCATGCTTTGTCGGCTGACCATTTAGAGTACATGACCGAAGATGATGTCAAAGCAATGGCAGAGTCGGGTACGGTTGCTGTGTTATTGCCGGGTGCCTTTTATTTATTGCGTGAAACACAATACCCACCAATTGAAAGTCTGATTAAGCATGGCGTGCGTATTGCGCTGTCGAGTGATTTAAATCCGGGTACATCTCCAGCACTTTCTGTACGTTTAATGCTGAATATGGGCAGTACGTTATTCCGTTTAACACCTGAGCAAGCTTTAGCGGGTGTCACCATTCATGCGGCACAAGCACTTGGTTTAGAACAAACGCACGGCAGTCTAGAGCAGGGCAAAGTCGCTGACTTTGTGGCTTGGGATATTGAGCATCCATCTGAAATTGTTTACTGGCTGGGCGGAGATTTGCCTAAGCGAGTCGTTCAGCATGGACAAGAAGTTATTTTTTAAACGGTGTCACATGAATCACACATTTAAATGGCAAGGCCGCCATGATGGCGAGGGTGAAGCACACCAACGTATCCACCATATCATGAACAAAACTCAACACGCTGAATTTGCGCTGATTGGTTTTAGCTCTGATGAAGGCGTGAAGCGTAATAAAGGCCGGGTCGGCGCTGCCGATGCACCAGATGCAATTCGTACTCAACTTGCCAATTTACCCATTCATCGTCCAGTCAGTATGGTCGATTTGGGTACAGTGACCTGTGAATATGGCAATCTAGAGCAAGCCCAAACAGAGTTGGCGGAGCAAGTCGCAAATAGCCTACAAAATGGTTTAAAACCGATTGTATTAGGCGGTGGACATGAGGTTGCATTTGGCAGCTTTAGCGGCCTGTTCCAATATGTACAAGCTCACGCGCCAGATAAAAAAATAGGCATTATTAATTTTGATGCCCATTTTGACTTGCGTGAAGCAGAGCATGCCACCTCTGGAACACCTTTTTTACAAGCAGCAAAACTATCTGAGCAACATCAAAAACAATTTAATTATTTATGTATTGGGGTTGCTAACCACGCCAATACTAAAATTTTGTTTGATACAGCCGATGCGTTGAATTGTTCATATTTACGCGATCATGAAGTTAATATTTTTAACCTAAATAACGTGCTCGCGGCAGTTGATGCTTTTATCGAAAAAGTAGACTGTTTGTACGTTACGATTGATTTAGATGTCTTCGCGGCTGCGATTGCACCCGGAGTCAGTGCACCTGCTGTAAAAGGAATTGATTTAGCTACTTTTGAAGCAATTCTTAAGCATATTCAGGAGACTGGAAAAATCAAACTTTTAGATATTGCTGAGTGCAATCCAAAATTTGATTTAGACAATAGAACAGCAAAACTGGCTGCGTATATTGTTTATCAATATTTGTTTTCTTGAGAAACAATTTTTAATGTAGAAATAAAAAAGTGCACTGAGATCGCTCATGTGCGCTTTTTTTAGTTTCTGGATCATTAAATTCAGATACGGAATATAGATAGCAACTATAAATAATATAATTAAAAAGAAAATTAATTTATAAAATCATTGAGTTAAAAAAATACTCGATTTTTACACCATTTTATAGGCTGCTTGGCACGTAATTTGTTTTGTCTTTATTTTAACCTTCGTTAAATATTTCTGGATAATTAAATGAAAAACAGAACCTTACATTTTGCTTGTATCAGTGTTTTATTTTGGATATCTCATTCTTCTGGTGCTGCAACCCCCGAAATAAATACAAATACCATCAAAAAATCACAATCTAAACCCAATAGTGATGTCTCTGTTCGGGTGAAAGCTTTAAACCAGCTTTTACAAGAACAATGGGAATATACTTTGAAAAATAATCCTGAAACTGCAACGACTTTAGGAGATTTACGCTACAACAAGCAATGGACTGAGCTTTCAAAAAATCAGATCGAGAAAGATAAAAAAACTACGCAAAATTTTTTAAAACGTTTTGAAGCAATTGATAGCACAGGGTTTTCAGCAACTGATCAATTAAATAAAGATTTAATGATTTATCAGTTGAAAGAGACTCTTAAAAATTATGATTTGAAACTCTATGAGATGCCTTTCAATCAAATGTGGGGGCTACATTTACAGTTTCCGGGATTTATTAGTTCGATTCCATTTAATAATGCGAAGCAATATCAAGATTATATTGCTCGTTTAAAACAAATTCCTCTTATTCTTGATCAAGGTATTCAGTTAGCGAAACAAGGACAAAAAGACGGCTTGATGCCACCCAAGTATTTAATTGAAAAGGTGGCAAAGCAGATTGATAGCATTGCAACTCCCGCAGGGAAAGACAGTGTGTTTGCTTCTCCATTAAAGCAATTCCCAAAAAACATTTCGAAAACAGAACAAGAACGTTTAAGCCGTGAAATACTACAGGCCATAGATCAAAATGTTCGGCCTGCCTATCAAAAACTCGGGACGTTTATTAAGAAAGATTACTTACCCTATGGACGACAACACGAGGGTATATGGAGCTTGCCAAACGGTGACGAGCTCTATCGCTTTTATGTAGAAAATAATACGACAACCTCTGAAAGCCCTGAAACTATTCATCAGCTCGGATTAAAAGAAGTTGCTCGTATAGAAGCGGAAATGCTGAAAATTGCCAAAGCACAAGGTTTCAATAACTTAAAAAGTTTCCAACAATCCTTAAAAACAAATTCCGCTGTTTTCCCAAAATCTCGTAAAGAAATTTTAGAGATTTATCGCGGGTATATTGCCCAAATGCAACCAGAGTTGCCGAAGCTGTTTGGTTTACTACCCAAAAATAAAGTCGAAGTTTTGCCTGTAGAGCAATATCGAGAAAAAGAAGCGGCAGGTGCGGAGTATCACCAAGGCACACCTGATGGTTCACGCCCTGGGCAAGTGTATGTGAATACAGGGGACTTCTCTGAACGTTCCAAAATATCAATGGAAGCGACCGCTTACCATGAAGCCATTCCCGGCCACCATATGCAGATTGATATTGCCCAAAACTTACCAAATTTACCGATGTTCCGAAAGCAACCCAACCATACAGCTTATATTGAAGGATGGGCACTTTACGCAGAGCAATTGGGTAAGGATGTGGGTTTTTATAAAGACCCGCTTTCAGATTATGGAAGGCTCTCGAGTGAGTTATTCCGTGCTTGTCGGTTAGTGGTAGACACTGGCGTGCATTATAAAAAATGGACCCGTCAGCAAATGATTGATTTCATGAGAGAACACTCAGCTTTAGATGAGCCTGATATTCAGGCAGAGACAGACCGCTATATTGCTATTCCTGCCCAAGCATTGGCATACAAGATGGGCCAACTCAAAATTTTAGAGCTAAGAGAGCTAGCCAAACAGGAGCTTGGAGACCGTTTTGATATAAAAGCGTTCCATGACATGATCTTAAATGCAGGAACATTGCCTTTAAATATATTGGATGCACGTATTAAAAATTGGATTAAGGAACAAAAAGTGGCAGCTTAAAATAAAATTCGAAATTTAGGTCAGGTCCTCGTTGGGCCTGATTTAAAAACGGATAGAAAACATAATATAATAATGAAAAATATAGTTTCTTTTAAAATTTTAAATTGGAAAAATAATGAACCAGAAGAATAACCCGATTGGAATGATTGATTCTGGTTTAGGTGGGCTGTCTCTCTTTAAGCACATTCGGCAGGCCCTTCCGAATGAAGATATTATCTACTTCGCCGACTCGAAATATGTCCCATATGGCGACAGAGAAAGCGACTGGATTGTTTCTCGAACCACGCATTTAATTTCAAACTTAGTTGCTCATGGCAAATGCAAAGCGATCGTGATAGCTTGTAACACCATGACGGCTGTAGCGATTGAAACAATCAGATCGCAAATTAATGTGCCGCTTATTGCCATAGAACCAGCGGTAAAACCTGCTATAGCAATCACACAAAGTAAGCACATTGCTGTTTTGGCGACTGCAACCACAGTTAAGGGTAAAAACTTAAAAAGTTTAATTGAAACTTACGCACAAGATATCAAAGTGTCTTTAGTGCCTTGTATTGGTTTAGCCGAAAAAATTGAAACGGGTAAAGCACATACCGCGGAAGTGAAGGATTATTTAAAAAATATTTTGGCGCCGCTGGTCGAGCAAAAAGTTGATACGATTATTTTAGGATGTACACACTATCCGTTCGTCTCAAACATTATTCAGGACCTTGTTGGCTCTGATATCCAAATTATTGAGCCATCAGAAGCAGTTACAGCGCATTTAATGCGTCAATTAAAGAGATATGATTTAAATTCAGAAAGTCCAAATGAGGGAAATCATATTATTTGGACCAGTTCAGAGCGGTTGAAAGTTGCGGACGTGATTTTTTCTTTGTTATCTGAGAAGTTGTCTGTAAAAGCAGTAGACCTATAAAAAGCCCGATATGCATTAATATACATATCGGGCTTAATCAATCATTTATTAAAGCAAAAGATGTCTTAATAATGATCTTTTTTGAATTACTCTACAGTTACTGACTTCGCCAAGTTACGTGGCTGGTCAACGTCTGTACCACGTAATACAGCAACGTGATAAGACAATAACTGAACTGGTACGCTATAAATAATTGGTGCAAGCCATTCATTTACTGCTGGAATATGTACAACATGTTGTCGGTCTTTTTCATTGATTCCGCTATTTTCATCAGCAAAAACGAATAATTCACCACCACGTGCCTGAACTTCTTCCATATTCGATTTTAGCTTATCAAGCATTTCATCATTTGGTGCAAGAATCACGATTGGCATTTCATTATCAACAAGTGCTAATGGGCCGTGTTTTAACTCACCAGCTGCATAGCCTTCAGCATGGATATATGAAATTTCTTTGAGC
This sequence comes from Acinetobacter pittii, assembly GCF_034067285.1. NCBI lineage: Bacteria > Pseudomonadati > Pseudomonadota > Gammaproteobacteria > Moraxellales > Moraxellaceae > Acinetobacter > Acinetobacter pittii. The sequence continues at coordinate 91,169 of NZ_CP139286.1, forward strand.
TTTAATGCGCCTTCCAATGCGATTGGATAATTCGTGCCACGGCCTAAGAATAAGCAGTGATTTTTCTCAACGAATAATTCAGACAAACGCAAAATTTCTGGGTCATTCTTAAGCGTATCAAGAATAACTTTCGGGCTGTGCCATAATTCACGTGTAATTTCTTCAAGCAGAGCAGGGCTAATACGTTGTTTCACTTGACCAATTTTCAAGATTAACAACATAAGCGCAGCAAGCTGAGTCGTGAACGCTTTAGTTGAAGCAACACCAATCTCAGGACCAGCAAGAGTCAATAAGTGGTGATCAGTTTCACGAACCATTGAAGACGTAGCAACGTTACAGATAGTCAAAGTTTGAATATCGATATTGTTTGCTTTTGCACGTTTTTGAGTTTCACGTAGTGCCGCTAAAGTATCGGCTGTTTCACCTGACTGAGAAATACAAATATAAAGTGTATTTTCAACAATTACAGGAGTGCGATAGCGGAATTCGCTTGCGATTTCAACTTGGCAAGGCACGCCAATGAGTTGCTCAAACCAATATTTCGCAATCATTCCTGAATGGTAACTTGTACCACATGCAATAATTTGTACGCTTTGAATTTTATTGAAATCTGCATCAGCATTTTTCAAGAAATCATCACGTAAGCTATTGCCATCAAGCGCTTGAGAAATCGTTTGCTTGATTGCTTCTGGTTGCTCATAAATTTCTTTGAGCATGTAGTGTTTGTATTCACCTTTTGATGCACTACTTACGGTTGCATCAAGCTCTCGCACTGGACGTTCAACGCGCTCGCCATTTGCAAATACTTCAATTGAAGTACGAGTAAGACGTGCAATATCACCTTCTTCTAGGTACATAAAGCGGTTAGTCACTGGTAAAAGGGCTAATTGGTCTGAACTAATAAAGTTTTCACCAATACCTACACCAATCACTAAAGGTGAACCTTCACGTACAGTAATCAGTTCATCTGGATAGTCGCTATGGATAATACCTAACGCATAGGCACCTTTAAGTTGCGGTACAACAGTTTCGACAGCTTCTAAAAGGCTATCTGTGCTTTTTAGTGCTTCAGCAACTAAGTGGGCAACAACTTCAGTATCTGTTTGAGAAGTAAAAACATAACCTAAAGCTTGAAGGTCATCTTTTAATTCTTGATAGTTTTCAATAATACCGTTATGTACAACAGCAACCTTACCAGACATATGCGGGTGAGCATTATTTTCAGTTGGTTTACCGTGCGTTGCCCAACGTGTATGTGCAATCCCGATCGCCCCTGTAAGCTGGTGTTCAGCAACAGCATCTGCAAGGTTGATGACTTTACCTACACGGCGCTCACGTAAAATTTGTTGATTATTTAATAAAGCAACACCCGCAGAATCATAACCACGGTATTCAAGACGTTTTAAACCTTCAATTAAAATCTCGGTTACACAACGTTCTGCAACGCCTCCGACGATACCACACATACTTCAATCCTCTTATTTTTTAACCTTTTGGGGACGTTGATAATTTGCTTTTGAAATTTGTTGCGCACGTTCAAAGGAGAGACTTTGTTCGGCTACATCTTTCGTAATCACAGAACCCGCACCAACTGTAGCGCCATTCCCAATGGTCACCGGAGCAACCAGCGAGCTATTAGAACCGATAAAAACGGCATCGCCAATAGTGGTTTTGTGTTTATTTGCACCGTCATAATTACAAGTAATCGTACCTGCCCCAATGTTTGATTCAGCACCGATTTCTGCATCACCTAAATAGGTGAAATGGTTAGCTTTACTACCCAATCCAATTGTTGTGTTTTTAACTTCCACAAAATTGCCAATATGTACTTCATTTGCCAATTTAGCGCCTGGGCGTAAGCGTGCAAATGGTCCAATTTGAGCATTTTCACCGACAACCGCACTATCAAAAATGCTATAAGCCTGAACTTTAGTGCCTGCTGCAATTTTGGTGTTCTTTAAAATACAACCAGCGCCGATTTCGACAAAATCACCAAGCTCGCAGTCGCCTTCAATAACCACATTGACGTCAATACGAACGTCATGTCCAACTTTCACAGTACCGCGTAAGTCAAAACGTGCAGGGTCGGCAAAAGTTACGCCTTGTTGCATAAGCTCTTTTGCTTGCTGTTGTTGAAACTCACGTTCAAGTGCAGCCAGTTGCAAACGGTCATTGACACCTTCAACTTCAAATGCGAGTTCTGGTTGAATAGATGCGATTTCTAGTCCATCTGCAACAGCCATTGCCACGATATCGGTTAGGTAATATTCGCCTTGCGCATTTTCATTTGAAAGTTTAGGCAACCACTCATGAAGTTTTGCGTTGCTAACACAGTAAATACCGGTGTTGATTTCTTGAATCTGGCGCTGAGCTTCTGTTGCATCTTTATGCTCAACAATCGCTTGAATCTTGCCTTCTTGACGAACGATACGACCATAACCTGTTGGGTTATCGACATGTAAAGTAATCATGCCAATACCCGTTTTACTTGATTCTTCAACAAGTTGCTCGAGCGTTGTTTGACGTACTAAAGGTACATCACCATAAAGAATTAATGAAATACCGTCTTTAGGAAGTACGGGTAAGGTCATTTGTACTGCATGGCCTGTACCTAATTGTTCTGCTTGTTCAACCCATTCAATATTTTCTTGTGAAAAAGTTTGTTTGACGTGGTCACCACCATGTCCATAAATCGTAATAATATTTTCTGCGAGTATTTTTTTTGCTGTTTGAATGACATGTCCTAAAAGTGGGCGACCCGCTAAAGGTTGTAGTACTTTAGGAAGCTGAGAACGCATACGCGTTCCTTTGCCAGCAGCAAGAATAATGACGGTAGTTGACATGTATAACTCTAATGATTTAACTCGAATGGATAATAATTAGTGTACAAAGAGCAGCCCATACACCGGCAATAATATCGTCAAGCATAATACCAAAACCACCATGCACTTGACGATCAATAACGCGTATAGGCCAAGGTTTCCAAACATCGAAAATCCGAAATAATATAAATCCCCCGATCACCCACATCCAATTCATTTGTTGTAAATAAAGCAGAGGAAGAAAGGTAATAGATTGACCTGCAAATTCGTCCCACACAATTCGACCATCATCGTGTACATCTATAACTTTTGCAGTTTGACCACAGATATAAATCCCAACCAATGACATGATGAGGATGGCGATCAAGCTTAAGTTAAAGCCAAGCGATAACCAGATTGGAACGAAGAGTAGGGCAAAGGCAGAGCCAAAAGTACCGGGAGCTTTAGGTGCGAGACCAGATCCGAAACCAACTCCACAGAAAACGATGCAGCGGTTGAACCAAGACATGTCCTTAAAATGAATCGGTGGCTTATGCAAAGTGTTGGTATCCATGAATTTGCAATGGGTAATCTGAACCCAAATGCTCAAAAGTTAGTTGTGTTTTTTCAACGATCTCTCCGATCATTGTAATCTTAATGTCTAGTTGTTTTTGCAAAAGTTTTTCATAATTTTGCGGTGTTATTGTAAAACATAATTCGTAGTCATCGCCACCAGCGAGTGCATATTGCCAACGCTGATGTTCTGGTAGTTCTTGTAGAGTTAAATCAATCGGTAACTTTTCTAAAAGTAACCGAGCGCCGACGTGCGAGGCTTTTAAAATATGGCCTAAATCTTGGGCTAATCCATCAGAAATATCAATCATGCTAGAAGCAAGTCCCTTTAACTGTTGTCCAAGCTGACAACGTGGTGTCGGGTAGTCTAGTCTTTTTTGTAATGGATGACCTAGGTGCTGTAAACCATATGCTGCATCACCAACTTGACCGCTCACACACACATAGTCACCGACTTTTGCGCCCGAACGTAACACCGCTTGTCCAGCTTCAATCCAACCCATAGCCGTCACAGTAATGGTCAGATGTGGACCTTGGGTCGTATCTCCGCCAATAAGAGCAACCCCAAATTGATTACAGCAGTCATAAATTCCCTGACTGAATCCTTCAAGCCATTCATGGTCAATAGTAGGAAGACTTAACGCTAGTAAAATACTATGCGGTTTTGCCCCCATTGCTGCAATATCTGAAAGATTGACAGCTACGCTTTTCCAGCCAATCGCATGGGCAGAAGTATCAAGAGGGAAGTGACGTCCAGCAACGAGTGTATCTGCACAGATCACCAATTGTTGGTTTGCGGGAGGGGTAATTAAGGCTGAGTCATCTCCAATACCTAAGGTGACATCTGTATAAGATTGTCTGTTAAAGTACTGGTCAATAATAGAAAACTCAGCCATATCAACTTCAAACCTGTTAGTTTGCTTGTTGTTTTTCAGCACTACGTAGTGTTGAACTTAAACGATCTAGAACGCCATTAATATATTTATGGCTATCTGCTCCACCAAAGTGTTTAGCGAGTTCAATAGCCTCATCTAGAACTACTCGGTAAGGTACTTCTAAATGATCACGTAACTCGTAAGCACCTAAGCGTAATGTTGCTAGCTCTACACCATCAAGTGCACTAAGTTCACGGTCAAGAACCGGAACAAGTAATGCATCAAGATCTTCGTGCTGTGCAATCACTTGTGTTAGCAGTTCGTGATAGTAGTTTAAGTCTACCTTGTGCATTGCATTTTCCGCACGGGTACGTGCTTCGATTTCATGTACAGGATTGTGACTCATTTGCCACTCATAAATACCTTGTACAGCAAAACGACGTGCTTTACGTTTTGCTGCATAAGCGGCTTGCAGTGTTTGAGACATGCTTTAAATTGCCTTTAATAAATTAACCATTTCAATAGCAGTCAATGCAGCTTCGCTACCTTTGTTTCCTGCTTTTGTACCTGAACGTTCGATGGCTTGCTCGATGCTATCAGTAGTTAATACACCATTGATGACAGGCAAGCTGCTTTCTAACGCGACTACACCTAAACCTTTTGCACATTCACCAGCAACGAAGTCAAAGTGTGGTGTGCTACCACGAATCACTGCGCCAAGTGCGATGATTGCATCAAATTGGTTTGATGTAGCTAATTTTTTAGCAACAATCGGGAGTTCCCATGCGCCAGGAGCATGAATAACAGTAATGTTATCTTCATTTACACCATGACGTTTTAATGTGTCGATTGCACCATCCAATAAGTGTTCAACAACAAAGCTGTTGAAACGACCCACTAAAATCGCATAACGACCTTCGCTTGCGAGATGTAATAAACCTTCAATACGGCGAATTGCCATAGCAACCTCGATTATTTCGTTGTGATTTGATCAGCAGTGACATATTCCACTACTTCTAAATTAAAGCCAGATAAAGCATTGAAACGTAATGGTGAGCTAAGAAGCTTCATTTTTTCAACACCTAAATCACGCAAAATTTGAGCACCTACACCAATGGTTTGATATTGATGTGAAAGTGCTGCATTGGATTTCACCGGTTTTGGCTTATTTAAATCATCCAACGCTGGTCCCAAGTCTTGCAAATGATCTTGTCCGATCCAGACTAAAACACCGCGATCACTCGCTGCAATCGTCTGTAGTGCACGGTCTAGATTCCACGCAGGTTCACCATCAGCTTTATTCAGCTTAAGTAAATCGCGAATTGGACTGAAACCATGTACACGTACTGTTGTAACACCTTCTTTTGGCTCGCCTTTAACTAAAGCCAAATGAATGTCCGGGTTACCAATCTCACGATAACGATAGAGTTCAAATGAACCATATTCTGTTTGAATGGTCTTTTGATCCAGACGTTCAACCGTTTGCTCATTGGTCATGCGGTAGTGAATCAAGTCCGCAATTGTACCAATTTTTAAGCCATGCTTCTCGGCAAAAATTTCTAAATCTGCACGGCGTGCCATTGTGCCATCTTCATTAATGATTTCACAAATGACAGAAGCCGGTTCAAGACCTGCTAAACGCGTTAAATCACAACCTGCTTCGGTATGACCTGCACGATGTAAAACACCACCTGGTTGTGCCATTAATGGGAAAATATGGCCAGGTTGTACGATATCAGTTGGTTTTGCATGCGCTGCGACAGCAGTTTGAATTGTATGTGCACGCTCTGCTGCTGAGATACCTGTTGTAATACCTTCAGCGGCTTCGATTGATAACGTAAAGTTAGTGCTATGTTGGGCACCGTTTTGGTCAACCATCAAAGGAAGGTTTAACTGTTTACAGCGCTCACGACTTAACGTTAGACAAACTAGACCACGTGCATGAGTAATCATGAAGTTAATATCTTCAGGACGAACATGCGTTGCTGCAATGACAAGATCACCTTCATTTTCGCGATCTTCGTCATCCATCAAGATAACCATTTTGCCTGCACGAATATCGGCGACAAGATCTTCAACACGACTCAGCGGCATTCGCTTTCACCTTTTTTTGTCGTAAGACAATTTCTATTTAATAAATTTTGCATAGTTTACGCTGTTTAGATAATTTTGCCTATGATTCTGATTTATCCAAATTTGTGACACTTAAGAATAGATCGAGATTTATTTATACAAATAAATCATAAGAAAAAGGAGGGGTTTTAAATAAAAGCTATGAATTTAAATAAAAAAACCTAGCCAAAAGGCTAGGTTCTGGTATGCGCAGTTATTTTTTATGAAGCTGCACTGCTTGGACTATCATTTTGTGGGATTGATTTTTTACCCATTAAAATTTCAGTCCGGATATTTTGAGCAAGTTCAGCACACTCTGCATTCATGCCATTGATCATAAATGCATGACGAGTCATCACATTGCTTGGGTTTGGCATTGCAACAAGTTGATAGCTGTCTTGAATCGCCTTGAGTTGATCATTCTCAAGATATAAAGCCGACTCTTTGGCATGAAGATGCTGTGCTAAACGTTGAGCAGCTTCTTTCGCATCAATTTGCATGGCTTCTACAGCGTTACACGTTGCACTACGAGTTTGCAGTGCGAAACGTTTATCTTCACGGTAACGTTTATATAAAACGTCAGAGAGTAGTTGGAAGACAGTTCCAATCATGAGCAGACACTCTACGGCATGCGTATGCGACGTTGAAATCGCAAGCGTCGCACCGTCGGCATTAAACTCGTCTACCACTTCAATATCGGTTAGCTTCAATTGGTAATGCTTAACGCACAACTCAATACTCTTGTTTAAAAAGAGCTGACAGAGTTTGAAATAAGGCACAGAAACAGATTGGTTAACACTGCTTAATAACTGTTTAGGGTCATAAAACTGGATATTGAGTGCCAAAGTATGTTGATCAACTGAATCTGAAGTTTTTTCAGTTTGTGGGCGAACCTTTGGTTTAGCTTTTGCTTGTTGCTGTGCTTGTGCAACCAACGTGACCGTATTTTGCTTTTCTAGAGCCAATGCTTGAGTTAACTGCTGAATTTCATGCTTCAAGCGGTTTTCTTCATTAATACGTGCCAAATATTCGCTACGGGTTGGACGAGCAATCGCGCGATAGGCAAGCCATAATAAAACATGCAAAAATAGTGAAGCTAAAATTGCAAGCCATTGTGTACGAAGAATTTCTCCAATACTTGGCTGGATCAGCGTAACTTCGATAGACCCTACTTTCTTTTCATTTTGAAGGGCATCACGAGCAAAAATCTCGCCTTGGCGGGTTTTTGAAATTCCGCTCGTTGCTAGAACCTGTTTGTTAGCATCAAGAATGCGAATAGACGCAACACTTGGATTGGTCGCATAGCGATTGGCAATCAGAGCTAAAGACACCGTATTGGCAGGTTCAAGCTCAGATAAGCTGTCTGCAACGAGCTGACTGGTCATGAGCTGACCTTGACTCGCACGGTTTTCATTAAGCTGGTGTGTCGTTGCAATGACCAATAAAAAGGTATGCAATGCAAAACTAACGATCAGTAGGCTAGCAAATAGCCCTTGTCTAGGCGCAATCAAGTTAAACTTCCAAGGCAATTATATTGAAATTCGATTATGATTCTTACAATAGTTGTCACTCAGACTAGAGTCAATTCATGCGAGAAATCATTCTTATATCCTTTTTAGGACCAGACCAACCAAACCAGTTTACCCGATTAATGCAAGTACTATCCGTACATTCATTGCAAATACTGGATGTAGGTCAGGCTGTTATTCATAATCAACTTACATTAGGCATTGTGGTCGCTTCTGATAATGAAACTGCGACCGCATTGGCAATGAAAGAGATTCTGATTTTAGCACATGATATTGGCTTAACAGTGCGCTTTAAACCAATCACGGGCGCAGAATACGATCAATGGGTAAGCGAAGGCGGCCGTACTCGTTATATCGTCACGGCTTTAGCCCCAGAACTCACTGCTGCACATTTACAAGCGGTTACACAAATTGTGTCTAGCCAAGGCTTTAACATCGAAACGGTAACGCGTTTATCAGGTCGTGTCGACTTTGAAAAGGATAGCGCATTCCCACGCCGTGCATGTGTACAGTTTGGTTTAAGTAGTGGCCCAACTTTAGATGCACAAGCTATGCGTGCTGCATGTTTACTTCTTTCAAGCGAATTAAATATTGATGTTGCTGTTCAAGAAGACAACGCTTATCGACGCAATCGCCGTTTAGTGTGTTTTGATATGGACTCAACCTTAATTGAGCAAGAAGTGATTGATGAGTTGGCGATTGAAGCAGGGGTAGGCGCTCAAGTTGCTGAAATTACTGAAAGAGCGATGCAAGGTGAGCTTGATTTTCAGCAAAGTTTCCGCGCACGTGTCGCATTATTAAAAGGGCTTGATGCCGCTGTTTTACCTAAAATTGCAGAGCGATTAACCATTACTGAAGGTGCAGAACGCCTGATCTCGACTTTAAAAGCACTTGGGTATAAAACGGCAATTTTATCAGGTGGATTCCAGTATTTTGCTGAATATTTACAAGGCAAACTGGGTATTGATGAAGTTCATGCCAATATCTTAGATGTGCAAGACGGTTTCGTAACAGGTGAAGTGAAAGGTGCGATTGTTGATGGTGCCCGTAAAGCTGAGCTATTACGCGAGCTTGCGAATAAAATGGGTATTTCTCTAGAGCAAGCGATGGCAGTAGGCGATGGCGCAAACGACTTGCCAATGCTTGCTATTGCGGGCCTGGGCGTTGCTTATCGTGCAAAACCATTAGTACGTCAAAATGCAAATCAAGCGATTTCAAGTGTGGGTTTAGATGGTGTACTTTATCTACTCGGTATGCATGACAAAGATTTAAATCGTGCTTAACCTATATGGATAAGCTTTAAGCGCTACTTCAGAGTAGCGCTTTTTTTATGCAGAATAGTCATAAAAACAAGCAAGTTATGACAGAATTTTGCACAGAAAAAAGGCAATAAAAAAAACTGAAAAAAACTTATTTTGATCCTTAAAAACAGCATATTTTTTTGTAATGACACGCCAGAATTGATGCCATATAGGGAATCGAACTTTTTGAATTTTACAAAAATGTAATGACAAAAGAATGTTGCGACAAAGTATGTCGCATTAAGAAAAAACGGGTCTTTTTTTCTAAAAAAAAACATACATAATGCATCCTAAGCTTCAACACAAATCATGAATTAAAGTTGTTTTTGGAATGAGGTCGGGTATTAAAGACCGAATGTTTTTAGACGTTTTCATTAAGACGGAGGTTTCTATGGTAACAGCGAATTTTGCCGCTATCGCCGGATTCAGCTTAATTGCTGTCGCGCTTGTTGCTGTTTTCTTTTCTCCTTACCGTCGTTGGCTTGGTTTTATGCTTGCAGGGATGTTCTTTTGGGGGCTATTGGAAGTGGTCCGTTTTGGAGTTCAAGTCACTTTTGAGATGCCAGTCACATATAGTTATTTAACTGCACTAAGTCTAGCGATGGTAATGGTTACATTTATTTTGTTACGTGAGGATAAACAAGCACAAAAGGCTTTGGCAAATCGCCAATATATAGAACACACGCCAGTATATGAAGATGATCAGCAGCAATGTTCTAGCCGATAATTAAATTGTTATCTAAAGGTAAAAAGGCATGCACAGCATGCCTTTTTCATTTACGAAACGTGATTTTTATTATACAAAGCATTTATTAAAAAATAGCCAGTTATGCTACGATAGATGTGTCTGTTGACGTTTCATCTAGATTGCGTTGTCAGCTAAAAAATTATCAATTGAGGCATAAAACATAAGCAATGGTATGGCCTTGCTAAGTTTTGCTCTAAAGTTTTCATAAAAATACAATAGGCGTGAATGTTCATGAAACTTTCTTCTATACCTGTAGTCAAGTTACCTCTCGTTGATGTCAGTACAGACCCGTTAGATTTATTGGTAGCAGGTTTAGTGCTGCGTATGAAGCAGTTGGCGCGTACTAGCCCTAAGTTTATTGAACTGATTCATGACCGTGCTTTCCGTATTCAGATCGGTACAGATTTAGGTGTTGCTCGCCAAATTATTATTAACAATGGTCACATCGATACAGTCGCTGGCTCACCTGAAAAAGCTGATTTTATTTTGCAATTTGCAGACAGTGAGCAAGGTGTAAAAACTTTGATCAAAGGTGACCCAACAGCATTTATGACGGGGATGCAAGAAGGCAGTATTAAAATGGAAGGTGACTTCAGCCTATTGGTATGGTTTAACCAAGTTGCTAAGCTCATTCCACCTAAGTTACCAAAACCAGTAAAAGATAAAGTACGTCAGGCGCGTGCTTTTATTAAAGAGAAAACTGGTCGCTAATATCCAGCTATAAAAAACTCCCGTTTTGGGAGTTTTTTTATATTTATGCTTCAACTTCCAGATTGAATGTCACTGGACCATCATTTATTAAATGTACTTTCATGTCAGCAGCAAATATTCCAGTTTGAACTTTTTCAAATTGAGAATGCGCATATTCAACCAATTGCTCGTATAAAGCTTTTGCGTCGCTAGGTGGCATTGCTGGACCAAAATCTGGACGTAATCCCTTTTGTGTTTGTGCCATCAAGGTAAATTGTGACACAAGCAGGATTCCACCATTTGCTTGAGATACATTCCAGCCCATTTTGCCTTGCTCATCATCAAAGATTCGATATTTCAAAATCTTATCAATAAGCTTTTGGCCAATAGCCAAAGTATCATCTCGGCCAATGCCTAAAAACACCAGTAGGCCGTGTTGGATTTCGCCTGTAGTTTCACCGTCTACGACCACTTTGGCTTCAAGAACTCGTTGTATTAAAGCGCGCATAGTTAAAGCAAATTTCTATAATTAATTGAATTAATGTAGTTTAGCAGAATTTAAATTAAATGATTTTTAAAAGGAAATTTCATGGAACTGCAACAATGGTATAAAACCTCGCAATTCATCCATAAAAATATGCTTTAATGCTAAGAAGCAAGCGAATAATCATTGACTATGTCTCCAATTATCCATTCTTTACTAGATACAGACTTGTACAAATTTACGATGCTACAAGTGGTTTTGCATAAATTCCCGCAAACACATAGTGTCTATCATTTTCGTTGCAGAAACTTAGAAGATACAGTTTATCCGTTAGTGGATATTTTGGATGACTTAAACGAGCAACTCGACCATTTATGTAATCTCAAATATAAAGAAGACGAGCTACAATATTTACGAAAATTACGATTTATTAAAAGTGACTTTGTCGATTATTTAGAATTATTCCAACTCAAACGACGTTTTATTCAGGCAAGTATTGACGCGGAAGGCCGACTAGATATTCATATTGAAGGACCAATGGTCCAAGCTATGATGTTCGAGATTTTCGTTCTGGCTATTGTAAACGAATTATATTTTAGCCGTATCAAAACAGATCAAGTTTGGGCTGAAGGCGAACGCCGTTTACAAGCAAAACTCGAATTGATTCAGCAATATGAAAAGTCTCAACATCCGAATGACCCACCGTTTTTAGTTTCTGATTTTGGTACGCGTCGTCGTTATAGCTTTGCATGGCAAAAACATGTCGTAGCAGCTTTTCATAAAACTGTACCAAATGTGTTCCGTGGTACAAGTAATGTATTACTGGCTAAAGAGCTTAACATTACACCAATTGGAACCATGGCTCATGAATTCCTACAAGCGTTTCAGGCGCTTGATGTCCGCTTACGTGATTTCCAAAAAGCTGCTTTAGAAACATGGGTGCAAGAGTATCGTGGAGATTTAGGAATTGCCCTAACTGATGTGGTGGGGATGGACGCCTTCTTACGTGATTTTGACCTGTATTTTGCCAAACTATTTGATGGTTTGCGTCATGACAGTGGTGACCCGTATGAATGGGGTGATAAGGCTTATGCGCACTACCGTAAATTAAAAATTGATACCAAAACCAAAATGCTGACCTTTAGTGATGGTCTTAATTTGCCAAAGGCATGGGAGTTGCATCAATACTTTAAAGATCGTTTTCAGGTGAGTTTTGGTATTGGAACTAACCTAACCAATGATATGGGCCAAAAGCCGCTCAATATTGTGTTGAAACTTGTTGAATGTAATGGTCAGTCTGTTGCGAAAATCTCTGACAGTCCAGGTAAGACCATGACTGATAATGATACGTTCTTGGCCTATTTACGTCAGGTTTTTGAAATCGAAGAACTTGAAGAAGTGGTTTAAGTAAAAAGTAGTCTCGCTATTTTTTATTTTTAAAAGTGAGAATGCTGATATCTGATTTTCTGCTAAAGCGTAGCAGAAAATCAGAGTTTGTTAGATATATGCTTATGCTAATATGAAATTAAGCTGGTATAAAAAGAAACCATGACGATGATACTCCCTGATTTTAAACTCGGTTTATTAATAGAAGCAGAAGAGTTAGTGCCTTATTTAGGCAATGAATTTATTCGCGTTGTAGATTTGAGCCGTGCATCGGTTTATGAACAACTTCATGTTCCACATGCCATTCACTTACAACCAAAATGGTTGGTAGCTCAACATGAAGAAGCTACTGGTGTTTTGCCGGATGAAGCGGGCTTACAAGCACTGATTGAAAAATTGAATATTTCACCTAATCATCATGTTGTGGTCTATGACGATGAAGGCGGAGCATGGGCTGGGCGTTTAATCTGGAATTTGCATTGCTTAGGATTCACCCGTACCAGTTTAATTAATGGCGGTATCCATGCATGGTTAGGAGCAGGGCTACCAACCACAGCAGAAGTCGAAAAAGTTTCTCCTGTTGCAGACTTAATTCAGATTGATTTATCGCATGCTGCTCAGTTCCGAGTGAACTATGAAGAGCTGCGCAAACAAGTTGAGCAAGAAAATGTGCAATTGTGGGATTGCCGCACGAGTGATGAATATAGTGGTGTCCGTTTAGCAGCGCGACGCGGCGGTCACATTCCAAATGCTCTCCATTTTGAATGGAGTACTGCACTTAATCGTGAAAATCATCTAAAATTGCATCCGCTTGAACGCACGCGGCAGCGCCTTGAACAACTGGGGTTTGATTTACATCAACCTGTAGTTGTGTACTGCCAGTCACATCACCGTTCCGGTTTGGCCTATATTCTGGCTAGACTCTTGGGCTGGGAAGCAAAAGCCTATGATGGTGCGTGGAGTGAATGGGGCAATCGCCTCGATAGTCCTATTATTACTGGAGAATCACCGTCGTGAGTTTCACATCTCGATTAAAAAAAGAATTATTTATTAAGGCACAAAATCTTGTACCACAGCATCAATTGAGCCGTGTGATAGGTAAAGTGGCGGCGAGTGAAAATCCAGTTGTGAAAGCCGCTGTTATTCATGCATTTAAAACCAAATATGGGATTGATTTATCAATCGCTGAACAAGGCAATGCATTGAAATATAAATCTTTTAATGACTTTTTTACCCGTGCATTAAAAGAAGGTGTACGTCTAGTTGATGAAAATGCAGATAGCATCGTGTCTCCAGCAGATGGTGCGATTTCCCAAATTGGTAAAATCACTGCGGGTGAAGTATTTCAAGCCAAAGGCCAAAGCTTTTCTGTAGAGAAACTCATTGGTGATCCACAGCTTGCTCAGCCATTCCAAGACGGTGAGTTCGCTACAGTTTATTTGTCACCGCGTGATTATCATCGTGTGCATATGCCTTTTGCAGGGACATTAACAGAAACGTTATATGTACCCGGCGAGCTATTTTCGGTAAATCAAGTCACTGCGGAAAATGTACCGGGTTTATTTGCTCGTAATGAACGTATGGTGTGTTTGTTTGATACTGAACTTGGCCGTATGGCGGTTGTTTTAGTGGGTGCAATGATTGTTGCTGGTATTGAAACTGTGGCAACAGGTAAAGTGAAACCTTCAGGTCGTATCGAATTACAGCATCATCAGTTAAAGCTAGAAAAAGGTGCTGAGCTTGGACGTTTTTATTTAGGTTCTACCGCAGTTATATTATTTGAAAAAGATAAGATCGAATGGGAACAACGTTTTAAAGCTGAGTCTGTGGTTGTAATGGGCGAGCGCATGGGTCATACAGTTTAATCACTTTTATAGCCTGTATAATACAAATAAGCCCTGAATTTAATTATTCAGGGTTTATTTTTTTAATACAAAAATTAAGTCGTTATTATATTCAACTTAAAAACGAATATATTCTAGATAGAGCCGAAATAATAATTTTAAATTATTTAGTCCAACCATATTTTTTGAAAATAATATTACCTTGCTGAGACGATAAGAACTCTACAAAACGTTTCGCTTCAGCATCTTTTAAACTATGTTTTGTTAATGCTACACCTGTATCGCGATAGACAACTAGCTCTGGCTCGATAGGGATAATTTGCCCTACGTCTGGGTTACTAATTCCCCAAATATTAAAGACTAGCCAAGCATCGTAGCTGCTATTTTCTTCCCAATTTTTCTTGGCAATACCTGTGTTGGCAGCGTAGGTGACAATATTTTTTCGAAAAGATTTTGTTAATTGAATATTTCCGGTTCTACCCGCAATATCCTCCCACATACCGACTTGACCTGCACCATGCGTAACTAAAACTTTAACACCGGGTTTAGTGAGATCCTTAAATCCTTTAATATTTTTAGGATTTCCTTTTCTCACTAAAATCGCTGCGGGACGTAAATATAAAGGTTCCACCGAGTCTTTTATAATTTGTTCAGAAAAAGCATTTTCAAAATCAGACATCATCGCCTCGGAACCACTATAGATCACATCGGCATCTAATTTCGCTTTATCAGACCATTGAGAAGTTGGGCCGGAAGTCACATGGACTGCTATCCCCGTTTTTTTGGTGAATTGTTTGGCAGCTTCTTTCATTGCTGGGGCTGGGCCACCAGGACCATAGACTTGTATGTCTGCAAAGCTATGGATAGGTAGAGAACCGAGAATAAGACAAATCAGGTACGGTATAAATTTATATTGTTTTGACATTTTAATCACTATCGTAATTAAGAAAATATCAGCATATATTTTTTATTATTTAAATGGGATTAATTTTTTGCAACTATATTTATACTAGATATTCTTAAAAGTTTTTTTATTAAATTTCAGCAATAATATTCAAAGTATTTAGTTATTGAATATAAATATAGATAATTTTATGGTAATTTATATTTTATAAATTAATTATTTAAATAGATGTAATATTAATAATAGAGGAGTAATCCCTTGATTAGAAAAAGTAATTCTTTTTTAAAAATTTTATTTAGCAGTGCTTGTTTGGTGTCAGGTTCTGCTATGGCTGCTCCAATTACAGATTTGGGTAAGCAAATTGTGAGCGAAAAACCGGGTTCAATACTCTCTATAGAACAACAAAAAGTGACGGATTTATTTCCTCATGCCGATCAACGTTTGTTAGTCAATTATCGTAGTCGAGGTATTCAGAACGAACCCATCGTGGCATCGGCTTTTATTTTATTACCGAAAGGAACACCACCAAAAAATGGCTGGCCGATACTTGCTTGGGCACATGGCACGACAGGAGTTGCTGATACCTGTGCACCTTCGGGTGATTATGTTGGTGGACCAGTTCATACATATCAAGAAGTTGCTTCTAAAGCTTTAGATGGTTGGTTGGCACGTGGCTATGCAGTTGTCGCACCTGACTATCAAGGCTTAGGTACTTTAGGTGCACATCCTTATATGAATGCAAAGAGCCAGCTACATACGGTGGTCGATGCTGTGCGGGCATTACATGTGCTTAAGCCTAAAGATTTTAATAAACAGTGGTTGGTAATGGGGCATAGTCAGGGTGGAGCTGCGGCAATTACAGTGGCGGCTTATGGTCAGAAAGATGCTCCCGAATTAGATTTAAAAGGAGCGATTGCACTTGCTCCGGGTGGTTATCAATATGAAGGCATTGCAGAATATGTGTTGAGTCACCCAAATCCAGAACCTAGTGTAGCCGCATTTTTCCCAATTGTGTTGTTGGGAGCACAAGCAGCGGAGCCAAGTATTGTTCCTGAAAATTTAGTTAGTCCAGAAATGAACACGGTGCTGACTCAAGCACGTAGTCGCTGTTTATCTGAACTCCAATCTGATTTGAAGAAATCGCCTTCGAGCATATTTCGACCTGATGCAGACTTAAAACCTCTTTTGGCTTATCTAAAACAACAGTCCATTGAAAATATGGTGCCTACTGTACCGTTAATGATTGTTCAAGGTTCTAAAGATCATTTAGTCGACCCTAGAGGGACATCAGCTTATTACCAACAGTTATGTAAATTAAAAAAACCAACTATCTATCAAACAATTGATGGCGGAGATCATCGCGATGCATTGCGCCAGAGCAATACGTTTGCCACTAGTTTTTTAAACGTAATTGAGAAAAATCAGAGCAAATCGTATTGCTCTAATTTTAAGTAAATTGGTTTTAACTAATACAAAAAAGCCGACTTTTCATAAGTCGGCTTTTTATATGTACGGGGGATAATTTTAAGTCATGTTATATAGTCTTTCTTTTGGAAAAACTGCGGTAAATGTTGATCCTTCGTTTTCTTTAGACTGCACATCTAAATACGCGCCGTGTTGCATCAGCACGTGTTTTACAATCGCAAGACCTAAACCTGTACCACCTGTTTGGCGACTACGGTCACTGTCAACTCGATAGAAGCGTTCAGTTAGTCGTGGCAAATGCTTAGGGTTAATACCAATACCTGTGTCTTGTACACTAAAGTAAGCATGTTCGCCATCGTCGTGCCAGCCAATCGTAATCGTTCCACCTTTTGGTGTGTACTTGATGGCATTGGTAATTAAATTACTAAATGCACTGGCAATTTCCATGTCAGAACCAATCAAGTCACAGTGGCTATCAATATGTAAATTGAGCGTATGTCCATAATCGGCATTGTAGGCCTGAGCATCATCAAAGAGTTGATTCATTAAGCTCGGCATTTCAATAATCTGATTTTTCGCAATTTTCTTATTATTTTCTAAATTTGATAACAGCAGTAAATCATTCACCAAAGCATTCATACGCTTAGTTTGAGACTGCATCTGATCAAACGCACGTTTCCAGCGTGGACTAATATCTTCCTGATCGGTAAACGTTTCGATGTAACCACTGAGTACGGTTAGCGGGGTACGAAGTTCATGAGAAATATTATCGACGAAGTCTTTACGCATTTGCTCAAGGTTGTGCATGCGAGTCACATCGTAAGCGACTAATAAACGACTTTCTCCACCAAATCTTGTGAGTTTAACCTGCACATAGCGGTCATCATCAAAATTTGAGTGAAGCTTAATCCCGTCGGGTGCCTGATCAATATTGTTAAAATATTCAATAAAGGTTGGCTGACGTAAAATCGTTAATAAGTTACGACCACGGTCGAGAGGACTGATTCCTAACAAACGTTCAGCTGCAGGGTTCCACCATTCGATTTGATGTTGGTCATCAATGAGTACAACCGCTTCAGCAAGCGCAACTAATGAAGACTGTGCTCGGTCAATTAAACCAACCATTTCGGCCTGAACAATTCGTTCTTGGCGCTGAGCACGGTAGACGTTAAATAATAATGCCCCCCAAATCCCATTAAGATTTGGAGGAACGTCATAAGGTTTATTCGCAATCCAGTCATTGACCAGATATAAAGAACGCAACTGGAGTGTAAAAAACACCACGAAGGCGATAAAAATACAACTCCAGAAATACCCGACGCCTAAACCGACTAAACCGGCAATGATTAGAAAAAATAATAAAAGCCGTAAATCTTGTTTGGCAAACGTCCATAAACTACTGTAGCGAGAAAGCTTTTGTTCACGTACCTGTTCAGGGACGGGGTAGGGTTCATACATAAATCTTGGTTAACCTGCGGCTAAATCTGCACGTGTAGAGAAACGGTAGCCAGTTCCACGTACGGTCTGAACAAATCGGTCAACACCAAAAGGTTCTAGCACTTTACGCAAACGACGGATATGCACATCGATAGTGCGGTCTTCAATATATACATTACCGCCCCATACTTGATCGAGCAACTGGGCACGCGTATATGCACGCTCCGGATGGGTCATAAAAAATGCAAGTAAGCGATATTCAGTTGGACCCATATCTAAAATACTGTTACCAAAGCTAACACGCTGGCTCACAGGATCAAGAATTAAACCATTGGCATCAATTGTTTTTTCACCACTTAATGCATTAGCACGACGCAGGACTGCCTTAATACGTGAAACCAATTCACGTGTTGAAAAAGGCTTAGTCATGTAGTCATCTGCACCCGCGTCAAGACCTTGTACTTTGTGGTCTTCTTCTCCGCGAGCGGTGAGCATAATCACTGGAATTTCTGCTAAGTTCTCATCGCGTTTTAAGCGGCGACATAAATCGACACCGCTTACGCCTCCAGGTAACATCCAATCAAGCAAGATAAGCGCCGGACGTTGGTCGACGATAATTTGATGAGCCTGTTTGGCATCTTCTGCCTGTAAACATTGAAAGCCTGCCATGTCCAAAGAAGTATGGATCATTTCGCGAATAGGAAGCTCATCATCGACAATTAAAATGTAGTCATCTTTCACAACGCAATATCCTATAGATTTAACGGTGAACCGTTTTGTAGTTATGACAGGCTTATTACAAAGATTAATTATGACAATTTCATTGCAGAAAAGTCTATAAAATTGAATTTAGCAATAATTTGTGACAAAACCAAGGCAAAGGTATGACCAAATTATGACATATAACTTAGAGAATTCTTAAAATCATTCAATAAGTTACTATGTTAAAGGTTTAACTGGTTTGTCCCATTTATAGCTGTCAAAAAACTTTAATATTATTTTGAAACTTGAGCTAATAAAGATAAGAAAACGATACGGCATGCGGTTAAAACCTGCTCAAGAGACTGCTCAAAGCCACCCATGACCCATCGAATCGCAATTTGAGTGACATATCCATTCAAACCAGTTGCGATTAAAGATAGCTCATTTTCATGGTGTTGAATTTGCGGCATGGTCAGCATAACGAAGGCCTGAATCATGCGATCAAATTGCGCAAGTGTTTCTTGAATGGTGGCTTGATTATGTAATTCTTGTACCAGAACTGCATCGACATAGACGATGCGAGCTAATCTTGGGTCATCTTTTAAGGTAGTCAGCAGTGCTCTTAAACCTGCATCAACCATTTTTTCTGGATCGGGTGCAGCTTTAATCACGGCTTGCATCAGATTTTGCTGTAATTCTTCAATCATTTTTAAAAAGATGGTTTGGAATAAATCTTCACTCTTCTTAAATGATTCATAAAAATAACGTTCTGTGAGTTTTGCCTCTTGGCAGACATCTTTTACCGTCACTGAAAAAAAACCGAGCGTTCCGTAGGTCGCAATGCCTGCTTCAATCAGTTTTTCGCGGCGTGCCTCTTTACGTTCAGATAGAGATAACCCTTTGAACTGACGTTCTTTACTCACACTTTTTGTTTTCTTTTTACTGGTTGAGTCGTTAGTCGTCATAAATAAGTCGTTTCCTAATTTATAGGTTTTAGCCCAATATGCTCACTATGATAAAGCGCTCAGAAGAATTGTGCCATTCTATCTGAAATTACAGTGTACTATATTGACAATGTGTATTGTCAAAATTATATTGAAGATGTCTAAACTGCACATGCAATGAACCGATTGTGCAAATATCGAAAAACAAAGGATGGACAATGAAAAATTTTAAAAACAAAGTCGCTGCAATTACGGGCGCAGGTTCTGGCATTGGGCAACAGTTAGCAATTCTTTTGGCAAAACAGGGCTGCCATCTTTCGTTGAGTGATATTAATGAAAAAGGATTACAACAAACTGTCGAGCTTTTAAAACCGTACAGTGATATTACTGTTACCACCAAAAAGCTTGATGTGTCTGATCGCGAAGCGGTAAAGCAGTGGGCGCAAGAAACTGTACAAGATCACGGTTCTGTTAACCTGATTTTTAACAACGCTGGCGTAGCATTAGGTTCTACTGTTGAGGGTGCAACCTACGAAGATTTAGAGTGGATTGTTGGAATTAACTTCTGGGGTGTGGTTTACGGGACTAAAGAATTTTTACCGTTCATTAAGCAGACTCAAGACGGCCATATTATTAACATCTCAAGCTTATTTGGTCTGACTGCTCAACCGACTCAATCTGGTTATAACGCGACTAAATTTGCTGTACGCGGTTTTACCGAATCATTACGCCAAGAACTAGATATCGAAAAAAGTGGCGTGAGCTCTTTGTGCGTACATCCGGGGGGAATTCGCACCAATATTGCTAAAGCGGCAAAAATGAGTGATAGCTTGAGTAGTTTGGGTATGGACCCGACGAAATCAATTCAAAACTTTGACAAGTTACTACGTACTCCACCAGAAGAAGCTGCACGTCAAATCTTGGATGCCGTTTTGAAAAATAAACGCCGTTTATTGATTGGTAGTGACGCAAAAATTCTTGATGCTTTTCAGCGTTTGTTCCCAACAGGATATCAACGTGCTTCAACCATTGTGACCAAATGGATGAAATAAGATTTAAATTAAAAAAGCCATCAATCGATGGCTTTTTTTATATGGTTTAGATCGTTCTAAATAAGAACTTTGATCTTCTTTTTCTTCCAGATAAATTGGTAATACAGGCCTTGGATAATACATAAACTGACAAATGCCAAGGCATAGGCAACCCAGATGCCTTTAAGGCCCCATATTGAGCTAAACCAATAAGCACATGGAATTTCAATAAATAAAATAGCCGAGATATTGATTAGCATTGGGACAGTCACAGTTCCACTGGCACGCATAATCGATGCAAAAATCGCACCTGCACCAAAGAATAAAATTGCCCAAAGTACAATGAATAAAAGTTGCTGCCCTAATACCACCACAGTTGGGTCGGTAATAAACAAAGCCATTAAATATTTTGAAAATAAATAGCCAAGTGCAATTAAGGCACCTGTAAATAAGAAGTTCATGCCTAAAGCTGTGCGGGTTACCCGTGCTAATAGATCTGATTTGCCCGCACCAATCGCTTGTGCTGCAAAAATTGAAGCTGCAATTGAGATGGATAAGGCAGGAAACTGAATGTAGTTGAGTACCTGATTCACTGCACCATACGCTGCTGTAGCATGTGATCCATAACGATTAACTAACCCAACAATAACCAAGCCTGCCATTGAGGTGGTAATCATTTGAATACCGGTTGGGACACCTAAGCGCAAAATGATTTTGCTCAGTTCTGGATTATGACGGATATGTTGCAGAAGCTGACGATTCGGCCGGAGTGGATGATTTTTCTTGTTCAGATAAATTGCGAGAAAAATCAAAATAGCTACATAGCCCGTAATCGTTGCGATTGCTGGCGCAATAATCCCTAGAGCGGGTAAACCAAAATAACCTTTAAGCAATATCGGGGTAATCACTAAGCCAATCACACTGGTTAAAGCAAGGGCCAGCAAAGGGGTAGTACTATCGCCTACACCACGTAAAATTGATGTATAGATAATATATACAAACAGAAGCGGGCTACCTGCAAGCATCCATTGCACATAAGGCAAAGAAAGATGCATCACCTTTGGATCTGTACCTAATAACTCTAAAATATCGTGGGCAAAAAACACACCGATAATCGCGGTAATTACCCCACCAATCAGTGTCATAAATAGGGTAGAGCCAACCACACTTTGAACTTTCTCTATATTTTGCGCACCCCATGCTTGCCCAACTAAAACAGTAGTACCCGTTGATATCCCGATAATAAAAGCGAGAAGTAAGAATAAAATAGGGAAAAAAACCGAGACGGCAGCAATCGCGTCTACTCCCAGCATTTGACCAACAAAGATGGTGTTAATCGTTCCCGACAAGTTCTGTAAAATATTGGTTGCAATGAGGGGCAATAAGAAAACAAAAAATGCTTTCCATAGATTTTGCTGATGAATTAAAGACTGTCTTGGTGGCATGTATTCTCCATCGCCCATCTCTTTGATGAGCGGGGCGGATATTCAACTTAGCATAGTTGGAGCGAATGACTTGTAGTGTTTTTACAGTGCTAAGTGGCTAAATTTATTAACATTCATTCAAGATTTCTCCTGCTTTTTGCAGAGTTTCATCATTTTTTGCAAAGCAGAATCGAATCAAACGTAAAGACTCAGGCGCTTGCTGATAGAAAACCGAAACTGGAATAGCCACGATCTTATGTTGCTCAGCTAAAAATTGGCACATTTCCACATCGTTTAAGTCGGGTCTAATTTGACTGTAATCGAGATTTTGAAAATAAGTACCTTGAGATGGTTTTAGTAAAAAACGACTATTGTGAATCGCCTGATTAAACCGATCTCGCTTAGTTTGATAAAACTGCGAAAGCTCTTGAATATGTTCTGGATGTTGTTCCATGTATTGAGCTAGAGCAATTTGGCAAGGTGTCGTGCCACAGAAATTTGCATATTGGTAAATCTGGCGGAATAAACGCATTAACTCAGGTGAGGCGACGCAATAACCTGTTTTCCAGCCTGTCACATGAAAGGTTTTTCCAAAAGACCCAATCACAAAACTACGCTCTCTGAGCTCTGGAAAATGCAATGCACTAAAGTGTTGTTGACCATCAAAAACTAGGTGTTCATAGACCTCATCAGATAAAACTACAATATTTTTATCTCGAATCAGTTCAATAAGCTCTAACCAATCTTGTTTTGCCCAGATCGTACCTGTTGGATTATGAGGAGTATTCACCACAATCATTCGGGTTTTGTCATTAATCAGATCTTTAACTTGTTGCCAGTTCACCCTAAAGTCAGGGGCTTGCAGGGCAATATGAACCGCTTTGCCGCCTGCTAACTCGACAGAAGGGCCGTAGCTGTCATAACTTGGGTCGAAAATAATCACTTCATCACCTGCAGTGATGCATGCCTGTATGGCACAAAAAATTGCAATGGTTGCGCCGGGCGTAATCGTGATTTGAGTTACAGGATCAAGTTGAAGCTGATCGCGCTGTTGAAATTGTAAAGCGAGTTGCTCTCGTAAACCGAGAATACCATCGCCGGGCGGGTACTGATTATGTCCAGCTAAAGTCGCCTGAGATAGGGCTTCCAGCAGGGCTTGTGGTGCCGGAAAATCTGGAAAGCCTTGTGACAGGTTGAGTGCACCTAGACGATGTGCCAGTGCCGTCATGGTACTAAAAATAGTTACGCCTTGAGTGGCCAATTTTGACATTAGCTGTAGCATATTGTTCTCTTTTTTAAAATATTTAAAGTTATAAAATTGATTCAATCACTGCCCGAATTACACCGAGTGTCAAACCAATAAATGCACCGACTACAACGCCATTCACTCGAATCATGTGTAAGTCGCCACCGACTTCATTTTCAATTTTTCCAATCATTTCACGCGAATCCCATTCATGAATGCGCTCACTCACATAGCGTATGATTTTATGGCTATATTGTTCCGTAAAATTCATAGCAAGTCCTGTCATTTCTTT
Organism: Acinetobacter pittii; assembly: GCF_034067285.1. Classification (NCBI taxonomy): domain Bacteria; kingdom Pseudomonadati; phylum Pseudomonadota; class Gammaproteobacteria; order Moraxellales; family Moraxellaceae; genus Acinetobacter; species Acinetobacter pittii. Next base: position 114,917 of record NZ_CP139286.1, read on the forward strand.
GTTGAGAACTTCACGTACTTTTACATTCTGAATAAGGTTTTCACCCAGTTGCTGGATTGCCGCTCTTAAGTTCATTGCAATGCCAGAGTCTTCTTTCATTAAATCTTCTTTAATGGCATCACACAGAATCGTGACAGCCCCACTAATAAAATTTAGAACTTGCGGACTGTCTAGCAGCGCATCCTTACCGCTGTTAAGGCGCTGACTCGCAATGCTGTCTGGTTTCGCCAGCTCAAGCATGAGTGAATGAGCTATGGTTTCAATTTCTTGTCGCCATGGGTGTTCATGATCTGCCAGCATCGATTCTACTTTTTCAACCAAGGAGTCGATGGTGCGTTGTTGAACATCAATACCAATCCAGCTTGCACCTCTTGCAAGAGACCATACGCCCAACGCTTTAAACATTTTTCTGGTTAATTCACGAGTTTTATCCGGATTTTGTACCACCCACTCATGAGCGATATCGAGACCACGCTGTAATACATCTTGGTGGAAATCATTTTCCAATACTGCACGCAGCATTTCACTTGCGAGTTTATTGACTTGAGTGTTACGTACCCACTGCACGCTATTATTTTGCACAAAATTGGCAATTTGCTCTTGGCTAACAAATTCAAAAATTTTCGGTACAGTTTGCTGAATGAGCTCTACCACTTGTGTATTGTTTTGTGGACTTGCTAACCATTGACCAATTGCGAGGCTTAAGTCAGTTTTTTCTAAGCTACGTTCAACCACTTGAGGCGAAAGAAAATTTTCTTGTACAAAACGGCCCATTGACTCTGCAATACGTGCCTTGTTGCGTGGAATAATCTCGGTGTGGTCACGTAAAAACTTAGGAATTGGCAGCTTACCAAATGGGTTACGAAACAGAACCGTAATCGCGTACCAGTCGGCTAAACCACCGACTACACCTGCTTCAGCACCCAGCATTAAAATATGAATAAAATCTGTGTACTCTGGCAGAAACCGGTCGGCAACCATCAGTGCAACCCACAGCACAACGACGATAATTAGCGCTAGAGTGGCAAAATATTTGCTACGTTTAAGACTGGGCACGTGGTGGACTTCTTCTACCATGCTCATACATTTATCCTATTCATTTTTGTTTTACTGGCGGCTCAGGCGGTGGCAACAGCGCTCCTGTCGGACTCAATCCATATTTTTGGCCGATTGACTTCAAGATCAAGGTTGCATCAAAAGCGTCCTGAGGAGCCTGTTTTTGATCCCGATAACATTCAATAGTATACGACACTTGAACAGGATCGATATTGACCACTTGTGGGTAATCATAGAACGGATCATGCCAGAAACCTGGATAGCGTCGACCATAGCCATAAGGATAAAAACTTGGAGCAGATGGATAAATCACAGCCTGACGTGGTGGTTTTTGACTCTGATTACTTGGGTCATTGAGTACTTTAAAAAAGCGGAAACCTTTTTGTACGGTCGTTTGTGCAGATTTCACCAAGGTGATTTCTTCAGCTCTGCCATAACTCATATTTGAATCGGCTTGAAAACTAATACGAAACGTTTGGGCATTTAAAGGATATGCTGAAAACTGGCCAAGCTGATCAAAGGTTCTTGGTTTACTTGGAGTGGTTGCACATGCAGTTAAGGTTAAGGCAGTGCCTAAAGCTAAACAAAGAGAGAGATATTTCATGATGAACTCCCGACTGAGCATTAAAAAATAATGACTCAGCATTAAGAATTAAGAAACTTTAAAAACTACTGTTTGGTTCTAATAAAAATTCGGTTTCCTCTGGAGTAGAAACACGTCCGAGAATAGTATTGCGATGAGGATAGCGTCCAAAACGGTCAATAATGACTTTATGCTTTTTCTCAAAGCTTAAATTAATTTCATTGCCGAGGCGTTGAAATAATTTTAAGGCAAACTCATGAATCAATTTTGATTCACTATGCATAAACGGCATATATAAAAAAGAACGTTGCTCTGGATTAAGCTGTGCATCGAGTTGCAAACTAATTGCCTCTTGTGCCAACGCTAATGCCAAGCTGTCATAAGCAAAAGATTGAGGCTGATCACGATAGATGTTGCGAGAAAATTGGTCTAGTACAATAATCTCTGCTAAACGGCCTTCTGCTGTTTTTCGCCAAGACCAGAGTTCTGCTTGAGTTGCCTGTCGATGAACATCAGAAAAATTTTCACGGATTTTTTTGTCAAAATCATCACTTTTCGCAAACCAAAGTGAACGGTGTTCAGGAGAAAACCAGAAATTTAAAATGTCTTGTTCGTTCATGATATTGACAACTCTTTAGCAATTATTCTTCAATAAAATCACAATTCTTTCGTGTCTTAAATAACAAGATTGTGATAAAAATTGCCAAACTGGAATGATGTGATTATATAAATAGCCGTATCATCTCACGATTTTGTATATAGTGATCTTTAATAAGCGAGCAAATGCATGAGTCAACCCACTACACCATCTCAATCAGTTATTCCTGCTTGGGTGGATTCGTCGCTACTACAAGGCATGTTACGTGGAATAGAGCGTGAAAGCCTACGTATGCAAAGTAATGGGTTCTTATCGCAAGAGTTACATCCGAAGGCATTAGGTTCAGCTTTAACACATCCACAAATTACGACTGATTATTCAGAAGCGTTGATGGAGTTTATTACTTCACCTAAGCCAACGATTGAAGAAGCTTTGCATGAGCTCACCGATATTCATGCGGTTGTGCACCGTCATTTAGAAAATGGTGAAAAACTCTGGCCACTTTCGATGCCATGTATGTTAGACGACAATGAAGAACGGATTCGTCTAGCACAATACGGCACCTCTAATATTGGTCGTTTTAAAACACTATATCGCCGTGGGTTAGGAATTCGATATGGTCGTCGTATGCAGACCATTTCAGGGGTGCATTACAACTTATCTTTCCCAGATACACTTTTTGCTGAGCTACAAGCTCACGAAACTGACGAACAATTAAAATCATTAAGTTTGCAGGATTATCGTAGCCATCGTTATTTTGGGCTTATTCGTAACTTCATTCGTTTAACACCATTAGTGATGTTCTTGGTGGGTGCGAGTCCAACAGTATGTCGCTGTTTCTTGACCGGACATAAACATCATTTGTTGCCTTTAATCAAAGGTTCATACTATTTGCCGTATGCTACAGCACTCCGTATGGGACGATTGGGTTATCAAAACTCGGCTCAAAAAAGCTTAGGCATTCATTACAACAATTTGACTGGCTATCTGGATGGTTTACAAAAAGCCGTTCATTCTCCTTACCCGCCATTTAGCCGTTTAGGGTTAAATGATGCATCTGGTGAGCCGTTGCAAATAAATGATCATGTTTTACAGATCGAGAATGAATATTACAGTCTAGTACGTCCAAAACAGGTGCCTCAAGCAGGTGAAACACCGTCACAAGCTTTGAAAAATCGAGGGGTGGGTTATGTTGAATTACGTGCTGTTGATGTAAATCCATATTCGGCAATTGGCGTTGATGAAACGACAGCAGGCTTCCTTGAAGTGTTAGCACTTTATTGTTTGCTAAGTGATAGCCCAGATTTGTTAGGTCCAGAGCAAGACTTGGTTGAGAAAAATCAGACAGAAGTGGTGAACCGAGGCCGAGCGCCGAACGCAACCATTACAGATTTAACTGGGTCATATCACATCGAAGATTGGGCACGTCTGTATATTGCAAAAATGCAAGATTGTGCGCAGTTACTCGATCAGACCTACGCAACGGACTTGTATAGTTCAGCTTTAGCGGTCATGCAAGCACGAATTGATGAAGTTGATGAGACTTTGTCTGCACATGTTATTGACGATACGTTAAAGCATGGTGGAACTTGGAGTTTTGGTAGCCACATGGCTCAGTTACATGCGGAAAGTTATGAACAGCATGAGCTTAGTGTGGACACTTTGAAACATTTTGAACAATTGGCTGCACAATCTTTACAGCAGCAAGAACAACTTGAACAAGATACTCAGGTCAGTTTTGATCAATATCTTGAACAATATCGATAATAAAACGAGGTTTTACATGCGATTAAGTTACCGTTTGGTGAGTGGACTACTTGTTTTAGCAAGTATTGTCGGCATGTCTTTTGCGTTGTATCTGGAACATGTAAAAGGTTTAGAGCCATGTCCGCTCTGTATTTTTCAACGTGTTGGCTTAATGGCGATGGGCCTTGTAGCACTGATTGCCTTTTTACATAACCCGGTTTCCAACGCGGTGAAACGTTTTTATGCATTTTTAGCAGGTATCGCAATTTTATGGTCAGTCGGTGTGGCAGGACGTCATGTCTGGTTGCAACATTTACCACCTGATCAAGTACCAAGTTGTGGTCCGGGATTAAATTACCTCATTGATGCTTTACCAATGAAAATGGTTTTACAAGAAGTATTATCCGGTTCAGGTGAATGTGCAGCAATTGATTGGACCTTTTTAGGCCAATCTTTACCAGTTTGGTCATTTGTTTATTTTCTTTTGATATTACTGGTTTGTTTATGGCAATTGTTCCGTTTTTATCCAGTATTTAAGACTGCTAAAAAGTAAATGTAAAGTGGTTAAAGGAAAGCTCAACATAAGTTGGGCTTTTTTATTACTTTCGAATAAGTGAAAATATAAAAAAATTGATAAAAATAACGCATAATTTTGTAGACAGATAGGTCTGTTTTTTATAAAGTGCAGCCGTTTTATATCCTTATGATTATAAAAAAATGCTTTTCAATATATTTAATGTTTTGGAAAAAATAGGGTTAAGTGCGCAGAAACGTGCCATCCATGTGCAATTTTCTAATGAGCTACTCAATAGCCAAGTTTTTTTACAGCGTATCGAAGGCCAACATCAGCTAAATGGGGGATTGGAAGCTGAGTTGATCTGTCTTTCAACGAATGCCCAAATTGCATTAAAGCAGTTTATAGGGGTACAAGTTGCTGTTGATCAGGTTACTGATTCTGGACAATTATTTCGAACTACAGGAATAGTGACAGAAGCCAGTTATGGTCAAAGTGACGGTGCTTTAACACTTTATAAACTCACCTTAAAAGACGCGACAAGCTTATGGCACAAGCGCCGTAATAGTCGTGTTTTCATGAATAAAAGTATTATTGAAGTCACGGAAATATTATTTAAAGAATGGCAGGAAAAAAGTCAGCTTTTTGCGGCAAGTTTAAGTCTTGATCTTAGTGGGTTAAGTCAAAACTATGATATTCGACCTTTCACCATGCAGCACAATGAGTCTGACTATGACTTTCTTACGCGCTTATGGCGAAGTGAAGGCATTAGTTGGCTTATTGATGAGTCAGAACTTTTTGTTCCGCATTTTACTGCGCCCATACAAGCTCAAAAACTAAGACTCATTGATGACAATAGCCAGTATGAGGCTTTAGAGCGTCGTAGTATTCGCTATCACAGAAGTAGCGCAACCGAATATCAAGATAGTATTACTGGTTTTGTTGCAGTGCGAAGTTTGCAGCCGACAGCGGTACATGTACAGCGCTGGCAACCGGATGTCCTTGCACAAGAAGAGGGTAATGGTTCGGTTGTTACCACGCATACACATTCAGATAACTTCGACTCAGCCACTTTAAGTCTTGAGCAAGCATGGCACGTAAGCCCCGCTTGGATGCAAGATTTAAAAGGGGAAGATCAAGCTACCGCTTCAAGTAGTAATCAGCTAGAGAAATTAAATCAGCAATTTACGAATATGTACGCGAGTCAGGCCAAATACTTTAAGGCCTATAGTAGTGTCCGTGATAGCCAAGTTGGTTATTGGTTTAATCTACAGGAGCATCCTGAAATTGATCAGCATGAAGGAGCAGATCAAGAGTTCCTAATCATTGCTAAAAATTTCTATAACCAAAATAACTTACCTAAAGATTTACATCAGCAAGTTAGCCAGTTATTAACCCAAAGTCGTTGGGATCAACATGGTTATGAAGATATCGAACGTCAAGGTAATGAGCTGACATTAATACGTCGTCAGATCAAGACAGCACCTGAATATAATCCAGAACAGCATCGACCAATGGCCTATCCACAAAGAGCGAAAGTCATGGGACCAGAGGGAGAAACCATTCATGTCGATGAATGGGGGCGCATTAAAGTACGTTTTCTATTTACCCGTAGTGATGATCATGGCCATGACGGTGGCGCAGGTAGCAATGACAACGATACTGACTCGGCTTGGGTGGATGTACTGACTCCTTGGGCAGGAGAAGGCTATGGCGCACGTTTCTTACCACGTATTGGTGAAGTGGTTGTCATTGACTTCTTTGATGGCAATATTGACCGTCCATTTGTGACTGGGCGCATCCATGAAGCACAGCGCTCACCCACCAAGTTCGATGTAAAAGGTCAGCTTCCTGCAACTAAAAAACTGAGCGGGATTCGCAGTCAGGAAATCAATGGAAGCGGCTTCAACCAATTACGTTTTGATGACACAACCGGACAAATCAGTACTCAACTCCAAAGTAGTCATGCGGCAACACAGCTGAATTTGGGTAATTTAAGCCATCCGAAAGAACAAGAGACGAGCCAAGGCCGAGGTGAAGGCTTTGAACTCAGAACAGATGCTTGGGGTGCTGTGCGTGCGGGTAAAGGCATGCTCATTAGTACCTATGCACAAGAGCAGGCGATTGCAGACCATTTAGAGGCTGCACAAGCACAATCTTTACTTTCACAAGGCTATGAAAGCATGAAAATGCTCAGTGAAGTTGCAGCAAAGCAACAGACTGATGCTTTGAACGTGATTAATCGCTTACCCAAATTCATCCAGTCCCTTGAGCTAAAAACTACAGGACAGGCATTAGATAGTACGGTGAACTTATTTAAAGAAGGGATTAATAACGATCCTATTCACGCCTTAAAAGACTGTGGTGGCTTTATTCAAGATATTGGCGCGCTAGGGGGAAATGCAAAAGGCGTTGTAGACGAATTTAATTCTTTCTTTAGTGATGCCAAAGATGCGGTGGAAAACTTAAAAGCATTTATTGAAAATGTTGAAGAGCATGGTGCCGACATCGTTAAAGGAAAACTTGCCAGTATTAAAGAACGCATTCATAAAAATCCATTTGAAAGTATTCAAGAGGTTGGAAAAGTCTTAGCCAATGTTGAGACCAAAGACTTTGACATGATGAGTGTATGTGGAACTTTTAGTAAAGGCAGTAAATTAGAAGTATCACCTTCTAAAGCATTAAGTTCTTTGCAAGGCTTTATGGAAGGTTATACCCAAGGTTTAGAAAGCAGTTCCGATACTAAACAGCAAGAGCAAGGCAAGATCTTTAGACAAGCTCTTATGTTGTTGGCATCGCCAAATGGTATTGCTTTGACGACGCCTGAAAATATTATTCTACAAGCTTCGCAAGATATTGCTGAAAGTGCGAGTGGTTCAATTAATTTGAGTGCGCAGAAAAATATTATTGGGCATGCACAAGACAAAATCAGTTTGTTTGCCGCACAAAAGGGTTTTCGCGCTTATGCAGCAAAAGGAAAGCTCGAACTACAAGCGCAAGATGATGCTATTGAAGCGATTGCCAAGAAGGTCATCAAGTTCATTTCTACTGAAGAAAAAATCGAGCTTACCAGTCCAAAAGAAATTGTATTAACAGCAGGTGGGTCACAGCTCAAAATTAATGCGGATGGCGTATTTTCAACAACAGGCGGTAAGTTTGAAAGTAAAGCTGGGCAGCATTTGTTTACGAGTGGAGCAACAGTAAATGCTGAGTTGCCGAAAATGCCGGCAACTGGAATGTATAGTATGAGATTTGATTTAAGTCAAATATTTGATACTAAAATATTAAAAAATATGAAGTATAAATTAATTAATCATTCTAAGAAAATTGAAGCTGTATATGAGTTTGAGCAAGAAAGTAGCGCGAGAGTTTACAGCGATTCTGTTGATAATTTAGAACTCGCTTTAGTCCCAGGAGCTTATTTAACAGAAATTAAAGAGCTGATGCTTGGACAGGAAGCTGAATCACTAGATGGTGAGGAGATTGATGGCTGTGGATGTGGAATTGATCATGAACATACACATAATGATTAGGAGATTGACTGATGTTTAATAAACAAAATATTGTTTGCCTCTTTTTGGTTTTATTTTCACTGAAAAGTTATGCAAAAGAAGATTTTAATCTTATTTCACAATGTACGGACGAATATGAGACAAGTTGTAATGTTGTTCTAACAGCAAATGGTAAAAAAAATATTTTATTACGCGATATAAAATCACCAAGTATTGAAAAAGTTAATGAAGACATCTTTCATGTAGTAAGTTCATGTGGTTCACCTTGTGTAGGACATTACTTTATCGGAAAACATGAGGAAGATTATACTGAGGAGTTGATTAGTTTTGATATTAAGTCTAAATGTATTATAGAAAGTGATAGTCGTAAAAAGAAAATATATGCAAAAAAGATGTTCACTAATAATAAAAGAATTTTAATAGACTTAAGTGAAAAGAAATTCAATATTCTTCCATCAAAATTTAATTATTACAGTGATTTTAGTGAGATGTCTCATTTTGATAATACTGGAGAGCTCAATTTAATTGCAAATGATTATGGTAAAATTCTATTTAAAAAGAAAATTCAAAATCCTTGTGGAAGTAACAGTAAATGAGTTATTCAGAAGAATTTATAAAGTTTGTTGGGACTGTGGCGGGAGAAGCTGGAGGATGCAGTCCAACCACTTGGAAAGTTGTGGCGCACTGTATAAAAAATAGGATTGGTTTTGCAGAGTGGCTTAATGCAAGAAATATTAGTGATATTTTAAAAAAGAATTTCGATGCTATTACTGATAAAAATCCACCTTTTAAAAAAGCTGTGACAGAAATGTATTCGGGGAATATATCTGATCATACCCAAGATATCATTGAAGCAATATCACCAATTTATCAAGGACTGGAAGAGGATATAACAAATGGAGTTGTATTATATTTTAGCCCTAAAGCTCAAGCAGCTTTACATAAGAAAAATCCAGAAAAATATACTTCACTAGTTCCAGATTTTGCTAAAAGTTCCTTGACTGAAGAAGTAAAAATAAAAGGAACAGAAAATGATGATATGCGTTGGTATAGATATAAAGGCACATCACGTTTCTATGTTCAATTTGTTGATAGAAGTGCTAATGTACTTGCTAAGTCTAGTGTAAGTATTGGGTACAAGAAAACAAAAGTAGTACCAGCGTTAAGTAATTTAGTTACTGATAATCAAGGTAAAATTAGATCATTTCTTGTGAAAGATGGTTGGGGAGCAAGATTTACTATTGATGGTGTTCAAGCGGTTGATAATAATAATAAAGAAATTTTATTAATTGCTGATGGGAAAAATCATTCTTCGGTTATAGTTGTTGCAAGTGGTCGTAGTGGAATAAAATCTCAAACTGACATACATAACCAACAGACATCACCTAGTCAAAAGCAAGAATCTGTAAAAAAAGACACCAAAGCTGAAGTAAATAATGAAAAAAAAGCAGAAGAGGGTGAGAATAATACTAAACAAAAAAACGTTAATTTTAGTATTAAGATCATAGATAGTGAAAATAAGGTAATACCAAATTTTTCCTATTTTTTAAAATATAAAAATGCTGAAAAGAAGCATAGTGTAGGTACTAATGGTATTGAAAATAACTTAGTAGCGTTAAGTGGTGAGGAGATTATAGTTTTAATTAGTGGGCTGGACTCAAAACAAGAAATTATTCGTTTTACAGCACAAGAGGGGATGGGTGAAAAGACTATAAAGGTTAATTTACATACTTTTAATATCCTGTTCAGACATAGAGATACGAAAAAACCTATAACGAATTTGAATTTAATTCAAAAATATAGAAATCAGATAAAGCAAAAAAAGACTGATGGTAATGGAAAGATAACTGTTAGTGCAATGCCAGGATTCGAACTGAATTATAAATTAAGAGATGAACGGAATTTATTAACTATCAAAGTTGATAAAAATAAATCGCTTCGTGTTATCGATGTTGATTCCTCAGCAATAGAGCAAGCATCAAAAAATATAAAGACAGGGACTAAAGTTGTAGAAATATCTCAATCTAAACAACCAATTTCTTCAGCTAAACATAAGCGACTAGTTGATAAGCCAGTTGAAACTCATGACTCTACCCCTAAGAGGGATGAAAAAGTAAAAACCAGTACAGAAGGCCATCCTAAAACTATTGTTATAGATAATAGTGATATAGAGTTTAAAATTTTAACTTATGACAAAATAACTAAGCAATTAGTTAGTAATTGTGAATATATAATTGAGTATAAGGGAAATAAAAACTCTCATATAAGCGGTGTTAGCGGTCTAGGTGCAAAAATACATAAGGGCCAAGCCGGACAAACAATAAAAATATTTGAAAATACAAACCTATTGACCCAAGTAGTATTACAAAAAGATATGAAACCTATATCTATTAATGTTACTAAGTCGGATTCATCTCAACTAAAAGTTAGCGGGGTGGATTGGTGTAGCTTGTTCTTACAAAGTAATAGATTAAGTGATTTAGCTGAGCCTTTCAAAACCAACGCTTCAAAATTTATTAATGGTATGAAAAATGCCGGTATCAGTGTCGTAATTAATACAACTTGGCGTCCATCTGAAAGAAGTTATTTAATGTATTATTCTACAGCGATAGCAAGAGGAGAAATTGCTGTAGATAAAGTACCTCCATTTCCGGGAGTAAATATTGATTGGACACATAAAGGAAATAAAACTGAAGCAATAAAAGCAGCAAAAGCAATGTATAAAAAATATGGTATAGGCAAGAATCCAGTAGGTAAACCAGGCTCTTCAAACCATAATAGAAAAAAAGCAGTAGATATGAGAATATCTAATTATATTGGAAAAGTTATGACTATTGATGGTGAAAGTATAAAAATTACAAGTTGGGCAACATTAACTCAATTTGGCAAAAAATATGGTGTAATTTGGTATGGTAGTAAAGATGCACCTCATTGGTCAGAGACAGGTAGGTAAAAAGTGATTTACAAAACATTAATTGGTATGTGTTTATTGGGATTGGGCTTAAGTGCTTGTGATAATAAACATTTAAGTGAGACTACTCATGTTAAACCTACTGAACAACATAAAGTCGAGATGCCACAAAAAAAATTACCTTCAGTAGAGAAATTACAGGTTAGTAAAGATATAAAAAAAATGTTAGACAATAAGATTTATTTATTATTAGATTCTGATGAAGGTTGTATAGTAAGTGAAAAACCTCTTAATAAAGATGTTGTAATTGTTTATAAAGAAGAAGAAAAATTTAAATATGATATCGTGAATCCAGTATTGAAAAAAGATAGTAGTGATTGTGTTTCAGAATTAGCTTTTGTTACAGATGAGCCTAATTATTTTTATAATATTAATAAAAGAAGCAAGGATTTAGTTCGAGGCTATGGCTTTGAATTAAATAAGGATCAGATTTTATATAAAAATAATAAAATTAGAGGGGTGGATTTAATAGGGGATGGAATTCCTAATATTATAACTGAATGTTTTTCAAGTGAAGGTGCACATTTTAATATTTTTGGAGGGCACAATAATGAAGAAAAATTAGTACATCGTTACACTTACCTAGATATGAATTTACAAGTATCATGCACCGAAAATGAAAAAATATATAGTAAAGGTCTGTTGGATATAAGAAATAAATATAGAGAAAATTAACTAATAATATTCATGATAAATGAAAATTTAAATAACATAGGCACTTTTATTACTAAAAGTGCCTATGTAGGTTAATTTAATTGATTCTATAGCGTCTTCGGTTAATTAGTTTTCGGTGGCTTCTAAAAATAATATTAATGTTCTAACTTTAAAACCCAATTTAATATTTTTAAGTTATTGATTTTCATATTTTTAATCTTATTGTTATCCCCGTTAATTAAATAGGGGAGTTTGGCGCCCATCAAAATAGGCAAGTCATCTTCAATATTATCACTATATGTTGCAAACCAAGGTTGTTTGATATCAAGCTTATTCAATCTTCTTACTTTTTCTTCAGACCTACAATGTATCCCACTTATCCATCCTCCTAGTTTCTTTTGCAAAGGAGTACCAATAATTTGTACATCTAGATTGATGGACTCTAGTAAAACATTCGCTAACTTTTCTGGTGCAGCCGTGGCAATAAACACAATCCTTCCATGTGCTAAATGATCTTTAACTTCAGTTATACCTTGCTCAAACCAATATAATGAATCAGAAGTAATATCTTTGATATTATTGGAAAAATTTTTAAAACTATATTCTAATTCTTCTTCATTCATACCATACGTTGCAATCCACAAATACAATGAAGCACCTTTAGATTTATATTTCTTGAATTTCATAAGAGGTAAAGCAATCGAACTAACAATAATTGCAGCGATAAATCTGAGAAGATTAGATTTCAATTTATCTGTTAACCATGCCTTTGTAGAGTCACCCGAAAGTAATGTCCCATCCAAGTCAAAAACAACAATTTCTTTCATATATTTCTCTAAATTTACTAATAGTGATAAGAATTAATTTTTGAAAAGAGTATTTTCAATAGTTTATTTATGAAATCATAAAATATTTTATTGTATTGCAATTTGGTTATAATAGTTTGACTTGATTGTTTATAAATTAATTTAATGAAATTTTTTTGTTTATTATTGCTGGCTCTTTCTGCTAACGCATTTGCAAATACGGATAAGTGGAATGGTACTTATCATTATTATAGTTCAGAAGAGTTGCCGGGTGGTAATGTTGCGACGATAGAATCTGTTTTAACATTAACACCCAAAAAGTGTGAGTATTCTATTAGTGGCTTTCAGGTTGATAAATCTTATATATGCAAAGTGAAAGAGAAAAATAACGAGCTATATTTCTTTAATGTTCAAAGTGGTGAAAAGTTAGGAAAAGTAGTCGTTAAGAAAGGAAAATACTATCTTTATTCTGATGAAGTTTTAGATAGTAAAGACAACTTATTTTTTAAAGATAAATAATAGTTATAGAGCTTTTTTTAAAATATTTAAGATTCTATAAAAAAGCCCAACATAAGTTGGGCTTTTTTTTACGTCTCTACAATTCCTTCTAAATCTTCGAGCGTATAGTTCGGCATATCAATAATATGGGTTTGAATACCGTCTTGCACATAATCATTAATATGAGGATATAGCCAGCGCGTAATTTGTTCGGCAACACTTGAGTGATACTGAATTTCAAAGTGATTTAAGCCATAAAACACGGCTTTATGCGAATCTGGAACTTTGAGCTGAAAACGTGGATTTGGGTGTTCACCTAGCGCGCTTTTTACACTTACCAAATAGTCACCAATCACCGTCAGCGCTTTGTTACGTACTTTTTCAAACTCGAGGGTGCCTGCCACTAAAAAGGTATTGATATGGGAAGGTAGCGGAGCTGGGGCACGATTATCATCCATCATACCAATTCGGGCATCCATATATTCCCAGTCGTCATCACGAACGCTACCGTGGCGTAAGTCTAAAATGCCATTACTACGTATATTAACCAGTTGACCAAGTAAACCTACGAAAGGGAAAGCCCCGAGTTTATCTTGTATGGTAAAGCCAAAGCGCTCCAATACTGCACCGTGATGTGGAGAACCAATGCAGACTAGATTCTCGACCATATGAATCCATTGATACATATTTTGTTTACCATAAAACAAGGCACTACGAGAAACCAATCCGCCCATACTATGGCCAATGATATCAATACTGGTAATTCTTGGGTTACGTTGTACCAAATCTTCTAATAAATTTGAAAAACTGCGTCCATTGGCTGAAATACGTCGACCTGTATTGTAGTTTAAATACAGCATCGTGTTGTGGTCACGTTGGGCTAACAAGCGCTCCCCAATACCGCCATAATGTGCATTTGACCAAGTAAGATGGTTCATACACAAACCATGGGCCAAAATTACGATACGCCCTGCAAGTTCCCCTTGTTGGATTGCACCGTAGTGATCATATAGCACCATGGGTAAGGCGAGGGGGCTATGCTGTTTAAGTAGATAATCCCCAAAAATCCCATTCAAAATTCCAACCAAAAAATGTAGGCTTGGGGTGAGTGGTTTTTCGTGAAGGGTAGGATATTTTTCAATAATATGACGTAAACTTGGCGCTAAAAAACAGCTACCGTATTTTTGTAAAGCGCCATAAGAAAGCTGATATGCCTTTTGCACAAATGGTCGTTTTTGAAAGTTTTTTGCATTTTGTGTGCTCACACCAAACGCATTTTTTAATACTTCAATATTAATAACTTGAATTAATTCATGTACACCATTTAAGCTGGTACTGAACAGTTGAGCTAAACCTTCTAATACGTCTGCCTGACTAGGTGGCGTACGATCCCATTTACAATAAGTTTCATGTAGTGGTGTTAAGCTCGGCATATCTTTTCCCCATGTACGTTATAACCGACGTTTTAAGCTGTACTTTTTATCAACGGCAGTAAACGTTTCCATCTTAGTAGTTTAAATAACACATGTTTTTAAAATACTGATGAATGGTTAGTTGAGTGGTTTTTCTTGTCTAACAATAGTGTTTTTATATACAAACTGAGAACAAAAATGTGAGTTTATTCTCAATTTAGAGGGAAATATATGAATATTATCTACCTCCATGGCTTTAATAGTAGCTCTCTTTCAATTAAGGGGCTAAGCCTGAAGCAGTATTGTAGCGAATTGGGTATAAATGTGCATTTGCCAGATTTAAATAGATCTCCCGATCTAGTGGTAGAGCAAGTTTCAACACTTATTGAATCTTTACAAGACGTGGCTTTAGTCGGTAGTAGCCTCGGGGGATTTTTTGCGACATATTTTGTCGCGAAATATAATATTCCGGCTGTACTGATTAATCCTGCTATGCAACCATGGAAGCTGTTTGATGAGTTATTTCAAGTTGAAAGCATGCCCTATGTGGTGAATGATCAATGGTCAATTGACCATATTCAGTTACGACAGTTACAACAACTTGAACTGAAACAACCTGAAAATGCTGACAAAATACTCGTCTTGTTGCAACAAGGCGACGAAATTTTGGATTATCGTCAAGCACAACGCTATTATAGTGCTGCAACGCCATCCTCATTGATTTTGACGGATGCTCATGGCAATCATGCTATGGAAGATTTTGAAGAAAAATTACCGTTAGTGATCGAATTCTTTGCGCACACCATCAAATAAGGAAAACGTACAACGTGACACAATATACGGCTCAATCGCTTGAAGTCCTTTCTGGTTTAGACCCTGTTCGTCGTCGTCCAGGGATGTATACCGATACGACTCGACCTAACCATTTAGCCCAAGAAGTGATTGATAATGCTGTTGATGAAGCATTAGCTGGTCATGCCGACAAGATATGTGTCACGGTTTATAAAGATGGTTCATTGTCAGTTGAAGATAATGGTCGTGGTATGCCTGTCGATATTCACCCTGAATATGGCCAAAGTGGTATCGAAATCATTTTGACCAAGCTGCATGCCGGTGGTAAATTCAGTACCGATAATTACCAATTTTCAGGTGGTTTACATGGTGTGGGGATTTCGGTTGTAAACGCTTTATCAACACGTGTTGAGGTTGAAGTTCAACGTCAGGGTAACCTATACCAAATGGCTTTTGAGCAAGGTGAACCAGTAGCACCTTTAGCCGTTCTCGAAGGTAAAGCACCAAAACGTGCGACAGGGACAACGGTACATTTTTGGCCAGAAGCGAAATATTTTGATAGTCCAAAATTTGCTTTAAAAGCTCTTAAACACAATTTAAAAGCCAAAGCAGTTTTAGCGGCTGGCTTAAAAATTATCTATATCGATCAAATTAACGATGAAAAAATCGAATGGCAATTTGAAAATGGCCTCGTTGATTATTTGATGGATGAGTTGCAAGATCGCGAAATCTTGCCAAATCCTGCTTTTGTGAGTAATGGTCAGGCAGATCGGGCGGCATGTGAATTTGCAATTTGTTGGAATGTAGAAGGCGGTGAGCAGGTTCAAGAAAGTTATGTCAACCTGATTCCAACCGCGCAAGGCGGTACTCACGTGAACGGTTTGCGCTCAGGTGTAACTGAAGCGTTACGTGAATTCTGTGAGCTACGTAACTTGTTGCCACGAAACCTTAAACTTTCGGCAGAAGATGTTTGGGATGGCGTGAACTATATTTTATCGCTCAAGTTCCAAGAACCGCAGTTTTCAGGTCAAACCAAAGAGCGTCTTTCGAGTCGAGAAGCATCCAATATTGTTTTAAATATTGCTAAAGATGCTTTCGCACTTTGGCTAAACCAACATGCTGAAATTGCCATGCAACTGGCAGAAATGGCGATTTCTAAAGCAGGTCGTCGTTTAAAAGCAGCAAAAAAAGTCGAGCGTAAAAAGATTGTTTCTGGCCCTGCTTTACCGGGTAAATTGGCTGACTGTGTTGGTCAAACTCGTGAGGACAGTGAGCTATTCATTGTCGAGGGTGACTCTGCGGGCGGTAGTGCCAAGCAAGCCCGTGATAAAAACTTTCAGGCTATCATGCCAATTCGTGGAAAAATCTTAAACACATGGGAAGTTTCTTCAGATGAAGTCTTGGCTTCTCAAGAGGTTCACGATATTGCAATTGCGATTGGTGTAGATCCGGGCAGTGATGATTTATCTGAACTACGTTACGGCAAAATCTGTATTTTGGCCGATGCGGACTCGGACGGCTTACACATTGCGACTTTGCTTTGCGCTTTATTTGTTAAACACTTTCCAGCATTGGTTGAAGAAGGACATTTGTATGTGGCAATGCCACCATTGTTCCGTATCGACATTGGCAAAGATGTCCATTACGCGCTGGATGATGATGAACTTGAAACTATTTTGAAAAATATTAAAGGTAATCGTAATCCGCAAATTACCCGATTCAAAGGGTTGGGTGAGATGAACGCGATTCAACTACGTGAAACCACGATGGATCCTAATACACGCCGCTTGGTTCAATTAGATCTTGATGATGCCCACTTTACAGCAGGTTTACTCGACAAATTACTCGCGAAAAAACGTTCGGCAGATCGTAAGCAGTGGCTTGAGCAGAAGGGTAACTTGGCTGATATTACTGTTTAATTAAAGTGTGCAGGATAATTTTTTATAAAATTATCCTGCACCTGACAACTCATATAATTTATTTCAAATAACTAATTTATAAGTAGTTTTCCTGATTTTAGGCATATCCTTTATCTTTTGATGGCCATACTTCTAAAAAAGCTGTCTTATTCTGTTCTTTAAAGAACAAATGTTTTCCTTTGACGGTTGTTTATCCCCTCTGCTGCTAACCATACACTTCATATAAATCATCGTTATGGTGTTTCAGTCATCTCAGTTTTTCCATGAATTTATGTAATTAATTTGCAAAACGTATTGGAACAGGATGAAAGGGAATTTAGTAATACTTTAGCTCTCTTTACATCTTATGTGGTGACTCATCGCTAATAGGTCCTTGATCAGAAATTGGCTAAATCTGGTATAGCCAAAGAATGATTAAAGCGCCTGCACACCATCTTTAAATATGAAAAGGAAAAAGCTATGGATCTCCAACTGAAAGGTAAAACAGCTATTGTAACTGCGGCAACAGCAGGCATCGGTCTAGCAATTGCCAAAACTCTAGCTAAAGAAGGAACTGATGTCATCATTACGGGCCGTACCCAAGACAAATTGGCAGCGGCGGTAGCTGAGATAGAAGCAAATGCTCCCTTGGGCAAAGTACGTGGGTTTTTAGCTGATCTTAGTACATCAGAGGGAGTTGAGACATTAATTTCACAACACCCTTTCACCGATATTTTGGTAAATAACTTAGGATATTATGAAGCTAAACCATTTACTGAGATTACAGACGAAGACTGGTGGCATATGCTTAATGTGAATGTTATGTCAGGTGTGCGCTTATCTCGTCACTACTTTCCAAAAATGTTAGAAAATAATTGGGGAAGAGTGATTTTTATGTCGAGTGAGGTAGGAGCATTCACACCACCAGATATGGTGCATTATGGCGTAAGTAAATCTGCTCTATTGGCTGTATCACGTGGAATGGCCGAGTTAACAAAAGGCACGGGAGTTACGGTGAACAGCGTACTTCCTTCTGCAACACGTTCCGAAGGTATCATGGACTATTTACGTCAAACTGCTCCTCGTCCCGACATGACAGATCAACAAATTGAAGCACATTTTTTCGAGACATATCGTCCAAGCTCATTGATTGCAAGAATGATTGAAGCTGATGAAATTGCATCTATGGTTGCGTTGTTGGCAAGTCCTTTGGGATCAGCATCTAATGGGGCAGCAGTTCGTGTTGAAGGCGGAACCTTCCGTTCCATTCTGTAATACTCAAAGCTTAGGTTGGCGTTTGAAGTACACGACTCTGTTCTTACGCGACCATTGGCATTTTGATCACTAAATTAAAATAGACAGATTTGTCTATTTTAATTTAGACAGTAATTTTTATAGCTTCCGGAAATTGAAAAACATCACAATTCGCTCCACCTCCAATTCGATCGACCACTGCAAAATCACTTGGTGCCTCAAAGGTAAGCAAAGGATGATGCCATGTGCCTGCTCGATAATTGATACTTTGCTTCCCATTTGAAACAAATGCACATAGCTTTGAAATGTCGGGTGTATTCTCGTCTAAAGCGGGCGCCACAATAATTAAAAACTTTTGTTGCTGTAATGGAATAAATGCCTGAGACCCCTTTGGATGGCGCTCTAGCATTGAAATTTCCAGAGGTAGTACACTGGCCTTAATATTACGGAAAATACTAATTCCTGCTTTCGCTTCTCCCTCAATTTCAGTTTCAACGAGTGCATGGTAGCGCTCGGTGTGGGCATCATTAATATGAAAAAAGTCATGCCCGTCACAACAAATAACTTCTCCGAAGGGCTGAAAATTTTCAATTGTTAAAGGCTGAATTTGAATATTATTCATGATCATGACTTGGCAATTTTTCCCCATAAACGAACACGGCTAATGCCACCATCTGGAATCATGTTAATACGAATATGCGAGATTTTTTCATGTTGTAAAATCTCATTCACATATTCATGAATATGATCCATTTGCATCGGTTGGGCTTCTAGTAAGTAAGACCAGAACATACTTTGAGGAATTAACTGTGCATCGGTTGGATTTTCAAGGTAAACCGCCTGAATAGAAACCTCAGCAGGGAAGTTCCCTTTAAAGTGAGCCGTATCAATTTCAAGTTTCTCAATTTTTCCGCTTTTACCGAGCGCAAGAATACACCAGTCATAACCTGGTGCTCGGCGGCGTTTGGTTTCCCATCCATCCCCCATGTTGACGCCACGGCCTGGGTTAATCAAATTACGTGGATGTCCAAAATGCGCATCGCTATAGGCAACTACACGGCCACCATTTTCGAGAGCCAATAAATCGAGAGTTTGTTCGCTGTCAGTCACTTGAATATGAACATCACCATAGACACGTAAACGGGCAATACCGCCATCTGGGAAAATATTGAGGCGTATATGAGTGAAAAGTGCATCATTATTGACCATGAAAATATGATGCTGGCTTGGGCCGAGTTCAGTATTTGTTAAAACACTTTCCCATTTTGCCCCTGTCAGGTCCCCATTTGGTGCATAGCATGCTTCTAATGATGCAGAAGCTGGATAATTTCCTGTAAAAAAGCTGGTATCGATATCAAGAGCAGTGATTTTTCCACTCACCCCTAGTTTTACAATACACCAGTCATAGCCCGCATGACGCTTACGGCGGGTTTCCCAACCGTCCATCCATTTGCCATGATCATCAAATTTATCTTCAACAAAAATAGGTGTTTCAAATTGCAGCATACGCTTTGCTTCTGCAAAGAAATCATCTGAACACTCAATGACTTGTGCACCAATTCGGGCATCTGCCAAATTAGTTTTAGTATTCAAAATTTCAGGAAGTTCAAAAGCTGGAGCATGCAATGTTGCCATAATGGAGTATCCGTATTTCTTGTTAAAAACATGATTTTTCATTTAAAACTGCACTCACACTGAGCGTGCCGAGACGAGTTTTGTACCTAAATATATAAGCATGGTGCATGCCAGTTTTGTGGAAAAGCAAAATAATTTTTGAACGATGGCATGTTTTTAGCATAAGCACCCTATAGGTCAATATCTATAGGAGCGTGTTATGAATGTGGTGATTATTGGTGCGGGAATGGGAGGTCTAACCACAGGTATTGCATTAAAAAAATTTGGTCACCAAGTCCGCATTTTCGAACAAACTGAAAAAATCCTTCCTGTCGGTGCAGCAATTTCGTTATGGTCAAATGGTGTGAAATGTCTGAACTATCTGGGATTAACCGAGAAAATCGCCAAACTTGGCGGACAAATGGATGACTTAGCCTATGTAGATGGTTTAACTGGCGATGTGATGACACAATTCAGTTTATTGCCATTAATTGAAGAAGTAGGCCAACGACCTTATCCAGTGGCACGTGCTGATTTACAAAATATGCTCATGGATGAATTTGGCCGTGATCAGATTTATTTAGGCAAAAAAATGGTCCGCCTTGAAGACAAAGCTGATTATGTCGAGGTTCATTTTGCAGATGGCAGTTCAACGCAGGCTGATCTATTAATTGGGGCTGACGGTACCCACTCACTTACACGGACCTATGTGTTGGGCCAACAAGTACAGCGCCGTTATGCGGGATATGTGAACTGGAATGGCCTAGTTGAAATATCTGAAGATTTAGCACCAGCCGAGCAATGGACGACATATGTGGGGGAAGGCAAGCGTGCGTCTCTGATGCCGGTTGCGGATGGTAAGTTTTATTTCTTTTTAGATGTGCCTTTGCCAGCAGGTTTAGACAATAATCGAGATGACTATAAAAAACTTTTAGAACAATATTTTGCTGATTGGTGTTTGCCAGTACAGCAACTCATTGAGCGCTTAGACCCGCAAAAGACCAATCGGGTCGAAATACATGATATTGAACCGTTCACTCAATTTTATAAAGGTCGCGTGGTGATTTTAGGGGATGCTGCACACAGCACGACACCTGATATTGGCCAAGGCGGTTGCCAAGCGATGGAAGACGCAATTTATTTAGCGCGTTCTCTGCAAATTAATACTTTGGGGCTAGAGGATGCTTTGCGACGCTATCAAAATAAACGTAATGAACGTGCCAATGAATTGGTACTTCGTGCACGCAAACGTTGTGATGTGACCCATATGAAAGATGAAGCTGTTACCCAAGCTTGGTATGCGGAGTTACGCCGTGAACAAGGCGGACATATTATGCAGGGGATTATTAGCAATATTGTGGGTAATCCACTCGATTAAAAACAAAAACAGCAAGGATTCTTCCTTGCTGTTTTTTATGCTTCTAAATAAAAATTTTAGAAGTGGTATTTAACCAATGCACTAACGTTATTTTCGTCGGCACCTTTAATACCAAATTTGTTATTCCACACTGAGTGCTCGATACCTAGGTATAAACGTGTATCAGGAGAAATGTGTTTACCTACATTCCATTTCCATTGAGTTGTCCAGTTCAACTCGCTTGCATGGTCATCTTCAGCAGTTGACCAGTCAAGGAAACCATCTACCAAGAAATCTTCAGATCCTAATTTTAATGGAATGCCGTAAACGAATGTCATTTGATAATCGTCGTCAGTTTTCTCATTATTGGCACGGTAGAAGTTTAAATTCGCATATTGGAAATATGGGATATCTAAATCAACTGCGAAGCCATAAAGGAAGTTGTCGAAGTTGTTGCCGTTTTGAGAGTTACTCTCCCAAGTGGTACTAATCAACACATCTTTTACTGGGCCATATGCCAGTTTTTTACCAGATACTTCACCTAAACTTAAACGTGGTGATAACTCAAAATAAGTGCTTTTATAGTCATCTTCGCCACGCATGCGGTCTAAGAAGAAAAATACGTCAGCATATTTAACTTTCGCTGTATATTCCAAAGTAATCGTGGTTTCTTTCTCATCTACAACTTCATAGTTTTCACCATAAAGTCCAGTCACGCTAAAATCTTGCCAAATTGGTTTCGCCTGAACCATGGCAGTTGCAGATAACAAGGCACAAGTCGCCGCAAGTTGCTTTAATTGCATTTAAATGATCTCCCCCCAAATAAAGCACGCTAAGGATACAGGGTCTTAAGCAAAAATGAAGCCAAATTTGATCAACGGTTAAAAAAAAGCCCACCGAAGTGGGGCGCTAAAAAGTAAATCTTTAATGGGTATTTCTTGTATTTATTGTTTGGCTTAAATGTGGTGTACGCGAACTGCGAAATGAGGGTAAATGATTAAATAATAAATTCAACAAGATAGCAAAAATACATGTTGAACTAATACCTGAGTGAAATAATGTTTGTACCCAAACTGGGAAATGGGCATAAAACTCATGGTTAATAATTGGAATCATCCCTGCTGATAAAGCAGTTGCCACAATAATCAAATTTTTCTGATCGTTATAATCTATTTTTGCCAAAGTACGAATTCCACTTGCTGCAACCGACCCAAACAAGACCAAACCTGCACCACCAAGTACGGGCATTGGAATCGCGGCAATCAAACGACCCATAATAGGGAGTAGGCCCAAAATAATCAGAATCACACCGCCTGCTGCGACTACAAAGCGGCTTTTGATGCCTGTAATCGCAACCAGTCCAACATTTTGAGCAAAAGCACTTTGCATGAATGAATCAAAGATAGGCGCAAAAGCACTCGAAAACATATCTGCACGAACGCCATTGGCGATCCGTTTTGAATCGACTTCAGTTCCTACAATGTCTCCGACAGCAATAATATCAGCTGTGGTTTCCGTCATAATCACTAAGGTCACGATCAACATCGATAAAATTGCACTGAGCTCGAAAGTTGGTAAACCAAATGCAAATAAGTGTGGGAATTGCAGCCATGCCCCTGAACTCACCTGACTAAAATCACCAAAACCCATAAAGTAGGCAAGGGTAGTACCAGCAACAATAGCCAACAAAATTGATAAACGACGAATGCTTGCTTGCGGCAGCATATTTAAAACAATCACAATGCATAAGGTCAGCAGGGCCAAAGAGATATTTTCTACGCTACCCCAGTCAGGCGCCTTGTTGTTGCCACCCATCATCCAGCGAATTGCAACTGGTAGCAAAGACAATCCAATAATCGTGATGACGCATCCAGTTACCACGGGTGGAAAAAAACGAATAATTTTTGAGAAGTAAGGCGCAAGGCATAGTCCAATCAGAGATGCAGCAATGACCGCGCCGTAGACAGCAGGCAAACCACCGCCTGTGGTGATAATGGCAACCATGGTGGCTACACCTGCAAAAGACACACCCTGTACCAGAGGTAATTTTGCGCCTAAATATTTGGTTCCGATTGTTTGGATTAGGGTTGCCAATCCACCTACAAATAGAGCCGCTGCAATGAGCATTCCGATTTGTGCTGAGCTTAAGCCAGCTGCCGTTCCAATAATCAAGGGCGGGGCTACAATGCCACCATACATGGTCAGCACATGCTGTAAGCCGTAAGCAAAACTTTTGGAAATTCCTAAATATTCATGCTCTGGAGAAATCGCATTTTTTTGCTGATGGTTCATATTTTTCTCCTATTTATATTTGAATTAACTACCGCGATAAGTGGAGTAAGCAAATGGGCTGATCAGTAATGGAATGTGATAATGCTGATTGACGTCTTCTATAAAAAATTGGATACAAACACGTGGGAAAAAAGTTTTGACTTGTTGTGATGAAAAATAAGGTGCAATTTCAAATTCAAGTTGATAAGCGCCTTCACCTAAGTCTTTTATTCCAAAATTACTCACTCGACCGTCTTGATTGGTAATTGCAGTCGCTATCAGCTCATGAGTTTCTGCATGAAACAACTTCACTTCTACCTGTGCAGCTGGTTTACCTAAATTCGTATCTAAAATATGAGTGCTGATCATGCTTGTATTTCCTGAGATAGGCGTAATAGAGCAATCGCTGCGAGTTGCCCATGTACAATTGTTTTTTCAATAGCCAAGTCATTTTGTAGACGTTCATGTAGTTTTTTTAAAATTTCATCACTACTGAGGCCTGCCGCTTTAATTAAAAAAATAAAGCCAAACTTTTGTTCATAATCAAGGTTGCCTTGTAGCAGAGCTTGTTGTGTTTGTTCATCTAAAGAAATGCCAGCTTGTTCCTGATTTGAAAAATGCTGCTCTTTTGCATTGAGTTGTTTTTTAGCTTGGCGTTCACCAATTTTTGGATGGGTTGCTAAAGCAGTTTCAATGTCTTGCCATGACCACATTTGACTTAAATTTTCTGCATATTCCAAAAGAGATGCTTTTGTTGAATAGGGGCGTTCTGAAATAATTTTTTCGGCCCATGCAGGAATATGGACGCAGTTGTTTAACAGAGTCTTGAGTTGTTCTGGTGAGGCTTGATTAAACTCGACTAAAAACACTGTTATTCCTAAACTCGTTAATGTGATATAGAGTTTTAGCAATAACAGTGCCAAGAGTGATTTGTAATTCGCTGATGAATTTGGAAAATTAAAAATCAATTATTTAGTTATGTGATTTTTATACCAATGCTGCGCAATATCCTGACGACGACATATCCAAACACGATCATGCATTTGAATATAGTCGAGGAACCTTTGTAGCGCTTTAAAACGGCCTGGTCGCCCTAAAATACGGCAATGCATTCCAATTGACATCATTTTTGGTGCAGTTTCTCCTTCTGCATACAACACATCAAAACTATCTTTTAAATATTGAAAAAACTGTTCTGAGCTATTAAATCCACCCGGCGAGCAGAACTTCATGTCGTTACATTCCAAAGTATAAGGAATAATGAGATGAGGGCGTGATGCACCAGCTGTATCGGTGAGAGTCGTCCAAAAGGGCAGGTCATCGCCATAATAATCAGAGTCATATTGAATTTGCGGAAATTCTGCAAGTAACTGACGTGTATTCGGGCTGTCACGTCCGGTGTACCAACCTGTCACTTTATTTCCAAACAAGTTTTCTAAAACAGATAAAGCCTGTTCGATATGCTGCTTTTCAACTTCCCTATCGGTATCTTGATAGTGAAGCCAACGGTAACCATGAGAAACCACATCATAATCAGCTTCCTTAATCGCCTCCACAATATAAGGATTGCGGGCAAGCGCCATAGCTACTCCGAAAATGGTCATTGGAAGTTTGCGCTTTTGGAACTCATTATGAATGCGCCAAAAACCAGCACGTGAACCATATTCGTACATAGAGTCCATCGACATATGTTTCGCCGGGTAACTTGCTGCACCAATAATCTCCGATAAAAACTGTTCTGAGCCATCGTCGCCGTGCTCAATATGTTTTTCGCCACCTTCTTCATAATTAAGCACAAATTGCACTGCAACCTTGGCATTGTTAGGCCATTTAACCTGTGGAGGTTGCCCGTGATAACCGATCAAATCACGTGAATAAGGAGACTTTTGAATTTGCTCAATGAGCTCAGCTCCAGATAAATAAGATTTGGACACGATTGCTCTCCTTTTGTTCAATTTTTCATAAAAATTTAAAAAATCAGCTTGCATATTTTTATAGATGGACTGATATTGAAGATATGAAGATCTTCAAAATAAATTAAAAGCAGTACGTTTAAGTCAGGAGATAACAAACCATTACACCATCAAAATGTACAATTGAAGTCGGTTCATGCATGCTTAAAACATGCCAACATAAAAAAGTTTTGCATAGAAAAGATCCACAGTAAGAAAGAGAGGATGGTATTTATGAATATTGAAATCCGCACAGATAAAAACATCCATAACAGTGAACGTTTAATTACTTATGTACGTGCAGAACTTACTCAAGAATTCCAACGTCATAGCGAACGTATTACGCATTTCTCGGTTCATTTTAGTGATGAAAATGGGGACAAAGGTGGTGACAAAGATATCCACTGTATGATTGAAGCACGTCCTTCAGGTTTAAAACCGGTTGCAGTGCACCATAAAGCAGGAAATATTGATGCCTCAATTCATGGTGCGATTGAAAAATTAAAACGTAGCCTTGAACATACTTTTGAGAAAAAAGAACACCCGAGAGGTGGACAACCAGAATTCATTGATGATGAAGTCTAATTGAAAACGCTAAAAAGCCCTTCGGGGCTTTTTTTATATTTGATGAAAATAAAACTATTCACAACATTAGGTTTGCAATGCGATGCAATCAACCTCTAAAATCTTCATATGAGATTAGGCATAATAGCCCTAATATATTTTTGAGAGATGGTCATGTTAACCACCCAGCAGCAAGCTTTAATTAAAGCCATAGAAGAATTAGAACTCGCGCAAGTGCAAAAATTACTTGCTGACGGGCTTGATCCGAACTTTATTGATCCGGAACAAGGACCACCTGTATCAATCATTTGTGACGGAATTTTCAAATGGTGGGAAGATGTATCAGAAGCCTATGAAGCGGGTACACCTTTATCAAAAGAAGAAAAGCAACAAAGATTACAAGTTTACCTCGATATTCTTGAAGCTTTAATTCAAGCCAAAGCCAACGTACACCTTTGGGATGCAGAAGAGTTTTATGGCCCTTTATGGGATGCAGCAAGCTCGGCATGTGCTCCAGCCGTTCAACGTTTACTCGATGAAAAAGTTGACCCAAACACACGTGATGAAGAGGGTCTCACTATTTTATCTTCAATCAGTCAGTTGTTCTTT
Source organism: Acinetobacter pittii (assembly GCF_034067285.1). Taxonomy (NCBI): domain Bacteria; kingdom Pseudomonadati; phylum Pseudomonadota; class Gammaproteobacteria; order Moraxellales; family Moraxellaceae; genus Acinetobacter; species Acinetobacter pittii. The sequence goes on from NZ_CP139286.1 coordinate 141,578, forward strand.
GATTGTGACTTTGATGAAATAGATTGGTCAGAAGCGCTTCAAGAAGAGCGTGAAACACTCGAGTTATTGCGCCAACATGGGGCAAAAATGTCAAAAGAACTAACTACTTGATTGGATAATAGAATGAGAACATTTCAAATTTTAACTTTTGCTCTGACCACTGTTGCTGCAGGAAGTACTTTTGCCGCAGAGTTCTCGTTTGACCGTCCAGGTGCTGGAATGGGAACGGGAATTACTCCTGTAGGTAATTTGGCGTGGGAGCAAGGTTTACCAAGCGTAACCTATACTGAGTCGACTGTTGACGGTGTTAAAGAAAAGACCGTAACCTTAAATCAGGATATGTTATTCCGTACAGGTTTAGCGCGTGATTTAGAATTACAATTAGGATGGCAAGGGCCAGCATGGACCCAAACTAAACGTGCTGGCAAAAAAAATGATACTTCAGGTTTTGGTGATATAAGTATTGGTTTAAAAAAAGCTATTGATTTAAAAGACGATAGATTGTCTATGGCAGTGTTGGCAGAAGCTATCATTGCAACGGGAAATGATAAATTTACAGCCCATGACGACATTTATAGTCTTAGCTCTGCGGTAGCTTACCAATATAGTGATTTAGTGGGCACCTCAATTACCATGCGCTACGAAGTGCAAAATAGTGATTGGGCAGTGACAGCAGTACCGACGATTGACTATAAAATCGCAGGTAAGCTATCAGGTTATTCTGAGTTCATTTACCGTAAAGCTGAAAGCCAAGACTATGAGTATGGTTTAGGTACAGGTTTAGTCTACGCCGTAAATAATCGTACACAACTCGATGCAAGTATCGGGGTTGATTTGAATGGTCAAGACAAGAGCTACAACGGTGGCTTAGGCGTGGCGTTCTTGTTCTAAATAAAGCAATTTAAATTTATGTTAATGAAAAAGCTTATTCATCAGGGAATTCTTTATTTTCTAGCAGTTGCTGTTTGTGTGTTTAGCCAGTTGGTTTCTGCGCAAGATAAGCTACTTTCACCCGAACAAGCTTTTTCATTTTCGGTTGAATCTTCTGAGCCGCATACTGCGAGTTTATCTTGGCAGATTCAGCCAAATTACTATCTTTATCAGCATAAATTTTCCGTACAACAAGGTACTCAACCTTTAGCTTTAAAGTTACCGAAAGCGATTGCCCAATATGATGAAAATTATGGGCAAAGTCAGGTTTATTACCATCAAGTTAATTTCCAAATTAAGACTAAGCCTTCAGAGCACTATAGTGTGACTTGGCAGGGCTGTGCCAAAGACCGTATTTGTTATCCACCACAAACCATTGAGTTTCAAACTGATGCAGATGGCCTAGTTGGTGTACAAAACCAAGCAGGAACAGCCCCAAAACGATTGCTAGATTTAGCAAATACACAATCTGATACTTCTAAGGGTTCAGAATCTGTAGAAAAAGAGCAGAATACAGAGACAGCAGTTACTACAACCACACCACAAATTGCGCAAGATCAGATCTGGTCTGCTAAGTTAATTGAGAACTCATTGTGGTATGGCGTTTTATTATTTTTAGGTTTAGGCATGTTGCTCGCATTTACACCATGCTCTTTACCGATGCTGCCCATTTTAACTTCACTCATCATTCGGGATCATAAAGGTCTAAAGGCTTGGACCATTGCACTTACTTTTGTGTGTAGCATGGCATTGGTTTACGCAGGCTTAGGTTTAATTGCTTCTTCGGCAGGTCTAAATTTCCAGCGCTGGTTACAACAGCCAGCAACCTTAATTGCTTTTAGTTTGCTGTTTATTGTCTTTGCTCTGAATTTATTCGGTCTGTTTGAGCTTCGTTTACCACAAACATGGTTAAACCGACTTGATCGTATTCAGTCGATGCAACAAGGTGGCACTTTAGTGGGTGCTGGAGTCATGGGTATGGTTTCTGCACTCTTGGTGGGTCCTTGTATGACCGCACCCCTCGCTGGAACTTTATTATTTATTTCTCAAACACAAAACCAGTGGCAAGGGGCTTTGCTTTTATTCTGTCTAGGTTTTGGTATGGGAATTCCGCTATTACTGGCAAGTATTTTAGGGGCGAAATTTCTGCCTAAAGCTGGTGATTGGATGCATCAGATTAAAGTTATTTTTGCTTTTCTGATGTTAGGTTTAAGTCTTTATTTTATTCGTCCTTTATTGCCAGATTGGGGCATGCAAGTTCTTAGTCTCGTATTAGGTCTCGCTTTTATAGCCTATGCTGTTTATCAGTTTTTCTGGAAAAAAGGACAGCTACAATGGCTCTACGCGATTTTATTATTAATCGTTACACCTTTTGTAGCCTATAACCAATACCAACACATTCAAAATCGAACTTTGCAAAGTTCTAATCATATGGCCGAATGGCATATTGCAACTACGGCAGCGGACTTTGAGAAAATTTTAGCAGCAGCGCCTACAGATCGAGCTATTGTCGTTGATGTCTATGCAGACTGGTGTGTTGCCTGCCAACCGATTGAGCATCGTATTTTAAAATCACCTGAGGTTCAGGCTGCTCTTGCACCATATTATTTAATTAAGCTTGATTTGAGTCATTATGACCAGTCACATGAAGCGCTACTCAAACAATGGAATATTTTAGGTCCACCGACCTATCTATTTTTAAGCCCAGAGCAAAAAGAAATTCGTGCATTGCGTTTAACTGGTGCTTTTAGTCAGCAAGAACTTTTGCAACAACTTGCGAGTTTGGCAAAACTAAAAGATTCATAAGGTATTCATCGTTTCAATCTGATGAAATGTACGTACTTGATTGCGTCCTGAAGCTTTTACCGCGTAGAGTGCTTGATCAGCCTGTCGAATAACAAGATAAGGGTCTTCTGCAAAAGCTGAACTGCTGATTCCAAAACTTGCACTAATATGAATAGGATTGTTTTGAGCGCTACAAACGGGCAGTTCTTGCAAAGCAAGACGACAACGCTCAGCAATTTTCTCTGCTTGAATAATATCGGTGTGAGGGAGTAATAAAATAAACTCCTCTCCACCAAAACGTCCAATAATATCCTCGTTACGCAAGTTCTCAGAAAGACATTGAGCGATTTCAATTAAGACTTGATCACCTTGGTGATGCCCGTATATATCATTAATTTTTTTAAAATGATCGATATCGAGAAGTACTACTGCGTAATCAAATTGCTGTTGGTGTAGCGACTCTAAATGCGTGTTTAAACTACGTCTATTTAATACATTAGTTAAGGGATCAAGTTGGCTTAGGCGTTGAATATAAGTTTCACGTTGCCGCCATTGAGTGAGCAATATTTCAAATAAAATAAAGCAAGCCAATAAGATGGGCATAATAAAAAAAGCCATGCTCCCTAACCAAAAGGGGTTAGTTTGAGCATGTTCCATAGCCTTAAAATTAAATAGAGGGGCATAAGGCACAGTACCGCTCATACTTAAATATGTACATACCGTTAAAATAATCGTCGCAGGTACAAGTGCGCTATAAACAATTTTTCGATCAAATAACACCAGACCGACGCCAATCGTGCCCACATAGCCGACCATAGTGGCTGGACTAATACTGCCAATTAAATACCCATCATGACATAGCATGAGTGCAAAAAACTGCACACTAATGAAAGGAATGACTCTTTGAGCCCACTCAACATTTTTGTATTTATAGCAGGGGATAATCAAAAGGCCCAATAAAAATAAAGTCAATAAATTAAGCCAGATTTGTGACTCAACCAAAGGCAGATTTGCCCATTGCCAGATGCTTGGCGTAATTAAAATATAACCTTTCCATAAGATCCAACTAAAGTTCATGGCGCAGGCAAGTGTGAGCATCAGTGCGCTTTTTTGTAGTGGTGTCCAGTTGATGATGTGATTGTTATGGATGAAATCGATTATCACCTGTTTTGTTCTATGTATGGGATAAGTGATTAAACGATTTTTCATAGTACGTAAGGGCTCCTAAATATAGATGCCTCTTTGTTAGACCATTCTAATATTGGATTGTTTAAATTAATTTATATTTTAAACATAGCATGATTTTCATTTTATACATGATGCCTTTTATAAGGAAAATGATGTGAAAAGTTTTTAGAGCTATTCACATCATTGATAGGTAAATTAAGTTTTATCAAGCTCATGGGCAAATTCAGCAATATCTGCCAATGCTTGTTTTGCTTCATCAAACCATGCATTAAACATCTGAAAGTTATGCCACATGCCTGTATAAAGTTTGAATTGAACTTTAACGCCAGCCTCTTCAGCTTTTTCTCTAAAACGCTTGGCATCATCTAATAAGATTTCTTTAGATCCTACTTGAACCAAAGTTGGCGGTAGGCCATGCAAGTCATCGAAAATAGGCGAAACGCGTGGATCATCAGCTGCAATATGATTGCCTATATAGTATTGAGTTCCTGTTTGTAGGGCTTCAATAGATAATAATGCATCATGTTTTTTATTAAATCTGAGAGACTCACTCGTGAGCGTTAAATCCAAAAATGGAGATAACAAAATCAGGCCACTCGGCATAAGCTCAGGTTGTTCTTTTAAACGTAAGCAAAGTGCTAGTGCTAAATTTGCTCCGCATGAATCACCCGATAAAATAATATCTTTAGGCTGAACGCCTTGTACCAATAAAGATTGATAGATGTCATATAGTGCTTCAGTCGCCTCAGGGTATGGATGTTCAGGCGCAAGCGGATAATCCACATGAATAATCTGCATTTGGGTGCGGGCAGCTAAATCGGTCATAAAAGCATGGTGAGTTTTGACACTCCCAAGGAAAAAAGCGCCACCGTGAATGTGAAAAATCAGTTGAGTTGCAGAATCTTGCGGTTTGATTTCTTCACCTTTAATGCCTGCTAACCGAATTGGGCGCACAGAAACATTTTTTTGTCGTGGAAAAGCACGACACATCTGATCTAGAACGGGACGTAAAGCGGTAGCCGGCAAATTTAGCTGGCTTGGCTTGCGAATTGTTGTTTTAAGAAAAGTTTCTGTAAAGTAATATTTCCAAACATTTGATATATTCATATAGCATCCATTTTTATGCTAGTTTCTTGTTTTCTTGTAAATTTTATTTTGCAAGATTACAAGGTTACACGAAACAGTCACATTCAAAAATTGCAATATCTTTGCGACTTCTGAATACTGAAAATCTTGAAAGACCCAAGGATATTACAAAAATGAAAAAGATTGCTTTAGCTTTAGGACTCATTGGTATGGCTGCATTTGCCAATGCGGCTGATTCACTCAATGGAACGGTATGGAAAACGATTGATGATCAGACCAACAAGCCAAAAGCCGTAGTGAAATTTACGGAACAGAAGGACGGAACCTTAACTGCAACCATTCAAAACATTTTGACACCGGGCGAAGAAAACGCTTGTACAAAATGTGAGGGTCCGTATAAAAACAAACCACTTAAAGGTGTCACCATTGTACATAATTTAAAAAATGTAGGTGGTAACAGTTATGAAAACGGTACGATTTTAGACCCAAAATCTGGTAAAACTTACAAATTGAAAGGTGAGTTAACCGATGGCGGTAAAAAGCTTAAACTGCGTGGTTATATTGGCGTTTCTGCACTTGGCCGTAACCAGACATGGATTCGCGCTAACTAAAAAGTTTTAATAAAAAACGAGCCGTATGGCTCGTTTTTTTATGCTTGGATATTTTGATAAGTGGTTTCATCGAAACCTACAATGAAACCTTGAGCGGTTTGTAAAACAGGTCTTTTAATCAAACTTGGTTGAGCAATGAGTGCTTCAATAAGGTGATCTTCATTGCTTAAAGCACGATTTTGTTCTTCTTCTGAAAGCTTACGCCAAGTCGTGCCTTTTTTGTTGAGAACAGTATCTTGTCCAATTTCTTTTAACCAGATTTTTAGAGTATCTGCATCAATGCCTTGTTTTTTATAATCATGGAAATCGTAGCTAAGCCCTTTGGCTTGTAAAGCATCAAAAGCTTTTTTCATTGAGTTACAGTTTTTAATTCCATAAATTTTTAACATTTTATCGGACCATGTCAAAAAGAGAGAGCACACAGCCTAACCCAAAAAGCTTTTAAGCACTACTTTATACCGATACTTTTAAAACAAATGAAAATTAATGATTAATCGAAAGCGAAATGTCATGTTATTGTCATAAGACAAGGTAATAATGAGCTTAATAAGAAGAAGTTAAAACTAAAAGAAATTAGCGCAAAAATAAGAGACTAAAAAAGAGAAAACCCGCATTTAATCATCCTGATCATGCGGGTCTCATTTCAACGTCCATTGTCACATCCTTGCAAATAAACTTATCATAAGTTTATTTTATCTTCCTACGGCGTCCTATCCTTTTGCGTCATCCTGACTGCTTCCCTGTGCCGTGGGGCTATAATGCCGTTAAAGCTGTGTAAGAAAAATACTCAAAAACGACATGTGCTGTAAGCAAAAACGACAATGTAAGTGAACATGTGTTCACTTATTCTTGGATTTTATAGTCAACAATAACTGGGGCATGGTCACTAAACCATTGATCTTTATAGACCCATGCGTTTGTTGTACGTGTTTTCCAGTCTGGTGAACAAGCTTGATAGTCAATACGCCAACCTACATTTTTCGCACGCGCTTGACCGCGATTTGACCACCATGAATACAATTCGGCTTCTGTTCTTACCACACGGAAGGTGTCTACATAGCCAAGTTCATCATAAATATGGTCAAGCCATGCACGTTCATGTGGTAAACAGCCAGACGACTTCTGGTTACCCGACCAGTTTTTAATATCAATTCGTTTATGAACGATATTGTAATCACCACAAATAATGATGGACTTATTTTCATCACGCCATTGTTTTAAGATTTTTGCGTATTCACCCAAAAATAAATCTTTACGTGCTTGAGCTTCTTCACCACTTGAGCCTGAAGGTAAGTATAATGATGCAATATGTACGGGATGTGACAAACCTAAATCGAATTCCGCAGAAATAAAGCGGCCTTGACTGTCAGCCAGCTCAAACCCTAATCCGTCTTTAACGGAGACAAAGGGTAAGCGGCTATATATAGCAGTCCCCGCATAACCTGCACGCTCTGCTGGAAAGAGATGGGTATGCCATCCTTCGGGTCTAAATTTTTCAGTCCATTGTTCATGGGTAATGCGGCTTTCCTGCATGCATACGACATCGGCATCTGATTGTTCTAACCATTCAAGTAAGCCTTTCGTTACTGAAGAACGTAAGCCATTTACGTTAATGGAAACGACTCGAAGAATTTTTACATCACTTGGATACTGATCCTTTGGTATCATGCGAAAATTTAACCTCAATTGTGAATTTGGAGCACCTCATGACAACGCCTGTGTCATTTAACCCGCAAGCATTTATCGAACTCGCATTATCACGCGGTGTGCTTAAATTTGGTGAGTTTACTTTAAAATCTGGACGTGTGAGTCCTTATTTTTTTAATGCAGGCCTACTCAACGATGGTGAAGCTTTATCTCTTTTAGCACAAGGCTATGCCGATAAATTAACACAATGCGAAAATGTTGATGTGATTTTTGGGCCAGCATACAAAGGTATTCCGTTTGTAGCAGCAACTGCTGTTGCTTTGTCGCAAGTACATAACAAGAGTGTGCCATGGGGCTTTAACCGTAAAGAAGCGAAAGATCATGGTGAAGGCGGTGTTTTAGTTGGTGCTGCGGTTGAAGGTAAAAAAGTCTGGATTATTGATGACGTGATTACCGCAGGTACAGCAATTCGTGAAGTCGTAACGATTTTGAAAAATGCTGGTGCAACTATTGCGGGTGTTTTGGTGGCATTAGATCGTCAAGAACGTGGTCAAGGTGAACTTTCCGCAATTCAAGAAGTTCAAAAAGAATTGGAAATACCTGTGCATGCACTGATTACTATGAAAGATTTAATGGATTACCTGGAAGCAAAAGGCGAAAAAGAAGCGCTAGCAAATATGCAAGCTTATCGTGAAAAATACGGTATCTAAGAGTTAGATGTGGAAAAGGAAGCTGAGGCTTCCTTTTTTGCTTTGTTGAGTGTAAATAAATAATTATTGGAAATAGCGATTACAAAATAAATGTAGAATATAAAGGATTAATAAAAAGCCATTCGAGTGAGCTGAGCTCTAGAGTGAATTAATTTAACTTATTAATTATAATTAGAAGACTTAAGATTTTCGTATAAGGCGTATTATGTTAATTTTAGAAAAATTAAATATCCCAAAGTGATGTTGTCTCATACATCTAGACTCATAGATATCCTCATCTAAAGATATTATGGCTAAAATACGTTTACCTCTACCATTCGCCAGATTTCAATATCCAAATTAATGACTATTCTTAAAACCTTTGAGAATATGCTATTAATTTCATATAGACCTTTGAATTTATTAGTAATAAGGATAATCATGTCAAAAGATAGTACAGTTTTCGATGTTTTTGAACAATGTGTTTTAGCTGTTCAAAATGGCGAGTTGATTGAAGCAGTTTCTTCAAAAGATAAGGAATTTCATTTCCAAAACTGGTTTCAAAAACGCCTTGAAAACTTAAGTATTTACTTTGAAGGATCTGGAAGAAATACTTATCCTGATTTCTGTTTAGTAAATAAAGCTGAAGGTTTTGAAATTAAAGGACTTGCTTGGCCAGGGCGTGAACGTGACTACGACTCAAATAGCCAAGTACCTACAGGTTTCCATAATGGCCGTACTATATTTTATGTATTTGGCCGTTATCCTGCAGACCTTTCAGATTATTCTATCGGTGATAGTAATCAAAAACAGTATCCAGTTGTTGATTTAGTTATATGTCATGGTGACTTCTTAAATGCAGACCATAATTACGTCCATAAAAATAAAAATGTTAAAGGATTTGGTACTTATGGCGACATTATGATTCGTGATCGAAAAATGTATGTTGCTCCTACACCTTTTGCCTTAACAGAAGGTACTACAGGATTAATGACTCTAATTTTACCAGAAGGCTTTGGTACAGATGCTCGATACCAAGAGGTCGGACAACTTACTAGAGTTGAAGCAGATTCTTTAGTGGTAGGCTATAATTTCGATTTGCGTACAAATGACTTAGTAGCAGAAAGATGTGAGAATCCTAAAGGAAAAACTGAACACAAATTTATTGCATATCGACTACTTAGCCAAACTAATAAATCAGTTCTTATGTCAGATAAATCGTCTTCAGTAAAAGATGATAAGAAGTTGCGTAGTAAATGATAGATATTGCAAAAACAATGCAGAATACAGACTCAACATCTACAACGGCTTTAGAAGCTCAATTTCCTATAGTTGAAATTAGCCAGATTGCTGAACAAGAGAGTTGGCGTAAAGAAATTAATCGCCCGATTTATCATATTCATAAATGGTGGGCTACTCGCTTAGGCTCAGTCTTTCGTGCTATCACAATAGGTGCTTTAACTCCTCCAAACACTAATATTTGGGAAGAGTTTTATAAGACTCATAATTTAAAAGATAAAGTAGTTTTAGATCCTTTTATGGGTAGTGGAACTTCTGTTGGCGAAGCATTAAAGCTGGGTGCAAAGGCTATCGGTAATGATATTAACCCCATCAGTACTTTTTTAGTTCGTCAAGCTTTCACACCTGTTCCTGAAGCAGATTTACAGGCTGCATTTGAATACTTAGAGGAAAGAGTAGCTCCTAAAATTCGACACTATTATCAAACTCGAGATCCATTAACTGGGGAAAAAATACCTGTTCTATATTACTTTTGGGTTAAAACAGTAACGACACCGGATAATGAAGTAATTCCGCTATTTTCACGTTACGTTTTCTCACAAGATGCTTATCCGAAAAAAAAACCAAAAGCTCAAATTGTCTGTCCTAATTGTTGGGAAGTGTTAGAAGATCGATATGATGCGACTGAGTTATGTTGTAAAAGTTGTGCATATATTTTCAACCCGCAAAAAGGGCCAGCTAGTGGTCAGAACATAACAGTAAAGGATGGAACAAAATATAAAATCAAAGATTTAATACCTAAGAATACACCTCCAAAGCAACGTATGTATGCATTGATGGCTTTGCGTAAGGATGGTTCAAAAATCTACTTAAAAGCTACTCAAGAAGATTTTGATTTATATGATGAAGCTGACAAAAGACTTGATATAGAAAATCTTCCACTACCTCAAACTGAGGTTCGTCCTGGTCATAATACAGATCAAGCACGAGGTTATAACTATACTAAATGGCGTGATTTTTTTAATTCTCGTCAACTGCTTTGCTTGGGTCTACTCTTAAAGGAAATTCTGAATATAAAGAATCAAATAATTCAAGAACAGATCCTTTGCTTATTCTCCAGTACATTGGAATTCAATAACCTTTTCTGCAGTTTTAAAGGTGAGGGAACTGGTGCTGTACGCCATATGTTTTCAAACCATATTTTAAAGCCTGAACGTACCCCACTAGAGAATTCTATTTGGGGAACTAATCGAAGCAGTGGGACATTCAGTACTTTATTCGAATCTCGATTATTACGAGCTAAACGTTACTTAGATACTCCTTTTGATTTAGAGTTTAAATATGACATGTTTGGTGAGCGGATAGGTTCTAATAAGATTATCGTAAGCAATCCAATTACAGCTCAGCGTGTAGAAAATTGGGAAGAATTAAAGCTTCAAGAACATGGAGTATTAATTTTAAATGGAGATAGTTCAAAACTGCCATTACCAGAAAAAACTGTAGATGCTGTTATTACTGATCCACCATATTTTGACTTTGTGCATTATTCTGAACTGAGTGATTTCTTTTTTGCTTGGTTGTCTCCTGTTTTACGTGATCGTTATGACTGGATGTCATCTATAGATTCATCTCATCCAGGAGAAGTTCAGCACAATGACCCCAAGATATTTTCAAATCAATTATCTTCAGTATTTAGTGAAGCTTGTCGTGTTCTAAAAGATGAGGGAATTCTTGCATTTAGTTTTCATCATTCGCGTGCTGAAGGATGGGCGGCTATCTATGAAGCTATTAATAAATCCGGTTTAGCGATTGTTACAGCACATGCTGTTCATGCTGAACAGCGCTCTGCCAGTCCCAAAACTTCAGCTAAAGAGCCTATTAGTATTGATGCAATTCTTGTTTGTCGTAAAAAAAGATTTGCTACAAATCACTTTGTTTCTATGGCAGAACTAAACACTATTATCGAAAAAACTTCAGTTCAGCTCCAAAATGGAGGGATGAAGATTTCAAATAATGATAAATTTGTTATCAGTGCTGCCCAAACCTTAATTTCCTATGCTACTCATGACTTAAGCTATGATGAAATTAAAAAGCATTTAGAAAATGTAAGAATACTATTTAATAGTTAGGTAATTATTTTATATAGGGAAAATAATAAATATATTTTCTCTCTATAATTTATTTGGCATAAAATCTCATATGCGAATCCCATTCCCTCCCACTTCTTACACTTCACGGTCATGCCCAACTTGTCTTGTTGACCTTGTTCAGTCATCACCAATTGCGAAAAAGAAGCGCTAGCAAATATGCAAGCTTATCGCGAGAAATATGGTATCTAAAAAGAAAAAGGCATACCTCTAAATAGGGGTATGCCTTTTTAATATTTTTATTTAAAACTGATAATTCAAACGCAATAACACATTACGTGGTGTGCCTGGCATGCTGTCTGAACGCCAGTACTCTTTATTAGTTAGGTTATTTACCGCAAGTGTGACATTCCATGGGTCAGCACTATAGCCAATCGCTGCATCGATACGGTTAAAGCCTTCCATTTTTACTTGATTATTAATATTTGGATAATAAGACCCGACATAGGTTACCCCCACCTCTGTATACCACTGCTCGGTTGGTAAATAGCGAACAAATAAATTACCCGTGTTTTTAGATGTGTTGGCTAAATAATTGCCTTCTCGCTCAGGGTTTTGTTTGTCTTCTTTCACTTTTGCATCTGTGTAGCCATAACCACCACGCACAAAGACATTATCAAGTACGCGACCAATAAAGCTAAATTCAAGACCACGGGATTGATGTTGACCCGCAGTTGCCCATACTTCTGGCTCACTGTCAGGGTTTGGTTTATAGCGGATATTATTTTTACGAATATCAAAGACAGAAAATTGAGTATTTAAACGATTATCTAACCATTCACTTTTTACCCCAACTTCGTATTGCTCGTTATATTGAGGCTCTTTATCCATTTTTGTGACATCGGTGCTTCCAGTAACTTGGTTAACACCCATTTGTCCGCCAAATGGTGCAAAGCTCTTAGAATAAGACGTGTAAAAGCTATGTTCAGGAAGTGGTTGCCATACCAAACCAACATTTGGGCTAAAACTACCGTCTTTTACATTACGGTGTTCATTAGTTAACTTGTTAGTGGTTGAAAAGTCAAAGTAATCGTAGCGGATACCTAGCATGAGTTTAAGTTGATCATTTAGCCCAATTAAATCCTGCATAAATACGCCGTAAGTTGTGCCTTCATTATAGTTATGCTGACTAATTTTTAATGGGCCATTGCCACGACTGTACTCTCGTTCACCAGTGATTGGATTAACGTAACCATAAATGGCTGACCCATTTTGAGTTTTATTGGCTAGACGTGGCTCTCGCTGTTCATAAGTCCAGTCTGTACCCACCATAATTTGATGTTCAAGCTGGCCTGTTTTGAACTTGCCCTTAATATCAAATGTATTTGTGGTGGTCTTATTGCTGGTTTGTTGCCAGTAGTAAATTTGGTCGATGTAACCTTTTTTAGTACAAGACTCATTCTTTGAGTTTTTTCCATCTAACCCACAATAAGTTCCAAAATAAAAGTGGTCAAAGTTCTGCTCTGCTTGTCGGTAACTTGCTGCCCAGTGGAAGTTCCAATCAGGCGCATATTCATAATTCACATCGGTACGGACCACTTGCAAAATATCATCAACATAATCGCCGTCTTGGGCAAATCCTGTTTTAATTGAAGTTCCCGCAGGCAGAATGTCATGTGATGGTCCGCGATCAGGTACACGACCTAATTTGTCATAGGTATATTGCGTGGTCCAAGTGAGTGTTCCATCGTCATTTTTATAAGTGAAACTTGGCGAAAACATTTCAATCTTATTTTCAATACCAGAGCGGAAGCTGCCTGTCTCGCCATATTCTCCCGTTAAACGGACTGCTAAATTGTCATTAATGACTTGGTTGATGTCAGCGGTTGTTCCGTAGTTATCATATGAACCCGCATATGCGCCAACTGAACTTTTAGAGTCAAAATTGGCGAACTTACTCACCATATTCACAACCCCACCACCAGCGCTACGACCATATAAAACAGAAGCGGGGCCTTTTAAAATTTCTATACGCTCGATATTTGCTGTACTACGGCGTACTTGTCCACTTTCACGTATACCATCACGGTAAATATCGCCTGTATCAGCACCAAAACCACGAATCGTAATGCCATCACCGCGCATATCGTAACTGGTTGATACGCCTGGAGTACCTTGTAGCATCACACTTAAATCATTCGATCCATAAATTTTATATTTCTGTACATCAATAGTATCAACGGTTTGAGGAATATCTTTTTTGTCTAAACCATTACGTGTGACATTGGCCTTGTCATAATCGATATAACTTTTAATCGGGTCGAGCTCACTCATGGCTTCAATTTTTATGGTGGGCATGGTAGCTGCCACTTTTGATGAGTCAGTTACATCTTCTGCATAGGCACCTTGAATATTCAAGATCATTAAACTAAGTAAGCTGAGCGGGAATGAACCCTTAATTTGGGGAGATGATAAAGAAATTCTTAACATAAAAATAAAATCAATTAACAAAAATAAAAGTATAAATGATAATTATAATCATTTAATTGTTTAGAATAAAAGAAATATTGCCTTAAAAAATGACATATTTATTGTTTAGTAACTGATTTTTAGAAAGATGATTGGGGAATTAAACGGATAATATGAGTTAACTCATTAGTTTTTCTTGTTAATTGATTTTTGAAAGGGGAGCTTTTTACCGATTAAAGCTCCCCTTAGAATTACGCATTATTTTTGAGAACATCTAAAATATCCATTTCTGGATCATAATTTTCATTAATCGTTTTACAAATTGCTTGTCCAACAATCACATGCGTGCCATTAAAGGTCATGGTTGGCGCTCCGTATAATTCCCAACCATGATTCAGTGCTTTAGTGACTCGTGCACAAAAAGCAGAGTCATCTGGGCCTGTTAAATAGCGATAAAGTTTCATCTTTAGCCTTTAAAAATAATATTTTATGAATATAGTTTAACCGAATTTACCTTTGCTCTAGATAAAGAAATAACAGATAAGGTTTTACTGAAATTAAGAAAAACCAGTGAAAAATCTCAGTTATACTCATGCTAATTTAAATTTTAAGAAGAGCTTGAGCATGCGTGTACTTGTCGTCATGGATCCGATTGAAACCGTAAACCTTAAAAAGGATTCAACCATGGCAATGTTGTGGGCGGCGAGCCGTCGTGGACATGAATTAGGTTATGCATTACAGCAAGATTTATATATTGATCAGGGTAAGGCGTACGGCCTAATCTCACCGTTAAAAGTTTTTGAAGACTACAATCATTACTATGAGCTAGGCGAAAAGAAAAAAGAATCTATCGCAGCTTATGATGTTGTGCTCATGCGTAAAGATCCACCGTTTGACATGAATTTTGTCTATACAACTTATGTGCTTGAGCAAGCTGAGCGCGAAGGTTCATGGATTATTAATAAGCCTCAGTCACTGCGTGATTGCAACGAAAAAATTTTTGCAACGCAATTTCCAGAACTACAAGTACCTACACTTGTGACATCGCAACAAAGTTTAATCCGTGAATTTATTAAAGAACATGGTGATGTCATTGTTAAGCCACTTGATGGTATGGGTGGTATGGGTATTTTCCGTTTATACCAAGACGGTGTAAATATTGGATCTACCTTAGAAATGCTGACAGAGCTAGGTACACGTCCAATTATGGCACAGCGCTATATTCCTGAAATTGTAGAAGGGGATAAGCGTATTTTAATGGTAAACGGTGAGCCTATTCCTTATTGTTTGGCTCGTATTCCACAAAATGGTGAAGTACGCGGTAACTTGGCGGCAGGCGGTTTAGGCCAAGCGCGTCCGCTTACTGAAAACGATAAGTTGATCGCAGCTAAAATTGGTCCTTTCTTACGCGAAAAAGGTTTGGTTTTTGTTGGTTTAGATGTAATTGGTAATTATGTCACTGAAATTAATGTTACTAGCCCAACCTGTATTCGTGAAATTGATGCTCAATTTGGTACATCAATTGCAGACAATTTATTTGATGTATTAGAAGCTGGTCGTTCAGCTTAACTCGTTATTTCAGGTGGTTTTCTAAGGTATTTATGGGAAATCACCTGAAAATATATGAATTAATAAAATAACAATACTAAATACACCACAGCTTTGTAGGCATATTTTCAAAAAAGCACATCTTTCTGTTATAAACGAGTGAAATTCGCTTTTCGTTAATGAAGCTTTAGGATTAAAATAAACGGCTACAAAAATAGATGACAATTTCCATTGTTTTTTGAGTTGAAGAATTAGACCGTGACCGATTCACAGCAAAGCAAACCCAAACATGTCATGATGATGGCTGCCGGTACAGGTGGACATGTTTTTCCAGCCCTCGCCGTAGCCAAGCAACTTCAACAACAAGGTTGTCAGGTTTCATGGTTAGCCACGCCAACAGGTATGGAAAATCGGTTGTTAAAAGATCAAAATATTCCAATATATCAAATTGATATTCAAGGGGTTCGTGGTAATGGATTAGTCCGTAAAATTGCTGCACCTTTTAAAATTTTAAAAGCCACTTTGAGCGCAATGCGCTATATGAAACAGCTTAAAGTTGATGCAGTTGCAGGCTTTGGTGGTTATGTGGCGGGGCCGGGTGGTTTAGCCGCACGTTTGTTAGGTATTCCTGTACTTATTCATGAGCAAAATGCAGTTGCAGGTTTTACCAATGCGCAGTTATCTCGCGTTGCTAAAGTGGTGTGCGAAGCATTTCCAAATACCTTTCCTGCTGGTGGAAAAGTCGTAACCACAGGAAATCCTGTGCGTCGTGAAATCACGGATATTTTAAGCCCAAAGTGGCGCTATGATGAGCGTGAGCAAGCGGGTAAACCTCTAAATATTCTAATTGTTGGCGGTTCTTTAGGTGCTAAAGCACTCAACGAACGCTTACCTCCAGCATTAAAACAATTACAAGTTCCACTCAATATTTTTCACCAGTGTGGCCAGCAACAAGTTGAGGCAACTCAAGCACTTTATGCAGATGCACCAGCTCATTTAACTGTTCAAGTTTTGCCTTTTATTGAAGATATGGCAAAGGCTTATAGTGAGGCGGATTTAATTATTTGCCGAGCTGGAGCACTCACGGTGACAGAAGTTGCAACAGCAGGTGTGGCCGCAGTTTTTGTACCACTTCCTATAGCAGTTGATGACCACCAAACTGCAAATGCCAAATTTCTGGCCGATGTCGGCGCTGCGAAAATTTGCCAGCAATCGACCATGACACCAGATGTTTTAAATGAATTGTTCACTTCGCTGATGAACCGCCAATTACTTACCGAAATGGCAGTGAAAGCGCGTCAACATGCCCAACCAAATGCGACTCAGCATGTGGTTGATCTTATCCAAAAAATGTAATCGGATTTACTATGTCTCCATCAACAGCTGCGAACCAAGCAAAAAAACTGATTAAAGTGCCTGAAATGCGCCGTATCAAACACATTCATTTTGTGGGGATCGGTGGCGCTGGGATGTGTGGCATTGCAGAGGTTTTGGGTAACCAAGGCTATAAAATTTCCGGTTCAGACATTAAAGCGTCTAAAACTACAGAACAATTAGAGAAAAATGGCATCAAAGTTTATATTGGCCATCAACCGGAAAATATTAAAAATGCCAATGTGCTTGTAGTTTCTACAGCAATTGATCCGGAAAATCCGGAAATTAAAGCTGCGATTGAACAGCGTATTCCAATTGTACGTCGTGCAGAGATGCTAGGCGAACTAATGCGTTATCGTCATGGTATTGCTGTAGCAGGTACACATGGTAAAACCACAACTACAAGTCTTTTGACGACGATGTTGGCTGAAGAAAACCTCGACCCAACTTACGTTATTGGTGGTTTACTTAACAGTACAGGCGTAAATGCAGCATTAGGTGAAAGTCGTTTCATCGTAGCTGAAGCTGATGAATCAGACGCATCTTTCCTTTATTTGCAACCAATGGCAGCGATTGTAACGAACATTGATGCTGACCATATGGATACCTATGAAGGTAGCTTTGATAAATTAAAAGATACATTTGTACAGTTCCTTCATAACTTACCATTTTATGGTTTAGCCGTAGTGTGTGGTGATGACGCCAATATTCGTGAAATTCTGCCACGTGTAGGCCGTCCGGTTATTACTTATGGTTTTAATGAAGATAATGACATTCGCGCAGTTGATATTGAACAAGATGGTATGCGTTCGCACTTTACTGTGTTGCGTAAAGGCCGTGAACCATTACGTCTAACGATTAATCAACCGGGTTTGCATAATATTTTAAATGCCTTGGCAGCAATTGGTGTTGCAACGGATGAAGGTGTTTCTGATGAAGCAATTAGCCGTGCATTAGCAGGATTTAGTGGTGTAGGTCGCCGCTTCCAAGTACAAGGTGAGTTTGAACTTGCTGATGGCAATGTTAAGTTAGTTGATGACTATGGACACCATCCTAAAGAAGTAGAAGCAACCATTAAAGCTGCTCGTCAAAGCCATCCGGATCGTCGTTTGGTTATGTTGTTCCAGCCACATCGTTACTCTCGTACTCGCGATTGTTTTGATGACTTCATTGAAGTGCTCTCTCAAGTCGATCAATTATTATTGTTGGAAGTTTATCCTGCTGGTGAAAAACCTATTGTGGGTGCAGATAGCCGTACTTTGGCGCGTAGTATTCGTTTACGTGGACAAGTAGAGCCGATTTTAGTTGATCCGGTTGAAGGTAATTTGCAAAACATCATGCAAAATGTGTTACAACCAAATGACTTGTTATTAACGCAAGGTGCGGGTAACGTGGGAGCAATTTCAGTAGAACTTGCACAACACCATTTGTATGTGAAATAAACAAAAAGTATTGAATTATCGGGTTAAGGATTTAAACGTGTCAAATGCTACAAAATTCGGCAAAGTTGCCGTGTTATTTGGTGGGAAATCGGCTGAGCGTGCTGTGTCTTTAGATAGTGGTCAGGCAGTTTTGGACGCTTTGTTACGTTCAGGTGTTCAGGCTGAAGCATTTGATCCGCAAGACCGCAGTGTGACTGAACTTGTAAATTATGATCGTGCATTTATTGTATTGCATGGTCGCGGCGGTGAAGATGGCCAGATTCAAGGTGTACTTGAATGGTTAAATCTGCCTTATACAGGAACCGGTGTACAAGGTTCTGCTATAGGCATGGATAAAGTTAAAACCAAGCAAATCTGGCAAGGTAGTGATTTACCTACAGCGCCATATCGCATTATTACTAAAGAAACAGATTTAGATGCGGTAATTGCTGAGTTGGGCTTACCTGTCATTATCAAACCTGTGCACGAAGGCTCGAGTGTCGGCATGAGTAAGGTTGAGAAAGCAGAAGACTTTGCTGCTGCAATTGAAAAAGCGACCCAGCACGATGCTGTGGTGATGGCCGAAAAATGGATCACTGGTCGTGAATTCACAATTTCTTTCCTAAATGGACAGCCTTTGCCGGTTATTCGTTTGCAGCCACCAGCAGATGTTGCTTTCTACGACTATGAAGCGAAATATCAACGTAATGATGTAGAGTATGGTATCCCTTGTGGTCTCAGTGAGACTGAAGAGAAAAACCTGCAAGCATTGTGTTTACGTGCTTTTCAGGCTGTTGGTGCAGAAGGCTGGGGGCGTATTGATGCAATGCAGGATGAGCAAGGTAATTTCTGGCTTTTAGAAGTAAATACTGTCCCAGGTATGACCAGCCACTCTTTAGTTCCAAAAGCTGCTAAGGCTGTTGGTTATAGCTTTGATGAATTGTGTGTTGCAATTCTTGAGCAAACATTGGAAGGTACGGCTTAAATATGGCACAACTTCCGGCTTCCATGCGCCGTAAACGTGCGGCCATCACCTCTATTCATGATAAACCACCTACACGTAAGCAGAAACTTGCGAATGCTGGTGGATGGGTGCTGTTGGTTATTGCTTTTGTAGTGCTGGCAGTCGGAGTTTATGGGTTATATAAAGTTATTACAGATGCAAAAGTTGCAAAACTAGAAGTTGTCGGTTCAGCCTCATCGGTTGAAACACAACAAGTGATGCAACATGTTGCTCCAATTATAAAAGCAAATTATTTCACATCTGATTTAGAGCAGATTCGTGACAAAACATTAGAAATTTCATGGGTAGACCGAGTTGTTGTATCTCGTGCTTGGCCCAATGGTATTCGTGTTCGTGTCATGCCTCGACATGCTATCGCCCGTTGGGGAACAGGTCGCTTGTTAAGCGATGGAGGCGATGTGTTTAGTGAGGCGGAGCCAACAATTCATCCTGAACTTCCGTTGCTTCATGGGCCGGTAAGTCAGTCAAAAATGATGATGCGACGCTATAATGAAATTAATCAATTATTCCATCCTGTCAATTTACGCTTAAAAGAGTTATATCTGACTGAGCGAATGACTTGGTTTATGCAGTTTGACTCTGGTTTACGCATTATTGTTGACCAAGATCAAACAATGAATAAGTTGCAACGTCTAAGTCATTTGGCACAATCTGACTTAAAACAGGTGTGGCCGAAAATCTCAGCCATTGATTTGCGATATCGTAATGGATTATCTATTCAATGGAAGAACGCAACACCACCTAAAATTGTGAATGGTCAGTTTGTTGTAACGATTGATGACACAAGCATTGCAGGTGGAACAAAAGCAAAGCCATAATACGTGGCTTTAAAATAGGCAATTTGCCTGGTATTAAACAACAAAGAAATGGTATGAGTGATGAGTGAAGCTGTTCCCTCAGTTGTTGCGATTGACATTGGGACGCATAAAGTTTCAGTTTTGATTGGAAAAATTCATGCGCCGGATAACATTCAGGTTATCGGTATGGCAACTGCTCGCAATCGAGGCATGAATAAAGGAAAAATTGTAAGCCTCGATAAAGTCATTGCTGCGATTAAAAATGCTGTTGCGGAAGCGGAAAATATGGCCGAATGTCGCATTCATAGCGCATGGGTATCTATTCCGAGTACCGAGTTGCAAAGTTTTTATGCCTCTGGTCGCACACCAGTATCTAATCCAGCACATGTGATTACAACAAATGAAGTTGTGCGCGCGTTAGAATTGGCAAAAGCAAGTCATGTGACTTCTGATTACTATTTAGCAAGTGCAGTACCGCTAGGCTTTGAATTAGGTGATTCTGCTGAATGGGTTCAGAATCCAATTAATATGACTGCCCATAGTATGACTGGACATTATCAGTTAATGATGATGCCTATAGCGACTATGCAAAACCTTGATCGTGCGATGAAAGGCGCAAATATCGGGGTTGAAAAAATGGTGGTGTCTTGTCTGGCAACCGCTGAGGCAAGCTTGCTGAAAGATGAAAAAGAGTACGGTGTTTGTCTCGTTGATATTGGCGCAGGCATTACCAATCTTGCAGTTTATCTTGATGGACGTTTAGCGCTAGCGCGTACATTGCAGCGTGGTGGTGAGCATGTCACACGTGATATTGCCGCTGTATTGCAAACTACGACAGAAGAAGCTGAACGAATTAAAATTCTACATGGTTGTGTCGATTTAAGTGCTGTTAAGCCAGATCACATGATTCAAGTAGAAGGGATTGATGGCCCTCAAACTATTAGCCGGATTGAGTTGTCAGAAATTATTATTGCTCGTTATGAAGAGATCTTTAGCCAGATTCGCGATGAACTCGAACAAAGCGGTGCAATTCATGGTTTATACCATGGTGTAGTATTGACAGGGGATGCTTGTCAAATAGAAGGTATGGTGAGTTTAGCTCGTCGTATGTTGGGTGTATCTGCACATTTGGGTAATCCACCGTTACAGGTTTATGCTGATGATCAACATCAAGCAGCCTTACGTCGTTCTATGTATGCAACAGCAGCTGGTTTGCTCATGTTTAGCCAAAGTGAGTTGCAAGATGCTGTTGAAGAGCCTGAAGAGGCAAATGACCGTTCGGTATGGGAACGAATGGTAAATGGCTGGAATGCGTTTAATAGCAAGTTAAAAGCCATTTTTTAGGATGTATGTATTTATTGGTAGAATTGTTAGGAAGTTGTAAGAGAAAACCGCTGTACTTGACAAGGTTGGTATTGCACAGCATTCTTAAAATTAGTTATTTTTGAAAATCAAGGCAGTATACGGGCTGAAGTGACTGCCATAATGTATTAGGAACCCTAAAGGTCATGGCCTCATTTGAATTTATAGAAGATGAACTAAACGATGGCAACGGTCAAGCCCGTTTCACTGTATTTGGTGTAGGTGGTGGTGGCGGTAATGCCGTTCAACATATGGTGCAGTCTGATATTCAAGGTGTTAAATTCGTTTGTGCCAATACAGACAAACAAGCACTGGACTGTATGAATGCACCTTTTAAAATTCAGTTAGGCGAGCAAAGTACACGTGGTCTAGGTGCTGGTGCTAACCCTGAAGTAGGGCAAGTTGCAGCAGAAGAAAGCCGTGAAATCATTCGTCATCACCTTGAAGGTACCGATATGGTTTTCGTTACCGCTGGTATGGGTGGTGGTACAGGTACTGGTGCAGCGCCTGTTGTGGCTGAAGTTGCCAAAGAAATGGGTATTTTGACTGTTGGTGTAGTTACAACTCCATTTAACTTTGAAGGCCGTCGCCGTTTAAAATCTGCTGAACGCGGTATTGAAGCACTTGAAGCACATGTTGATTCATTGATTATTATCCCTAACCAACGCTTATTGAGCGTATATGGCGATATTTCAATGAAAGATGCTTATAAAAAAGCTGATGATGTATTGTTAAACGCTGTACGTAGTATTTTTGACTTGGTTGTTAACCGTGGTCACATTAACCTTGACTTCGCCGATTTGAAAACCGCAATGAGTACGCGCGGTTACGCAATGATGGGTGCTGGTTTAGGTCGTGGTGAAGACCGTGCGCGTCAAGCTGCTGAACAAGCGATCCGTAGTCCATTACTTGATAATGTTAATATTATTAATGCCAAAGGCGTGTTAATTAACATTACGGGTGGTGATGATATTACGTTACGTGAAACAGAAATCATTACTGATGTTGTGAACCAGATTGTTGACCTTGATGAAGGCGAAATCTTCTACGGTACAGTATTTGACCCAGATGCACGTGATGAATTACGTGTAACAGTGATTGCAACCGGTTTAACTCGTAATGCAGCAGATGCTGAACCGAGAAAGCGTAATACGGTAAGCCATGCATCAACTCAATCAGCTCAATCTGTTGATGAAGATGATGTTCCTGCAATCAATAAACGTCAAAATGCTGATAATGAAGTCAGTAGCGCAGCAAGTTCTACTCCGCGTTCTTCTCCAATGAGTATTCAAGATTACTTGAAAAATCAGCAACGTAAGTAAATAATCGTTAGATTTAATGAAAGGCAGTGTTTAAACACTGCCTTTTTTTATTTTTGATCAATGACTAAATATGCTAACGTATAGCGGTTTTAAAAAAGAAGTTACAAAGCATGGTGAAACAACGTACTCTCAGTCGTGTGGTAAAAGCGAGTGGAATAGGTCTTCATAGCGGTCAAAAAGTGATGATCAATTTCATTCCACATACCGTGGATGGAGGTATTGTATTTCGCCGTATCGATTTGGATCCACCGGTTGATATCCCTGCCAATGCATTATTGATTCAAGAAGCTTTTATGTGCTCCAATTTAGTCACTGGAGATATAAAAGTGGGAACAATTGAGCATGTAATGAGCGCAATTGCAGGTTTAGGAATTGATAACCTGATTGTTGAAGTATCTGCGTCCGAAGTTCCGATTATGGACGGAAGTGCTGGTCCATTTATTTACCTTTTGATGCAAGGTGGATTGCGTGAACTGGATGCACCGAAAAAATTTATAAAAATATTAAAACCAGTTGAAGCACTGATTGATGATAAAAAAGCAATTTTTAGCCCGCACAATGGTTTCCAATTAAATTTCACAATCGATTTTGACCATCCAGCATTTGCTAAAGAATATCAATCTGCAACGATCGACTTTTCGACAGAAACTTTTGTTTATGAAGTTAGTGAAGCACGTACGTTTGGTTTCATGAAAGACCTAGATTATCTGAAAGCAAACAATTTAGCGCTAGGCGCAAGTTTGGATAATGCAATTGGTGTAGATGATACAGGGGTCGTTAATGAAGAAGGTCTACGCTTCGCCGATGAATTTGTCAGACATAAGATTTTAGATGCAGTAGGTGATTTGTATTTGCTTGGTCATCAAATTATTGCCAAGTTCGATGGCTATAAATCGGGACATGCTTTAAATAATCAGCTGTTACGCAATGTTCAAAGTGATCCGAGTAATTATGAAATTGTAACATTTGATGACGAGAGTCAGTGTCCAATTCCATATGTCAGCGTGACATAAGTCATTGTCTTTACTTGGCTACGTTATAATGTAACATTTAAAAGTGTGATTATAATCACATAACAAGAACGATTCTAATTAAGAAATAGAAAGCTGATCATTTTTTATTGCTTGCCAAACGTAGTAAAGCTTGGCTAAGCTTAGGGTCGCTCACGAAGTCGGCTGCACTACGTAACATTTCTTGTGTTTCCGGGGGGATGGGTTTAGATGGCTCAGATGAGGGTGCATTGGGAGTATTTTTATTTCTCAATCGAACCTGAATTCTTTGTAAGTCTTTTAACCCTTCAAGCTGAGATAATTTAGATACATATTGGTTCTGTAAGTAACTGAGTTGACTGATCATCGCTTGATTTTCACCAGTAATGATTAAAGAACCATTTTGATAACACACGACCTGCCATTGTTCCGGTTGGGGCAATAAGGGTTGGATAATTTTCGTAAGTCTTTGCCATTGCGCGACTTGCGTTGTTAGAAACGTAAGGTTTCCTGTTTTTATGTGTTTTCCGGTTTGTTGAAAAACGTTATCGGGTTTAGACATGTTCATTCTCGGATGGATTCTTGTCTTAATCTTAAGCGTTCATTTCAATCGATATCAAGGAAGAGATCATAAGGAACTTGAGTAAGAACAGTTTCAAGAGGTTTTTATGCACACGCGTCGTATTTTATTAGCGTTTTCACTTGCCGCTTCGGCAGCATCAGTTGCTTTTGCAGATTATCAAACAATTAACCAATCTACTGACTCAGATCGATTGGAACAGCTATCAAAAACATTATCTCAAGGTTCATATACTCATCCTGACGATTTAGATCTTCCGGCGAGTGCGAAAGTTTCAGTGACCTTACGCCAAAAAACAGTTGAACTCAACAATGAGTCGCTTGCAAAGAAGTATGGTAATGCGACCGCAAAGAATTCTTTTAATGCTTCTTCTTCAAATTCTTACTCTTGGTTAGTTTCTCATCCTCTTCCTGATACGGTACGAGTTTCTTCAAACTTTGGTGGTCGCACCATGGGTGGTCGTGCAGAACATCATGGTGGTTTAGATATGGCTGCTCCGAGTGGCACACCAATCTATGCTACAGGCCCAGGTATCGTAACTAAATCTGGTTGGGGCACTGGCTATGGTCAATATGTTGAAATTAACCATGGCAATGGTTACTTAACGCGTTATGCTCATGCTTCACGTTTAATGGTTCGTGTAGGCGACCAAGTGTCAGCAGGCGAGCATATTGCTAATGTAGGTTGTACAGGTCGTTGTACTGGCCCACATTTACATTATGAAGTAGTAAAAGATGGTCAACGTAAGAACCCAACGACTTACTTAGCGATGCTTCCATAAAAGCATAGTTAAAAAGGTAAGGTTATTAAATTTATGAATCTAAAACTAAGCTAAACCTTTTTTAACGTAAAGATTGTATAAAAAAACGCCATTATTGGCGTTTTTTTGTTATTTTGTTTAATGCTCGGTCAATGACTATTCATTCAGAAAATAATAGAGCCCCCTCACATTCACCCGAGGCAATAACTTGAAAGGGGTAAAACGTGGTAAAAATACAAAGTAGATTAGAGAACAAGGAACAGGTGAATTATGGCGTTTTACGGTGACTCCGACGCACAAGAAACCCAAGAATGGCAAGATGCATTCGATTCAGTTTTACAACATATGGGAACTGAACGAGCGGCATTCTTGTTGGAAAAACTTTACCAACAAGCAATTGCTAAGCATGTTCCAATTCAACGTCTCAATACACCTTACTTAAATACAATTTCTGTTGAAGAACAACCTGCAATGCCAGGCGACCAAGATATGGAACGCCGTATTCGTGCATTGATTCGTTGGAATGCCTTAGCAATGGTACTTCGTGCGAATAAAACAGGTGATGATTTAGGTGGACACTTGGCGAGCTTCGCATCAAGTGCAACATTATATGACGTAGGTTTTAACCATTTCTTCCGCGCAAACAGCAATAATTTTGGCGGAGATATGATTTATTACCAAGGACACTGTGCTCCTGGTATTTATGCACGTTCATTCCTTGAAGGACGTTTAACTGAAGAACAGTTAAGCAATTTCCGCCGTGAAGTTGGCGGTAACGGTTTACCAAGCTATCCACATCCATATTTAATGCCTGACTATTGGCAATTCCCAACCGTATCAATGGGTCTTGGTCCAATCATGTCGATTTATCAAGCACACATTCAAAAATATTTGATGAACCGTGGCTTGATCAAAGAAGAAGACCGTAAAGTTTGGGCTTATCTTGGCGATGGTGAGATGGACGAGCCAGAAAGTACTGGTGCGATTTCACTTGCTGGCCGTGAAAAGCTTGACAACCTTATTTGGGTTGTTAACTGTAACTTACAGCGTCTAGATGGTCCTGTACGTGGTAACGGTAAAATCATTCAAGAGTTAGAATCTTTATTCCGTGGCGCGGGCTGGCGTGTAATTAAAGTTGTATGGGGCCGTCATTGGGATCCACTTCTTGCAAAAGACACCTCAGGCGCTTTAAAAGCGGTAATGGAAGAAACAGTTGATGGTGAGTACCAACGCTACCAAGTAAAAGGTGGTGCATATACACGTGAGAAATTCTTTGGCAAGTACCCAGAAGCTGCGGAACTTGTAAAAGATTTAAGCGATGAAGACATCGATAATCTCAACCGTGGTGGTCACGATCCTTACAAAGTTTTTGCTGCATATGCAGAAGCAATGAAAGCCAAAGGTCAACCAACAGTTATTCTTGCGAAAACTGTTAAGGGTTACGGTTTGTCTGAAGAAATTGAAGCGGTGAACAAAACTCACCAAATCAAAAAAATGCAGATCGACTCTTTGAAATATGTACGTGACCGTTTCAACCTTCCATTTACAGACGATAAATTAGAAGAGCTTCCATTCTATCGCCCAAGTGAAAACTCTCCAGAAATGAAGTATATGAAGGCGCGTCGTGAAGCATTAGGTGGCTATCTACCTGCACGTCGTCGTGAGAGTGAAACTTTAGCGATTCCTGAATTATCTGTATTTGATGCTGTATTAAATGGTTCAGGTGGTAAAGAACAATCTACCACTATGGTGATGGTTCGTTTAATTGCTTCTTTACTCAAAGAAAAAGCGATTAAAGACCGCGTAGTACCAATCGTTCCAGATGAAGCACGTACTTTTGGTCTAGAAGGTATGTTCCGTCAGCTCGGTATCTATGCCGCTCACGGTCAAAAATATACCCCAGAAGACCAAGAACAGCTAATGCATTACCGTGAAGCAAGTGACGGTCACATGCTTCAAGAAGGGATTAACGAAGCTGGTGCGATGAGTGCATGGGCTGCGTTGGCAACAAGTTATTCAACCAATAACTTGCCAATGATTCCAATGTACATGTATTACTCAATGTTTGGTTTCCAACGTATTGGTGACATTGCATGGGCAGCTGGTGATGCGCAAGCTCAAGGTTTCTTGTTAGGTGCGACTGCTGGTCGTACAACATTGAATGGTGAAGGTTTACAGCACCAAGATGGTCATTCGCATATCTTGGCGAACACGATTCCAAACTGTGTATCTTATGATCCATGTTTTGGTTATGAGTTGGCTGTAATCGTACATGACGGTTTAAAACGTATGTATGTGAACCAAGAGCGTGTGTTCTACTACTTAACTGTAATGAATGAAAACTACGAGCATCCTGCAATGCCTGAAGATGCTGAGGAAGGCATTAAACGTGGTATGTACTTGTTCGAAAAAGATGAAAAAGCAACTGTCCAATTGCTTGGTTCAGGTGTGATTCTTCGTGAAGTGATCAAGGCAGCGAAAATCTTACGTGATGAATACCAAATCCATTCAAACGTTTGGAGTGTAACAAGCTTCAATGAGTTGTCACGTGATGGTATGGCATGTGAAGAATACAACCGTTTACACCCACTTTCTGAAGAAGTGAAAGAATCATGGGTATCTAAACAGTTACGTGGTACAGAAGGTATCGTTGTTTCAGCAACTGACCATATGCGTGCTTATAGCGAACAAATCCGTGCTTATCTTCCAGATGGTCGTCCATTTGTTGCATTAGGTACAGATGGATATGGTCGTTCAGATACACGTGCTAACTTACGTAGTTTCTTTGGTGTTGATGCTGCACATATCGTTGTTGCTACTTTGAAAAAATTAGCTGATGAAGGTGAAGTAGATGCACGTTTGGTTAAAGACGCAATTTCTAACTTTGAGTTAGATACTGATCGTCCTGTGGCATGGGCTCCTCAAGCGCATCCAGAAGTTCAAGCAGTTGCTGAATATAATGAAACGCAAACAGGTGAGGGGAACTAAGCATGCAAATTAAGACCCCTGATATTGGTGTAGATAAAGCAGTTGTTGCTGAAATTTTAGTAAAAGTTGGCGATAGCATTGCCGAGAATGACAGCCTTGTTTTGCTTGAGTCAGATAAAGCCTCTGTTGAAGTGCCTAGCACTTCAGCAGGTGTGGTAAAAAGCATCTTAATTAAAGAAGGTGATAGCGTTACTGAAGGTACGGTATTGCTTGAACTTGAAGCTGAAGGAGCTGCACCTGCAGCTCAAGCAGAAGAGGCTCCAAAACCTGCACCAGCAGCTGAACAAACTGCAGCGCCAGCAGCGGCACAACAGTCTCCAACTACTGCTCAACCAGCAACTGCAACCACTAGCCAAGTGGTTGAAGTTCAAGTTCCCGATATTGGTGTTGAAAAAGCACTTGTTGGTGAAATTTTAGTAAAAGTTGGTGAGCAAATCGATGTCGAGCAAAGCATCGTTGTGGTTGAGTCTGACAAAGCAACTGTAGAAGTACCAAGCAGTGTTGCGGGTACTGTAGAAAGCATTCAAGTTAAAGAAGGCGATACAGTTAAAGAAGGCGTGGTTCTTATTCAAGTGAAAACAACGTCTGCATCTAGTGCACCGGCTGAACCTGCTCCTACAACAGCAGCTCCGGCGGCTGCACCTGCACCAGCTCAGCAAGAAACTGTAGCATCGACTGCTACTCAATCTGGACCAGTTGATATTAATGTTCCTGATTTGGGTGTAGATAAAGCCGTTGTTGCTGAAATCTTAGTTCAGGTTGGTGACAAGGTTGATGTAGATCAAAGTCTTGTTGTTGTTGAGTCAGATAAAGCCACTGTGGAAGTTCCAAGTACTGTTGCGGGTGTTGTGAAAGCAATTCATTTGCAAGCAGGCCAACAAGTTTCACAAGGTGTATTGCTTGCAACAATTGAAGCTGAAGGCCAAGCACCTGCGGCTGCCCCAGCGGCAAAAGCAGAAGCAGCTCCAGCTCCACAGGCAGCAGCGCCTAAAGCGGCGGCTCCTGCTCCGACTCAAGCAGTATCTGCTCCAGCCTCTTCTGGTAATGATAAATTAACCAAAGAACAAGAAGCTGAAAACGCTAAAGTGTATGCAGGACCTGCTGTGCGTAAGCTTGCTCGTGAGCTAGGTGTAGTTTTATCTCAAGTTAAAACTTCTGGTGAACATGGTCGTGTTGTTAAAGAAGATATCTTTGCATATGTGAAGACTCGTTTAACTGCGCCACAAGCTGCACCAGTTGCTGCGGCTGCACCAGCGGTTTCGGGCTTACCAAAGCTTCCTGACTTTACTGCGTTTGGTGGTGTAGAAGAAAAAGTACTGACGCGTTTGCAGCAAGTATCAATTCCGCAATTGTCGTTGAACAACTTTATTCCACAGGTAACTCAGTTTGACCTTGCTGATATTACTGAGTTAGAAGATTGGCGTAATGAGCTAAAAGGCAACTTCAAAAAAGAAGGTATCAGCCTGACGATTATGGCATTCATTATCAAAGCGGTTGCGCATTTGTTGAAAGAAGAGCGTGAGTTCGCAGGCCATCTATCTGATGACGGTAAATCAGTGCTCTTGCGCAATGAAATCCATATGGGAATTGCGGTAGCAACACCTGATGGTTTAACTGTGCCAGTACTTCGTAACCCAGACCAAAAATCAATTAAGCAAATTGCAGTTGAATTGGGTGTGTTAGGTCAAAAAGCACGTGATAAGAAATTAACACCAAAAGACTTACAAGGTGCGAATTTCACCATTTCAAGTTTGGGCGCAATAGGTGGTACAGCATTTACACCACTTGTGAACTGGCCACAAGTTGCAATTTTAGGTATTTCACCTGCAACAATGCAGCCTGTTTGGAATGGTAAAGACTTTGACCCACGCTTAATGTTGCCATTGTCGTTGTCTTATGACCACCGTGTGATTAATGGTGCAGATGCTGCTCGCTTTACTAATAAACTTACGAAACTGCTTAAAGATATTCGTACTTTATTGATCTAATATTTTGAAATGAATCATTAAAACCTCGCTTCGGCGGGGTTTTTATTTTGATATTTAATTTAATTGATTTTAGGTTAATCTAAAGCCCAGTATTGAATGATCGAGAGAGAGGAGAAATTTCTCGTTATTAAGCAAAGGAGAAATACTAAATGACGGGTTTTTTAAAAATCATGGTACCCATCCTATTGATTGTATTTTTATTGATGGGGGTATGGGTGAGTGTTTTACACTTTCCTTGGGAATGGATGACCTATGTTGCAATGGGTTTGGAAGTGTTTGTGGCCATGCTTATTTTGCCATTTGAATTTCAATCACAGCACGTAACTGGTATTAATAATTTCGGATTTATTAACTTAAGTATTTGTTTAGCTTTGCTATTGGGTTTAGGTCGATTGTTGGTTTGGGCATGGATAAAATTTTTTATTTGAAAAATAGAATTGCTCGAATATAATGAGCACATACTTCATTGGGGAGTAGCCGCTATTCATTTCTGAATGAATAGGTGATGATCAACATAATTGTTCAACAGAACATGGTCATCATAGCTTAAACGTCTCATCGTTTCCGAGTTGGCAAGACCTTTGATTTACCACTCTGCAGATATTTGGCTAGCAGGAGGGGTAGGTCATGGGCATTTATGCTAGCCAGAGAAACGACATGCAAGAATTTCTGATTTCTACCTCAATTGTTGCCCTCGCTGAAATGGGCGATAAAACGCAACTATTGGCCCTTTTACTGTCTGCACGTTTTCGTAAGCCAATCCCTATTCTCATTGCGATTCTTTTAGCAACTCTAATCAACCATGGTATTTCTGCTGTACTTGGACAGTGGATTACAACCGTGCTGAGTCCCGAAATTTTAGTCTGGGTACTTGCAGCTGGCTTTATTGGTATGGCGTTCTGGATGCTTATTCCGGATGAGCTGGATGATGAAACAGCAAGTATTAATAAATGGCAAAAATTTGGTGTTTTTGGTGCAACCTTTATTTTGTTTTTCTTAGCTGAAATTGGTGATAAAACCCAAATTGCAACAGTGGCTTTGGCTGCTCGCTACGACAGCATTTTTTGGGTGATGTTGGGTACAACCTTAGGGATGATGATTGCCAATGCGCCAGCTGTGTTTATTGGTAATAAATTAGCGGAACGTTTATCTATTTCGCTCATTCATAAAATTGGGGCTGTTATTTTCTTAATTGTTGGTATCTCTACTTTGGTACAACATTATTTTTTCTAAGTAATTTTAAACTTGTATAAAAAACGCACTCAATTCGAGTGCGTTTTTTATGGATAATTTTAATAGTTAAATTTCACAGTGAAGTTAATCTGACGTGGATTGCCTAGAGTTACCATATTTTCATTTAAGGCACCTGCGTAATAATCTTTATCGAATAAATTACGGATTGCAAGTTGAGCACCCCAGTGTCCTGCATCGTAGCCAGCTTCTGTATCAAATACGGTATAATCAGGAATATGGACATCTAGCTTATCCATAGTTTTATATGTTTCGCCTCGGAATCCACCACCAACATACCAACCAATTTTTGATGCAGGGTCGAACTTATAACGAGCAGACAGGCTGTAAGCATGCTCAGGAATGTTATCTAGTGCTTTGCCGACATTGCTTGAGTTCGCATCTTTACTAATTTCAGCATCAATGGTGTAAGTATAGGTTGCCGTTAATTTTAAGCCATCTAATACATCTGCATTTAACTCAGTCTCAATACCACGAGTTAATTGTTCACCGCGCTGTATTTTGAAAGTAGTATCTGTAGGGTCGTTGACTAAAACATTTTGACGTTTTAAATCATACCAAGCAATGCTGCCTTGTATTCGCTGATCAGGACTTTGTAATTTCATGCCGACTTCAACCTGTTTTCCTTCTTCAGGTTTGAATGGATTGTTATTTACATCAGTACCACTGTTAGGTGTAAATGAAGTGGCATAGCTGACATAAGGAGCAACAATGTCATTAAGGGTATACATGACAGAGGCGCTACCCGTAAATGCATTGTCTGATTGTTTACTAGCACTACTTGTAACTAAGCTTGTGCTTTGGGTTTGTGTCCAGTCTTGGCGTCCAGACAAGCTTAAAAGCCATTGGTCATTGAGTTGAATGCGATCACGTAAATAAAGCCCTAAATATTTGAGACGGTTGATGTCACGAACATTTTGCGTCAATTTCACATTTTGATCGTAAACAGGGTTATAAATATTTAAATCGCCAATGTCGTATTTATCATTGGTGTAATCACTTTTTTCCTGAAAAGCATCTACTCCAATATTAACGTCGTGTTGCATACCATATAAATCAAACTGTTTATTTAAACGGTTATCGATGGTAAAGCTCAAATTATCAATAACTTGATGGCGGCTATTGTTTTTACGGCTAATGGTTGTGTAGTCGATTTCACCTTGTTTGTTTTTTGCCCAGAAATTTGTGCCTGTACGAGCAAAAACCGCTTTACCATCCACTTCGGTTTTTTGCACGGCAAAATTCTGGTTAAAGTTCCAACCGTTATCAAAAGCGTGTTTAAAGGTATAACCTGTACGGTAAACATCTGCCTCATATTTACCGAAGTTAGGATCGCCAATATATAAACTTCGGTCTATAGCGCCGTTAGGATTATCTTTTAATGTACCAATGACGGGTAGACCCTGTTGACGAATGTATTCGCGGTGCTGATAACTTGCGATGACAGAGAGGTCAGTATTATCTCCTAAGTCAAAATTGTAAGAAGGCGAGATATAGTAATTTTTAAAATACACATAATCTGTCGGGTCATCTTGGTCAGAGATGCGGCCATTTAAACGAAAAGCACCTTTTTCACTATTATTTGGACTATAGTTTAAATCGAATGTACCTTCTTTTAAGTTATAGCTGCCATAAGTCATGCTAGCACGCGCAAAGTTTTCTGCTTCAGGTCGTTTAGTGACTAAATTCACCATGCCGCCTGGTGCAACCAAACCGAAATTAATAGAGGCAGGGCCTTTTAAGACTTGGACCTGATCCATGCCTGATAGTTCAGTGGCAACATAAGTATTTTGTCCAACTCTTAAACCATCTATATAAACTGAATCGGAAGAGGTCTGGCCTCGAATAACAAAATCATCCCAACCACGGCGACCAAGTTTCCCAGCACCCACTCCTGCAACGCCTTCAATTGCATCTGCAAGTGTCTTTGCTTGTTTCTGGTCAAGCTGCTCGCGGGTCACTACTGAAACCGACTGAGCAGTTTTAAATAAGGGCGCATCTGATTTTAAAATAGAGTTAGCTTTCGTTGCGACATAAGGTGAAGAGCTTTCTTTTTGTGCTTGAACAGAAATTGTGGGTAGGACATTGGTTGAATTTCCTTGTTCTGTTATTTGTTCAGCGTGACTTGCTGTCATCGAAGTAAAAATAGCAACTGCTAACAATGTTTTTGAAGTCGAAAAACGGAAGGGTTGAGTCATGGGAGGCCTAAACAGCACAAAAAGTAAATTTGATAATGAGAATTATTTTAATTTATTGCGAGTTAATTTTAAATAACATTATGATTCATTTCTAAAATAAGAAAATCCAAACCCATTTTAAAATATTATGAGAAAAATCAAATAATTCATTGCAAGAATTACATAATCCCATTATTTTATTATGGATATAAAAATATCTAATACTTAAAGTTTTTTTGGGGAATTATATGGGGTTTGAAAAAACAACGTCGCAGATATTATTTGATAATGGCGTACATAAATGTATTAGTTTTACCAGTTTGGTCAAAGGGGAAGGTATCCAAGCCAATCAATTTTTAATTATTGACCATGAACGAGCTGCTGTAATCGACCCAGGTGGTGATTTGACCTATGTTCCATTAACGATGGAATTAAATAAATATACACGTTTGAAAAATTTGGACTATGTGATGGCTTCGCATCAGGATCCGGACATTATTACTTCAATGCCGCGCTGGTTAGTCTATACCGATGCTAAAGTCGTGGCGTCAAAATTATGGGCACGATTTTTACCGCATCTAAATTCCTCATTTATGAGTGAGCGTATGAAAGGTAATTGGGAGGACCGTCTTATTGAATTGCCTGACTGTGGCCAAGTGATTCAATTGGGCGAGTCAAAGCTTGTGGTGGTTCCTGCACATTTTCTACATTCGGTGGGTAATTTCCAGTTTTATGATCCAATCGCTAAAATTTTATTTTCGGGTGATATGGGAGCATCTATTGTTGAGGATGCTAATCAACCTTTAAAAGATTTCGATACACATATCATGAAAATGAAAGCCTTTCACCAACGTTATATGTGCTCCAATAAAGTTATACGTTTATGGGTCAATATGGTCCGGCAGATGGATATTGAAATGATTGTTCCACAGCATGGCAGCCCGTTTATGGGTAAACAAATGGTTAAGCAATTTTTAGACTGGATTGAAACATTACCTTGTGGTGTTGATTTAATGACGGAACAAATTTTTAGCTGTCCAACATAAAAATGATATTGGATATATTGAGTCTCATTTAAATTTTTTTTAGGATTTTGCGTCACAGAAAAATTTTTGATGACGAGAATTTGAATAAAAATGTTATCTCAAGTTGCGACTCCAGATGAGTGCCTGCGCTGTGGGGCGTGTTGTGCACATTTTCGGGTTTCATTTTATTGGGCTGAGGCCGAGTCAATGGGCGAACATCTAGTTGAACCTTTGACACCTGTCTATTCATGTATGCGTGGAACCAATCAGCCTGAGCCACGATGTCAGGCTTTGACGGGGGAAATTGGTAAAGAGGTGGGTTGTTCTATTTATGCAGTGCGTAGTTCTACCTGTAGAGAAGTGCAGATTGCTGATGAGCAATGTAATAAGGCTCGTTTAGCGCATCAGCTTATTCCTCTTATTCAAGTTAGCCCGGCAGATTCAGAGAATGATCAAGACTATGATCAGGTGAGTTAAATATCAGCTAACTTGATAATAAGTGAGAAATATTTAGAGTAGGTGGATATCTATTGCTGAAAAAGGCAAAGATTATATGAAAATTGCATCGAAATTTGTTTATAATAGCTCACGGAATTTACCAGTGAGATTGTTATGCTGACCATCGTTCAAGAAGCGCTAACCTTCGATGATGTCTTATTACTTCCTGCCTACTCTACTGTTCTCCCAAAAGATGTCTCTTTAAAGACACGTTTAACTCGCGGCATTCATTTAAATATCCCATTAGTTTCAGCAGCAATGGATACAGTGACTGAGTCACGTATGGCGATTGCAATGTCACAAAATGGTGGTATCGGGATTTTGCACAAAAACATGGATATTGCTGCTCAAGCTGCAGAAGTACGCCGTGTTAAGAAATTCGAAGCGGGTATGGTGAAAGATCCTATCACTGTAACGCCTGAAACTACAGTACGTGAACTGATTGCAATTACCAATGCTAATAACATTAGCGGTGTACCTGTTGTGAAAGACGGCAAGGTTGTTGGTATTGTGACAGGCCGTGATACGCGTTTTGAAACTAATTTAGAACAGCCAGTTAGTAACATCATGACAGGTCAAGATCGCTTGGTGACTGTGCGTGAAGGCGAATCTAAAGAAAATATTCAAGCATTATTGCAAAAGCATCGCATTGAAAAAGTCTTAGTCGTTGGTGAAAACAACGAACTTAAAGGCCTAATTACAGTAACTGATTTCCGTAAAGCTGAGAGTTATCCAAACAGTTGTAAAGATGATCTTGGTCGTCTACGTGTTGGTGCTGCGGTAGGTACAGGCGTTGAGACTCCAAGTCGTGTGGAAGCATTAGTTGAAGCTGGTGTAGACGTTATTGTTGTTGATACAGCACACGGTCACTCAGCTGGTGTAATTGAACGTGTACGTTGGGTAAAA
The DNA here is from genome assembly GCF_034067285.1 of Acinetobacter pittii. Classification (NCBI taxonomy): domain Bacteria; kingdom Pseudomonadati; phylum Pseudomonadota; class Gammaproteobacteria; order Moraxellales; family Moraxellaceae; genus Acinetobacter; species Acinetobacter pittii. The sequence continues at coordinate 177,319 of NZ_CP139286.1, forward strand.
CAAAACTTCCCTCAAGTACAAGTGATTGGCGGTAATATCGCAACTGGTGATGCTGCATTAGCATTATTAGATGCAGGCGCAGATGCTGTAAAAGTTGGTATTGGCCCTGGTTCTATCTGTACCACACGTATTGTGGCGGGTATTGGTATGCCACAGATTTCTGCGATTGACAGCGTTGCTAATGCACTAAAAGATCAAATTCCTTTAATTGCAGATGGCGGTATCCGCTTCTCTGGCGATATGGCAAAAGCGATCGGTGCGGGTGCAAGTACGATCATGGTGGGTTCACTTCTAGCGGGTACTGAAGAAGCACCTGGCGAGGTTGAGTTTTTCCAAGGCCGTTATTACAAAGCATATCGTGGTATGGGTTCATTAGGCGCAATGGCGGGAGCTACAGGTTCTGCTGACCGTTATTTCCAAGACTCAAAAGCGGGTGCTGAAAAGTTAGTACCAGAAGGCATTGAAGGCCGTGTTCCATATAAAGGCCCAATGGGTAATATCGTTCATCAAATGATGGGTGGTTTACGTTCATCGATGGGTTATACAGGTTCATCGGTAATTGAAGATCTTCGTCAAAATGCGAAATTTGTGAAAATTACTTCAGCGGGTATGTCTGAGTCACATGTTCACGATGTAACGATTACTAAAGAAGCTCCAAACTATCGTGTTGGTTAGATTTTGGTAACCAAAACAATCAAGAAAGCCGTCATTACACTGACGGCTTTTTGTTTTTGGTGTAAAGTAAATCTGACGAAAAGAAATATGGCGGAATTGCCATATATGAAGTAAGCCACGGTTGAAGTGGCGTAAGAATGAGATAAGCTATGAGTTATTTTGGAACGGATGGTATTCGTGGAAAATTTGGGCAAATGCCTATTACTCCAGAGTTTGCTTTAAAACTCGGTTTTGCTGCAGGGAAGGTATTAAAACGAACGAGTCCGAAAAATAAGCCACTCGTTGTATTAGGAAAAGACACTCGTTTATCTGGTTATATTTTAGAGTCTGCTTTACAGGCAGGTTTGAACGCTGCTGGCGTGTATGTTCATTTACTTGGTCCATTACCAACACCAGCAATTGCACACCTTACCCGTGCTTTACATGCCCATGCAGGTATTGTTATCTCTGCATCGCATAACCCATATTTTGATAATGGTATTAAATTTTTCTCAAGCGAAGGCAAAAAATTACCAGATTCGTTGCAAGAAGAAATTAACCTTGAATTAGAAAAAGATTTATTAATTGAGGATACTGCAAACTTAGGTAAAAGTGTTCGCGTAACTGATGCAAACGGTCGCTATATCGAATTTTGTAAATCTACTTTCCCTTACCACTTTGACTTAAATAATTTAAAGATCGTATTGGACTGTGCTCATGGTGCTGCATATAGTGTTGGACCTTCAGTTTTTCGTGAGTTAGGAGCAAAAGTTGTTGCTTTATATAATGAGCCAGATGGCCTAAATATTAATGAAGGTTGTGGCTCAACTCACCCTGAAAACCTACAAAAAGCAGTAGTTGAACATCAAGCAGATTTAGGGATTGCTTTTGACGGCGATGCTGACCGTGTCGTGATGGTCGATAAGTTTGGTAACTTAATTGATGGCGACCATATTTTATATATTTTAGCGACTCAAGCTCAGAAAAAACCAGCAGGTGTTGTTGGTACTGTCATGAGTAATATGGCACTTGAGGTTGCACTTGAAAAAGCGAATGTTGGCTTTGTACGTGCTAAGGTTGGTGACCGATATGTACTACAAGCTTTAGAAGAAAACGGCTGGGTAACAGGTGGTGAGCCTTCTGGTCATATTCTAACTTTAGACAAGAGTACGACAGGTGATGCGATTATTGCAGCACTTCAAGTTTTAACCGTGATGGTCGAGCAAAATAAAGCTCTTCATGAATTGGTTCAAGACTTTAAACTATTCCCGCAAATTCTTGTGAATGTACGTTTAGAACAAATGCTTGATCCGTATTCAATTCCGGCATTGGTTACTGAATTTGATAAAGCAGAAGAACAACTTAAAGGCCGTGGTCGTATTTTGATTCGTAAATCAGGAACTGAGCCTGTGATTCGTGTCATGGTTGAAGGTGATAACGAGCAAGAAGTGAATGCTTTGGCTGAGCACTTGGCAAATGCGGTTCGTTCACAAGCACAAGTTGCGTAAGGTGCATGACATGAGTGATGTCATTAAAGATTTAAGTGAATTACGCTTAAGTTATGAACAAGGAGAGCTGCATGAGGGGCAGGTTGAATCTAATCCTCATCAGCAGTTTCTAGGTTGGTTTAACCATGCTTTAGCAGCGAATTTACATGAACCCTATGCAATGTCATTAGCAACAGCAGGCGCGAATGGCAGACCCCATGTTCGAACAGTTTTGTTACGGGGGGCCACAGAAGCTGGGTATGATTTTTATACTAACTATGACAGTCAAAAAGGTATAGATTTGGCAGAAAACCCATATGCCGAATTATTATTTTATTGGCCAAGTCTAGAGCGTCAGGTGAGAGTTGGTGGTCGTGTAGTTAAAATTGCTGAGCAAGAATCTACAGATTATTATCTTAAACGGCCCCGTGATAGCCAGATTGCAGCACATATCAGTACTCCACAAAGTGGTAAAATCGAAAGCCGAGAGCTGTTACAGCAACGCTTTCAAGACTTACAACAGCAAGTCGAAAGTCGTGAAGTGCTTGATAAGCCAGAGTTCTGGGGAGGCTATCGTTTGCAACCAGATTATTATGAATTCTGGCAGGGAAGACCAAATCGTTTACATGACCGCTTAAGTTATGAAAAAATCGATGATCAATGGACGCTGCACCGACTGATGCCTTAAATGACAAAAATACAAATCAAACAAAGACCTTTATTAACACGCCCTGAACAGTTTCAGGGCGTGCCTCCGTTTATTGCTGAAATTTTAGCAAGACGTGGAGTGAAATCTGAACAGGAATTAGAGTTAAAACTTAAGAACTTATTAGCTCCACAGCTCAAGGGACTAGAAACCGCTGTGGCATTAATAGATCAAGCCATTGATGAGCAGAAAAAAATTGTTATTGTCGGTGATTATGATGCCGATGGTGCAACCAGCACAGCATTAATGGTATTGGTGCTTCGCGATATGGGAGCACAAGTCGACTATTTGGTTCCAGACCGATTTAAATACGGTTATGGACTTACCCCTGCAATTGCAGAACTTGCACATCAAACATATCAGCCTGACCTACTGATTACTGTTGATAATGGTATTTCCAGTCATACTGGTGTGGATGCCGCGCATGCGCTAGGCATGCAAGTTATTATTACCGATCATCATTTAACGACCAAAGAAACGCCTCTGGCAGAAGCAGTGGTAAATCCTAACCAGTTAGGTTGTGAGTTTCCAAGTAAAGCGCTTGCAGGTGTTGGAGTTGCATTTTATGTGCTGGCTAATTTAGCGAGTTTACGTAGTAAACAAGGTAAAAGTACGAGTAAAGTCACTCAATATTTAGATTTGGTTGCTTTGGGAACTTATGCCGATGTTGCTGTCCTAGATTATAACAACCGCATTTTGGTCGATGCAGGCGTGAAGCGCATTCAGCAACATCAATGCCGAGTTGGAATATTAGCACTGTTAGATATTGCTGGCCGTGAGGCTTCATCTTTGCGTGCACAAGATTTAGGTTTTGTTTTAGGTCCGCGTATTAACGCTGCTGGACGCATGGAGAGCATGCGCATTGGGATCGAATGCTTGTTGGCAGACTCTATGGAAACTGCCTATCCGATCGCGAGACAATTAAATCAATTAAATATTGAGCGGCGTCAAATCGAAGGGGAGATGAAGCAACAAGCCTTATCTGCTTTAGATAGCTTGCAGCTTTCAAAGGAAGATATTCCTCCAGCTCTTGTACTCTTCGAAGAAAATTGGCATCAAGGTGTGATTGGAATTGTAGCAGGGCGTTTAAAAGAACAGTTTCATCGTCCCACTATTGTGTTTGCACCAGATGAAGACGGTATCCATATTAAGGGGTCTGCACGTTCAATTGACGGTGTACATATAAGAGATACGATTGAACAGGTTGCGGAGCAACATCCAGAACTGGTTAGCCATTTTGGCGGTCATGCAGCAGCGGCTGGTTTAACCATACGTAAAGAAAACTTTGAGGCTTTTAAAACAGCATTTACCAATTGCATTGCAGAAATGGAAGAATCTTTGTTTCAAGCAACTCTCTGGACGGATGGAGAACTGCCTGCTTCTGCCTTACAACTCGATACTTTAGACTGGATAGAACAGCTAGGGCCATGGGGGCAAAAATTCCCTTTTCCGCAATTTGAAGGGTATTTTAAAGTTGTTGATTATCGTTGGCTTAAAGAAGCACATCTCAAACTTAGATTGGCACTAGATCAATATGTTTTTGATGCGATTGCTTTTAATGCCGCAGGCAAATTTGAATTTAACCCTATGCAAGATGAAGTTCATTTGGTCTATGAAATAGACCGAAATGCATTTAATGGTAATGTAAATTTGCAATTGCGCATCATACATTTGAACCAATAAAAAAATCCGCTCAATTGAGCGGATTTTTTATGACTTTAGGCTTGATTAGAAGCGGTATGCTGCACGAACACCATAAGTCTTGTCGTTATCACCGAATCCAACACGACCTTCAACACTTACTTGCTGATTTAAGAATTTTTTAGCATTGATACCAAATTCATCTTTATCAGTTAAGTCGTTGTTGTAGTAATCTGCACCAACACTTAAAGTTTTGTCGATGTAGTAGTCGCCACGAACTTTATATTCGTCTAGGTCACCAAACGCACCATAAGCTTCAAGATTTACGTCATGTTGACCTACTTGAGTTACGTATTTAGCACGTACTGTTGGATCAGCACCGTCTTTACCGTCTTTTTCGTCGTAACCTTTAACACCTAGAGCAAGTAATAAACCAGGAGCTGGTAAATAACCTACTTCAGCTGCATAAGTCGTTACTTTACGGTCAATATTAGTGTTATCAATTTCACGTTCAGTTCTACCTACATCACCGCTAAGGTAGAAATCTGAGTTAGGAACGTAGTATTCAACACCTACGCCATATTGAGTATCTTTTGTACCGCTGTTATCGCCATAGTTGATAAGGGCGTTAACGTTACTTGCGCGGCTTAAGAATGCTGCTTCGGCAAGTGGAGCATTACGAGTTTGAACAGGATTAAAGTAATAAGTCCCGTCAACACCGAATTTACTTACGCTGCTACCGTTGTCTGGATCAAGATAATTGTAAGAACCACCAACTTCAGCTTGGTAAGCGTTTGCTGTGCCACTTACTGCAAGAGCAGATAAAAGAGCTGATGCAATTGCTAGTTTTTTCATGGAATCTCTCCCCTCTAAAAAGCGATTTTATAAATGTTTTGTTACAACTTTAAGTCTAGACGAAAAAGCTTGATCGTCAATCTTACTCAAGTAACCGTACTGTAACCGTGTGCTATTTATGTAAAGTAATTTAATTTAACCAATTGATTTTAAAATATAAAAACATAATGTTTTATTTTATTAAAATTGAGGATATTTTGTGTAGATCATAAAAAATGCTGTAAAAGTACCCAATTTTGTATGAGGATGTTACCAATTAAACTTAAAATAAAATGAAGGATGTTTAGAATTTAAATGTGTGAAATATGAGGAGAAATATAAAGCAGGTTCGTAGATAACCGCAGCTATGCTAAAATAATTGACTGTTTATCTGCTTTTATGGGAACACTCGCGTGGAAATTAATCCTTATCTAAACCAATTGAAAGACTTAACTGATCGTAGCCAAACACTACGGGGGTATCTTTGACTACGATCTGAAAAAAGAACGTTTAGAAGAAGTTTTACGTGAGTTAGAAGATCCTGCGATCTGGAACGATCAAAGCCGTGCTCAGGCAATGGCGAAAGAAAAGGGCGAACTAGAAAACGTTATTAATGTATTGGATGGCTTATCTACACAGCTTGACGATGCAAAAGCAATGTTGGATTTGGCTGTAGAAGCTGACGATGAGAGCTTGCTTGAGGATGTTCAATCAGAGCTTGGTGCGGCTGAAGATGAACTGGCTAAACTCGAATTCCGTCGTATGTTTAGCAACCCTATGGACCCGAATCCTTGTTATGTAGAGATTCAATCAGGTTCAGGTGGTACCGAAGCACAAGATTGGGCATCTATGCTATTACGTATGTATATGCGCTGGATTGAACGTCATGGCTTTAAAGCAGAACTTATGGAAGTGTCTGATGGCGATGTCGCTGGTATTAAATCAGCAACTATACGTGTTGAAGGTGAATATGCCTACGGTTGGTTACGCACAGAGTCAGGCGTACACCGTTTAGTCCGTAAATCACCATTTGATAGTGGTAACCGCCGTCATACTTCATTCTCTGCGGTATTTATTTCACCAGAAGTTGATGACAATATTGAAATTGATATTAATCCTTCTGATGTTCGTACTGATACCTACCGTGCATCGGGTGCAGGTGGTCAGCATATTAACAAAACTGACTCTGCTGTACGTTTGACTCACATTCCAACAGGTATTGTGGTGGCGTGTCAGAACCAACGTTCGCAACATGCTAACCGTGACCACGCATGGAAACAGTTACGTGCGCGTTTGTATGAATTAGAAATGCAAAAACGTAATGAAGCGGCTCAAGCTCTAGAAGACTCGAAGTCTGATATTGGTTGGGGAAGCCAAATTCGTTCATATGTATTAGATGATTCTCGTATTAAAGATTTACGCACAGGTGTAGAAAACTCTAATACAGGTGCTGTTCTTGATGGTGACCTTGATCGTTTTATCGAAGCGAGTTTAAAGCAAGGTTTATAAGAGTCTGCTGAACTTTTGGTTTAAATACAGTTCATCTATGAATATGTAGAACTCTTGGATTTTTAGCGATTAAAACGGCAAAGCAGTTCAGCCTTCGAATGTTAATCGAAAAAATGCGATATGAATATCGAAAAAAATAGATATGAATATCGTAAAAATGCGATATTATGTTTTCGAAATGCTGAACAAAGCTTTGTTCGTTTAAAAGACGTGTTGAGCCTATGGATATTGATGCAATTAGCAAAGCCCTTTCCAATCCTCTTCGTCGGCAAATTTTGCAATGGTTAAAAGAACCTGCACATTATTTACCGATTGAAGAATGTGGTGGTAGTTTTGAGAAGGGTGTTTGCGCAGGTCATATTGAACGCTTGGGTAAAGTAGCTCAGTCTACGATGTCTAATCATTTGTCTGTATTACAACAGGCGGGGCTTATTCAGGTCCAAAAATATGGTCAATGGTCTTATTTTTCACGTAACGAAGCTTTGATTCAGCAATATATCGAACATTTAAAACAAACACTTTAAATTATTAAAAGTGTAAGTCGAGGCGATTATGGCTGAACTCAATACTCCTTTAACGATTGGTGATTTTGAAATCAAGAATCGATTGGTCATGGCTCCATTAACGCGTGCGCGTAGTGGTGAAAGCCGAGTACCGAATGATTTAATGGTTGAATACTATCAACAACGTGCAAATGCTGGTCTAATTTTGACTGAAGCAACAGTAATTGGTTCAAAAACTGTGGGTTATGCAGATACCCCGGGGTTATGGTCAGAAGAGCAAGCACAAGCTTGGAATAAAATTATTGAGGCTGTTCATGCTCAAGATTCTAAAATTGTAGTTCAACTTTGGCATGTAGGCCGTATTTCGCATCCTGAGCTTTTAGATGGTGATATTCCTGTTGCGCCAAGCGCGATTCAACCTGCGGGTGAAGTGAGCCTATTACGCCCTAAACGCCCGTATGTAAAACCGCGTGCGCTTTCATTAGAAGAAGTGAAAGAGGTGGTCGCTCAATATAAACATTCAGCAGAATTAGCTAAAGCAGCTGGTTTTGATGGTGTTGAGTTACACGCTGCAAATGGTTACTTAATTGACCAGTTCCTTCAAAGTAATACCAACCAACGTGATGACGAATACGGTGGTCCTGTTGAAAACCGTGCACGTTTATTATTAGAAGTGGTTGATGCATTTATTGAAGTGTGGGGCGCTGGCCGAGTAGGTGTACATATTGCACCACGTGGTGATTCACACGATATGGGTGATGAAAACCCGTTAGCAACGTTTGGCTATGTGGTTGAACAGCTTAACCAACGTAATGTAGCTTTCATTTTCTCTCGTGAATATGAAGCTGCTGACAGTATTAGCCCTAAACTCCGCGAAAAATTTAATGGTGTATGGATTGCCAATGAGAACCTCACACCAGAGTCAGCAAAACGTATCTTGCGTGAAGATCAGGCAGATGCTGTATCTTTTGGTAAGGCATATATTGCTAACCCAGATCTTTTACAGCGTTTAGAGCAAGATTTGCCACTAAACGAGCTTCAACCAACAACTTTATATGCGAAAGGTGCTGAAGGTTATACAGACTATCCAACACTAGAAGCTTCATAAGATTCTTTGAAATGATGTTTTGCTGACTTCATCCATTTCTGAATTCAGTAAATCGCTTTTCTTGTAATGGTAGAGTTTAGGTATCGAAACTCTGCCATTTTTTCTATCTATGTTATATTTTCCCCAGTTTAAAACTTTGATGATTTGAGGCAAACCGCTTGGCGACCCCTTTTTGGTACAACACCGCACTCCATTTATTAAAACCTTTTTACCACTGGCGGATAAAAAAACGTGCAGAAAGCCAGGAACTATATCATCAGGAATGTCTGGAAAGATTTGGGCCGTTTGAAACTCCGAAAAATGTGAGAGCAATTTGGTTCCATGCTGTTTCGGTTGGAGAAACCAATGCTGCACAGCCTTTAATCGAGCATTATCTTAAACTTGGCCAGCCTGTATTAGTGACCAACACAACGAAAACAGGACAGGCACGTGCCAAATCATTATTTTTAAAAGCGCCTTATTTAGATTTATTTCAAGCAGTTTATTTGCCTGTTGACCAAAAACATCTTTTAAAACAATTTTTTGAGTTGTACCAGCCAAAACTTTTAGCATTGGTTGAAACTGAGCTTTGGCCAAATTTAATTGATCAAGCCAAATTACAACAGGTTCCTTGTTTATTATTAAATGCGCGATTATCAGAAAAATCAGCTAAAGGTTATAGCCGCGTTTCAGGTCTAACAGCAGGAATGCTGAAACAAATTGACTGGGTATTGGCACAAGATAATGCGACTCGCCAACGCTATGTCGAGCTTGGCTTAGATCAACAAAAAAGTCAGGTAGTTGGAAATATTAAATTTGATATTCATGCACCCGAAGCTTTTATAAATCAGGCTGAGCAATTACAACAACAATGGTATTTGGGACAGCGTAAAGTCCTAACAATTGCCAGTACACATGCACCCGAAGAACAACAAATTCTAGAAGCGCTTGCACCCTATTTAAAGTCAGATCCTGATTTAGTTTGTATTGTCGTACCTCGACATCCTGAACGTTTCGATGAAGTCTTTGAAATTTCCAAAAATTTAGATCTCGTCACTCATCGTAGAAGTATGAATCATAGTATTCATGCCAGTACACAGGTTTATCTGGCGGATAGCATGGGTGAGCTTTGGTTATGGTACGCCTTAAGTCAGGTGTGTTTCGTGGGTGGATCGCTTAATGAACCGGGTGGTGGGCATAATATTTTAGAGCCTATGGTTTTAAATGTGCCGACAGTGATCGGGCCTCGTTACTTTAATTTCCAAACTATTGTTGATGAATTCATTGATGAAAATGGAGTGCTCATTGCCCAAGATGCTGAGCAAGTCGTAGCAATCTGGATGGCATGTTTAGCTGAACCTGATCAGACTCAACAAGTGGTTGAGCAGGCGCATAAAGTCTTGCAGCGTAACCAAGGTTCATTACAGAAACATATTGGTGTAATTAATCGGTATTTGGCCGAAAAATCATGAATATCGTTTTGCTAGAACCTGAAGATGTTCAGTCAGAGTTGTGGTCAGTCCGCTCAAAGCGCCAATTACAGCATTTACGTGAACATCTTGATATTACGGTCGGCCAAAATTTAAAAGTTGGCATTCGTAATGGTGCTCGTTATATCACTGAAATTGTTTCGATTAATGAGCATGAAGTTTGTATACGTCCTATTAATGCAGAAGCTGTACCTGCAAAACTTCCGGTTCATTTAATCGTAGCTTTACCAAGGCCCAAAGTTTTACGCCGTCTAATTATGGACAGTGTGACTCTAGGTGTTGAAAGAATTAGTTTGATTCATAGCTATCGCGTAGATAAAAGCTATTGGCAAACACCATTTTTACAACAACTCGATCACTATGTGACTTTAGGTCTTGAGCAGGCAGGGGATACGATTGTTCCTGAAATTCAGATGTATAAACGCTTTAAACCTTTTGTTGAAGATGTTTTGCCAAGCTTAATTTCAAAGGAAAGCCCCGCTTATGTGGCTCATCCTTATGCCGAGCAAAGTATGCCATTCAATATTCCACATGCGTGTAGCGTAATCGTGGGACCTGAAGGCGGCTTTATTCCTTATGAAGTTGATTTGCTCACAAAAAACGGCTGCCAAGCTGTGAGCTTAGGCAACCGTATTTTAAGAACTGAAACGTCTATTTCTTATATTTTAGGTCGTCTCTTTAGTTGATGTTTCTGGGGTTAAAAGTGGCTGGTTGGCAGCCATTTTTAATTCCTGAATTGGGTAAGGAATATTAATATCGTTGTCATTGAAAGCTTGTTTTACTTGAGCTTGAATTGTACTGATAGATGACGACATATCTGTTTCAGTGGTATCAACCCACCAACGTACAGTCAGGTTAACCGAGAAATCTGCCAAAGCTGTAACGTTAACCGAGAAAGCCGGTTGACTGAGTACATTTCGGTCATTATTAAGAATATCTAAAATGATCTGCTTGGCTTTTTGTTCGTCGTCATCATATCCAATTCCGACTACAAACTCGCAGCGTCGTTGTTGATAAGCTGTATTTACAGTTAATGCACTCGTATAAACAGTGGCATTTGGAATAACGATACGGCGTCCATCTGGTGAGCGTAAGAATGTTGCACGAATTTGAATATCTTCAACAGTTCCTTCAAGTGAATTCACCACGATTGAATCGCCGATACGGAATGGTTCACTTAATAAAATCAAAATACCTGAGAGCAGGTTTTGAAAAATATCTTTAAATGCGAAACCAATTGCAACCGAACCAATCCCAAGTGCACTCATGAGTTGTCCCGGCGTAAACCCTGGAATCATGATAACGAGTGCAATTAAAAATCCAAAAAATAAAATTGTTGTACTACCGACACGGTTTAAAACAAGAACCAGATTTTGGCGCGTGTAAGAGCGATTTTCTAAGGTTTTACGAACAAAGAATTTAAATAATTTGGTGAGTAGCCAAAAAATAACAAAGACGATAATCGCAATACAAATATAAGGCACACGCTCCCAGAAGCTATCCACGATTTTATCAATAGTGGTATAGGCATCATGATACTTTTCAGTATGGGCTAAAACCGTTTGAGTGGTTTTAGTACCTGCTTCTTGCAAAAGTTCGCCTGTATTTTTTGCAACATCCGTTAAGGAGTTTTGTTCATCAGCCACGACAAGTCTCTATTTAAAAAATGATGAAAGCGATGATCGGCTTTCATTATAGTAGGAGATAAAATGTGCGCCTACTATAATGAGTTCATCTAAATAATAAAGTGTTTTTTAATTAAAAGTATTCCGTTCCTTTTTGTAAGATTTGTGACGGAGTTTCTATAGTATCGGTACCAGAGAAGTAGTAAAAAAAGCCTGCGGTAGAAATAAGGCTAATTAAAATAGCCAATAAAATAAACCAAGCCATAAGTTTTTCTATAAATGTAGATGGTCGAGCTGGACCATATTCGTTGGGACCCGCTGTACCTGATGCAAGCAGTAAATAAATCATAAAAAAGAACTGAACAACTGGAATGAATAATAGCAAACCCATCCAGCCACTTTTATTTAGATCGTGCAAACGTCGAACAACGAGAACAATATTTAAGTAAATCAGAAATATCCAAAAAGCCCAGACGATCAAGGCACTAACACCAGAAAGAGAGCTATAAAACTCAAAATTAAATAGATTGCTTGAAAGCTGAAAACTTCCAAGAAATGAAGCCAAAATGAAATAGCCCACGAGAGTGACTAAATAAATCAGCCCATAACCACCTAAATAGCTCATGCGATTAAAGCGCCCATGAATTGAAAACGGACTATCTTTTAAAGGGAGTTGCGGTGGGCGTGAAGAGCTAGTTTGGGCAAACATATTATTTTATTCCTGGGTTGCATATGAGAGACAAAATAATCTTTGTTGATGATCAAAACCATCAAATCTTGAAAAAATTATAAAAGTAAAAGCTATAGACAAATGTTTTAAATCAACTTAATTTTATAAAAATGTTCATAATTTCGTATGCTTGAGTAAGTGGTTAATATATGACCAAAGTCGCATTGTCTAGGCTTTGAAACAGTCATCATACTGAAAAGGCATACAAATAAGATCCAGTAAAATAATAGCCACAATCTCGAGATGGGATGCACAAGATCAAGGAAGTTGCGTATGAATGAGATCTATCCAGTACCAGAGGAATTTAAAAAGACAGCTCGTACTGTTGAAGCAGACTACTTTAAACGTTATCAACACTCTATCGAGAACCCAGATGAATTCTGGGCAGAGCAAGCTAAAATTGTCGATTGGATAAAGCCATTTACCCAAGTTAAAAATACGAGTTTTGACAAAGACAATTTCAAAATTGAATGGTTTGCTGATGGTGAGTTGAACGTATCAGCAAACTGCCTAGACAGGCATCTTAAAGAACATCCACATAAACCTGCAATTATTTGGGAAGGTGACCATCCTTCTCGTCATAAAATCGTTTCTTATAAAGAATTACACGACGAAGTCTGCCGCTTTGCTAACGTTTTGAAGAAATATGGCATTGGTAAGGGTGACCGCGTTGTACTGTATATGCCGATGGTCACTGAGGCTGCAATTGCCATGTTAGCCTGTGCCCGTATTGGTGCTGTTCACTGTGTCGTGTTTGGCGGGTTCTCGCCAGACTCTTTAGCAAGTCGGATTGAGGACAGCCAAGCTAAATTGGTGATTACTGCAGACTCAAGTCTACGTGCCGGTAAACTCTTACCACTTAAAGAAAACGTCGATTTGGCTTTAGCATTGCCGGGCACAGAGTGCGTTGAAAATGTAGTTGTGGTTTACCGTAATGCCAACCCGATCGAAATGAAGCCGGGTCGTGATTTGTGGTATCACCTTATTATTATGGAGGTTGATGCAAACTGTCCTCCAGAACCGATGAAGGCAGAAGACCCATTATTCATTCTTTATACATCAGGTTCGACTGGTAAACCTAAAGGTGTCTTGCATACGACTGGTGGTTATTTAGTTTATGTAGCCAGTACCTTTAAAGAAGTCTTCGATTTAAAACAAGATGATGTGTACTGGTGTACAGCCGATGTAGGCTGGATTACAGGCCACAGTTATCTCATTTATGGACCACTAGCAAATGGTACCACGACCTTAATGTTTGAAGGTGTGCCTCAATATCCAACGTGGGCACGTCTTGGTCACGTAGTTGATAAACACAAAGTCTCGATTTTATATACAGCGCCAACCGCAATTCGCGCAATGATGCGAGAAGGTGATTCGTTTGTACGTGAAAGTAACCGTAGCAGCTTACGTTTACTCGGTTCAGTGGGTGAACCTATTAACCCTGAGGCTTGGAACTGGTATTACAACGTAGTTGGCGAGGGCCGCTGCCCGATTGTTGATACATGGTGGCAAACCGAAACAGGCGGTATTTTGATTGCGCCATTACCAGGTGCAACAGCCCTAAAACCGGGTTCTGCAACACGTCCTTTATTTGGAATTCAACCTGCCATTGTCGATGGTGAGGGTAATGAACTAGAAGGTGCGGTTGAAGGTAATCTGGTGATTAAAGATTCATGGCCGGGCCAGATGCGTACCATTTGGGGTGATCCGGACCGCTTTATTGAAGCGTATTTCTCGACCTTTAAAAATACTTATTTTACGGGTGATGGTGCTCGCCGTGATGAAGATGGTTATTACTGGATCACAGGTCGTGTTGACGATGTCTTAAACGTTTCGGGACATCGTTTAGGTACGGCTGAAATTGAAAGTGCTTTGGTATCACATGAAGCCGTGGCCGAAGCTGCGGTAGTAGGGATGCCACATGATATTAAAGGGCAGGGTATTTGTACTTTTGTGACTTTGCAAGCAGGCGTTCCAGAGTCGGAAGAACTACGTAAAGAGTTAATTAGCTGGGTCCGTAAAGTGCTTGGGCCAGTAGCTTCACCTGACGCATTACACTGGGCACCAGCATTACCTAAAACGCGTTCGGGTAAAATTATGCGCCGTATTTTAAGAAAAATTGCAGCGAATGAATTAGATAGTTTAGGTGATACTTCTACCTTGGCTGAACCTGCTGTGGTAGATCAGTTAATCGCCACGGTTTATCCCGATAGACAAAAATAACGTTTTAATAAAAAAGCCCCGATAGGGGCTTTTTTATTGGGCTTTATTTAAGACTTTCCTAAAAAGTCAGCAGTATTTTGTACATTTGCAAATGTACTCAGCGCAGTTAAAAAAGCGGTTTGTACGTCTTCAGCTTTTACAGTTTTTCCGTCATGGCTTAAATCGCGAGTTGCGGTTGCATCTGCAATTAAGATCGGTTGATAGCCAAGTTCTTTGGCTGCACGTGTACCTGAATCAATACACATGTGTGTCATCATGCCTGTAATAACGAGTTGCTCAATTTGATGTGTTTTTAAAAGTTCATTTAAATTGGTTTCTAAAAAACTGTTTGGATAATGCTTTGTCACGATCAATGACTCATCATGAGTACTAAGTTCAGGATGAAGTAAAACACCGTCAGTATTTTCTTGAAAGAAACTCGCTTGTGGTGGGTTAATATGTTGTACATAAATGATGGGCAAGTTTTTCTCGCTAAAATATTGTTCAAGTTGTTTTATTTTTTCTAGCGCTTGCTCTGGCCCAACCAATTCCATTTTGCCATTTTTAAAATAATCATTTTGTACATCGATAACTAATAATGCTTGTTTCATGAGATTACTCTTGTTGATATGAGATACAACAAGATTATTCTCTGCCAGTAAAATCGGCTATAGTCAGATGAAAGCATTACCGCTCGTTTTCTTTCGCCATGAAAAATGAATATTGAATTAGACCCGATTGATCTAAAAATTATTGCATTGCTTAAACAAGATTCCCGCCTTACAAATAAAGAAATTGGGCAACGCGTGCACCGGACAGGGCAAGCGGTGGGTGCTCGAATTGCTCAGTTGATGGATGCTGGGGTCATTAAAAATTACACGATTGCCGTGCAGTATTCCCATAAACAATTTATTCATTTGCATTTAAATGAACAACGCGCATTTGAAGAAATTGAAAATCTGGTCAAGCAATATGAACAAATCGATGAATGTTTTAAAGTCATGGGCAATGCTTGCTATATGATCGTAAGCCATTTTGAACACACAGCATTAAATGAGTTTATAGAGAAACTTTCCAAATGGTGCCGTTACTCAGTTGAAACTGTGATTCGAGAAGTTGAGAAATCTTAAAAAAATAAAGGCTCCAAGCCGAGTCTTGGAGCCAATAAATTCTTTATTTTTAATTTATTGTTTTTATTATCTTGCGCTGTTTTAACTGGGGTTTTTAGGCTGATTTAGCTTGAATTTCTACCTCCTTTTCCTGTTGAAGCTCTAACTGGCGAACGAGTGGTAGAACCTTTTCTCCAAAATATTCCACCTCTTCAATAAAATGTAAGAATCCTGAAAGAATCAAATCAACGCCTACATTTTTAAGGGCCACAATACGCTCTGCAATTTGCTGTGGTGTACCAATTAAATTGGTTTTAAATCCATCGTTATATTGCACTAAATCTTCAAAACTTGATTTTGCCCAGTTACCTTGTTGTTCTGGGGAAGCCGCACCTGCTTCCCGAGTTGCATCGCCAAACGCATTGACTGCTTCAGTGTTGGCTTTATCAATAATTTCGTGAAGTACTGCTTTTGCTTCTTCTTCGGTATCTCTGGCAATAATGAAAGCGTTTACCCCAATTTTGACATGATGATTATTGGCTTTTGCTTTGGTGCGAATGTCTTCAACTTGTTTTTGAATTTCTTCGACAGTATTACCATTAGTAAAATACCAATCAGATACACGAGACGCCATGTCACGTGCAGCACGTGAGCTACCGCCTTGAAAAACTTCAATATAAGGCTTTTGCAGAGGTTTTGGTTTAAGTGTGTAGTTTTGGAACTGATAGTATTTACCATCGAAACTGTAGTTATCTGTGGTCCAGATTCCTTTTAGTGTACGAATGAATTCTTCAGAGCGAACATAACGTTCGTCATGCTCAGGCCACTCTTCTCCAATAGCATCAAACTCACCTCTGAACCAGCCACTCACCACATTAATGGCAATGCGGCCTTCGGTTAGATAATCAATCGTTGCAAGTTGTTTGGCTGCAAGTGCCGGTTTCCAAGGGCCGGGCAGAATCGCCGCAATGACTTTAAGTTTTTCAGTTTTTGCCAGTAATGCATGACTGAAACTTACAGATTCATGTTGGTTTTCTGCCCCGTACCCTGCCGTAAAACGAATTTGGGTGAGCGCATATTCAAAACCATTGTTTTCGGCAGCCTGTGCAAGTCGAACATTGTAGTCATAACTCCAGTCTGTACGCTGTTCGATGTTGCTCACCACAAGGCCACCGCTTACGTTTGGTACCCAATAAGCAAATTTAATTGGTTGTTGTAATTGCGTCATGGTTCGCTCTCCCCATTCGTTCTTTTTATTTAGCTCTGTTGCGCTTAGGCAACATGCGTTAATGATTTGCCAGATTTGTGATGCAAACGAGACTCTGCCGCATCAAGATCTGGTACAGCCGCTGAAGGTAATACTTCTTCTTGTTCAATTTGCTTGTTAATACCAAGCTCTTGATTTGCCTGCTGTGATTTAGGTTTAACCACCTCAGCACGTTTACCTTTTGCCGGTGCCCATTCTAAAATTGGCAATGCACGTGCTACCGCTAAGGTAATACGATCTGATAATTGCTCGCTTTTCACCGTATATTCAGGAGTAAAGTCACGATCGGTCGCATATACACCAATCGGTAAAGTTTGTGCTTGGAAGAAACTAAATAACGGTCGAAGTTGATGCTCGAGTACCAGCGCATGACGATCACTACCGCCTGATGCCGCTAAAAGCACAGGTACATCAACCAATGCAGTTTGTTCAACAAAATCGAAGAAATGTTTGAAAAGACCTGTAAAAGAGGCACGATAAACAGGTGTACCTACAATTAAAGCATCTGCTGCTTCAACTGCTGCAAGATCATCTTGTACGCGCTGTGGAAGTTGGTTGCGATAAAATGCACCTCCTAATAAAGGTCCAATTTCGCTTAATTTAATGAAGTGAACTTTAATATCGATTGCTTCGGATAACTCATCAAGAATGGCTTGAACCAGACTTTCCGTTTTAGATGGGGTATTTAAGCCACCAGAAACGGCAACAATATTTAAAGGTTTTGGTGATGTGATACCAGTCATAATTTGGTTCCTAAGCCTAAAACAAGAGATTAGACTTATTAATCAACAACGACGGTAAACTGTAAAATAACGAAATTGGTCAACCTTATCAGTTTTAAATATAAAAGATAAATAGTGGATTTTTATACTTTATTTTTATATTAACCTATTGTTTTTATTTTATATAATTATAGGTGATATATTTTTTATAATAAAAAGGAAGCTTATATAAAAAACAGATTAATTTTGATTAAAAGTTAAAAAACATCTGAAAATCTTGGCTAAGTTCTACATTTATCAACATTTTGCATAAAAATGGATAAGATGAACGTATCTTTCATCTAAATAGTAGGGTTACAATAGGCCATACTTATGCTCAAGATTACTTTAATCGCTTATGAATATTTTAATCGTTGATGATCATCCTTTGTTTCGTCATGCTTTAATTCAAGCAGTACGTTATAGCCTGCCACAGGCACAAATTCATGAAACAGCCTCGGTTGATGAGTTTTATGAGCGTTTGGAAAATGGGGCAGAACCTGATCTAGTATTACTCGATTTAAATTTACCGGGTGCTTCAGGCTTTTCGGCTCTGGTTTATGTAAGAGCACAGTATCCATCTATTCCGATTATTGTTGTTTCTGCACATGAAGAAACTTCAATCATTCAGCGTGCAATTGCACATGGTGCGATGGGTTATATTCCTAAGTCGGCTCATCCAAGTCATATTGGCGAAGCGATTCGTCAAGTCTTAGAAGGTGATATCTGGTTACCACCTAACTTGCCATCTAATCTTAACCTTGACCCAAGAGCAGCAGATGAAACTGCTTTAGCTGAACGTATTCAATCTCTAACACCTCAGCAATTCCGTGTTTTGATGATGGTTGCGGAAGGTTTGTTAAATAAGCAGATTGCATACGAGCTTGATGTTTCAGAAGCAACGATTAAAGCCCACGTAACGGCTATCTTTAGGAAACTAGGTGTGCAAAACCGTACACAAGCCGTATTGGCCATTAGCGCACTCAATATTGAAGATAAGAAAATCTAAAAAGAAAAAAGACCTCGATTGAGGTCTTTTTTGTAGGTATCACTTAAGCAAGGCAATCTTGCTTAGGTGTTAGGCTGTCGCAGTACAAAGGGTTAAGTGCACATTGCAAATCATCAATTTGTTCTTGAGTCACATAGCCTTTCATTTTTAAATATTCAGCCACGCGGTCATCACGTAAGCTTAGGAAGGCTGCATCATAAACACCTAAATCAACAAACAGAGCAGCTGTTTCTAGGCTATTGAAACGATCCAAGAAAATATCATTGCCATACATCAAGAAGATATGGTCAAGTTTTGCTTTTTCATCAACATGTAGTCGTTCAGCAAGTTGATCGGGGTGCGTTTTAATAAAGAGTAAGTCAGATAATTCATCAAATTGCGTCATATCTAACTGATTCTCTCCGAGTTTGACATGGCCAAGCCAAGCTTTGAAAACCAAAACCGCACCGCCACGGAGTAGCATGCTCCAGATTTGATGACGTGTGTCATGGTCAAGATTTTCACTTTCAGCGCTAAGAACTTTTAAGAAGTTTTCTTCTTGTTGTGCCAATTTATCAAACAAGCCTAGTCCTTGCGGATGATAAGCCGCAGGTGCAAATACATCAAAATTTAGGTCGTGGAATACATTGAGTGCGAGGGGGACAGCAGACTGATAAATTGTATTTAATGCTTTGATATGTGCTTCATTGAGTTTGCTGTGAGGGAAAATACTTTGCCAATCTAGTTCAGGAAGTAAAGCATTGGCACTGTATTGACGATAAAACTGTTGAGACGAAAGTTGGCCTTGTGGGCTGTTATCAGAAATATTCATGGCAATTGTCCTTTGCATTAATTCGTGAGCAGGGGTGCTTTATATAGAAATGGGCTATAAAAAATAGCGGTACATAGAATAAATTGGTTTTGAATATTTATGTGTCATCAAGAATGCAAGTAGAATACGACTAAAGTCGTATATGGTTGTTTTTATCTAATTATAATTTTAAAAAACAGTAAGTTATGAAATTGTAACTAAGTATACAAGTGTTCACTTACAAAAAAGGTGGGCTTTGCCATAGAAAAAGAGCTATTGGAAAGTTTAGCCAATTATTTAATAAGCAAAAGTAGACTTTTTGAGCAGTTCTGCCTATTGGCTTAAATTAGACCTATAATTTTTGCCAAAAATCTCTCCCAAACTTATTAAGGCGTTGGGAGAGAAAAAATTAATCTGTTTCACTGGCAATTTTAAGACCCGATAGCCATGCTCTTAAAGAAGCCGGTTTAAGCGGTTTTTTAAGTAAAACGATATTCAGTTCTTTCAATTGTTGAGGTAACTCTGGATGGGAGTCTGCTGTAATCAGAGCAACCGGAACATCATGTTGACGATTTTGCAAAATAAAATCGACACCGAGTTGGTTGTTATTTAAATGCTGATCGATAAGCCAGACTTGAATATTCTCTTTTTGAATAATCTCAAATGCTTGTTCGGGTTCAGTGGCTTTAAAAACCTCGTAGCCCCATCGACCTAATAAGCTACTCATGCCCTCAAGAATTGTTTCATCATTGTCTAAACATAAAATTCGATAGGCTTTAGTTTTTAAAGGCACTGCTTGTACGGTTGGAGTGGCCACTTTTGGAGCTTCTACCACTGGAACCTCAATCATAAAGCAAGAGCCTTTATCGAGTTGTGAGTAGACATGAACCGGATAATTCAACAAACCAGTCATACGCTGCACAATAGCAAGTCCCAAACCTAAGCCTTGCTCACCCCAAGGTGATAAATGCCCACAGCGTTCGAATTCTTGAAATAGTTTAATACGTTGCTCTTCGGCAATTCCGGGGCCTGTATCCCAGACACCAATTCGAATATGACCAGGTTTTTGAGCAGAACGTAATACACCAACAATCACTCGGCCTTTGGCTGTATAGCGCAAAGCATTACTTACAAAGTTTTGAATAATGCGTCGAATCCACTGTGGATCTGTATCAATCCAGAACGATACATCATGAACTTTTAATGAAATATTTCGCTGTGCAGCAATCGATTTGAACTGGAGTTCAAGATCGCTTAATAAATCGTGTAAAGGATAAGGTTGTCTTTTTGGTTGTATGGTGCCGCCTTCCAAACGTGCAATATCGAGTAGGGCAGAGAGCATACTTTCTGCGCCATACAGAGCACGGTCAAGCTGCTGCAAAGTTTGCCGATCTTCTTCAGTTGCGATGCTTTGTTCAAGAACCGTACTAAAGAGACGGGCAGCATGCATAGGTTGTAATAAGTCATGACTGGCCGCTGCAATAAAGCGACTTTTCGACATATTGGCCATATCGGCTTGTTCGCGTGCAAGCTGTTGCTCGCTTAAGGCATCGGCAAGTTGTTGGGTTCGATCTTTTACGCGTGCTTCAAGTATTGCCTCATTCGCACGGAAAGCAGTAATGTCAGCAAATGTTGTAACGAAGCCTCCACCTGAAATAGGATTACCACGCATTTGAATAACGCGTCCATCTTTACGGATACGTTCAAATTCATGCGCACTTCCGACTTTCATCCAGTGTAAGCGTTTACGAACATGTTCTTCGACTGAACCGGGGCCACATTCGCCGCGTTCAGCGTTATAACGAATCAGATCGGCAATTGGACAACCCACATAGACTAAATCTTTAGGGTAGCCAAACAGTTTTAAATATTGGTTATTCCAAGCCACCAAACACATATTTTTATCGACCACACTTACCCCTTGGGTCATGTGGTCAATCATGGTCATCAGCAGGTTTTGATTAAACCGTTGCCATTGTGAGGCTTGGTCTAAAATATTGGCGACTTGGCCTAATGCCAAACCATTGTTAATCATGGCTGTCGTCAGCAACGTACGTGCAGAAGCAGCCCCGATAATGCCTGCAAGATATTGTTCGGTGAATCGCCACCACATGCCATTGGCAATACTATTTGGATTGAGTGTGAGATGATTTTGCTCACAAAAGTTCTCAAACGCTTGTGTTGTGGGTTGCTCTCCTGTAATTCTTTTAGCAAGGGCGAACAGATCACCTACTTTTAAACGTGCAGCATCGTGTGGTAAATAGGTCAAATCGGTAGACGTATGCGGTGATGGCAAAGGCTTAGTTTCATAATAGAAAAAGCTTTCTGCCTGTATTTGTTCTGCCACACTTGGGCGGTAAAGTTTAGAAATCCAGATATATAAAACAATATTTAAACCAAGTGACCAGATTACGCCGTGTGTAAGCGGAGCAAATGATTCAAAACCAAAAAGTGACTCTGGACGTAACGCATTAATTCCAAAAGGCCCAAAAAGTAAAATACTTTGAGCTGTGTCCTGATAGATCTCTGGCAAGCTACGTAAAATCGTTGGAAACAGTAATGTGTAACTCCACATTAAGAATCCAACAATAAGACCAGCGTAAACACCTTGGCGACTTCCGCCTCGCCAATACAAACCGCCAATGAGAGCAGGTGCAAACTGGGCAACCGCACTAAATGCTAATAAACCGAATACTGAAAGTTGATTAATATCATTAAAGAAATGGAAGAATAAAAAGCCAAGAAGCATTACTGCGACAATACTAATACGACGGCTAAATTTAAGAACTTTCGGTAAGTGTTTATCGTGTCGTGAAAGTAATTTGAACCGCCACAGGGCAGGCATAATCAAGTCGTTACTGAGCATGATAGACAAGGCAACAGATGAAACCAGTAACATGCCGGTGGATGCAGAGAACCCGCCTAAAAAGGCCAATAGGGCTAACCATTCTTGGTTATAACTCAATGGTAATGAGAGTACTGCAACATCGGGCACTGTTAAGAATTTTGGCGCTGCATGTAAAGCCCAGCTTGCAATCGGGATAATAGCTAGAATCGTTAAAATGAGATAAGCCGCAAACCATTTACGTGCACCGCGAATATGCTTCTCATCGCGTAATTCAACAACAGCTACATGGAACTGACGGGGTAAACAGATAATCGCTAGTCCTGCCAATAATGTCTGAATCCAAAAAGTTTCAGGGACCCCAAATAATTGAACTTCCTGAAAGGTTTGGTTTACGTCGGCTGTAACTTGAACTAAGTTCGCGGGTGCTTCAAAAATAAAAAATAAAGCGACACAAATTAGCGCGAATAATTTTACAAAAGATTCAAAAGCGACAGCTAACATGAGGCCGCCATGCTGTTCGGTGTTTGCAATTTGCCTTGTACCAAAAATCATGGCTAAGATTGCAAGGACACTGGTTAAAAGTAAAACGCTATTGGTGGTCGTATGAATATGAGCATTCTGCTCCAATATGACTGATGTACTTAAAGCAATTGCGCGTAACTGGAGAGCAAGGTAGGGAATAATCGCAATGACCGCCAAGATCGTAACCAATGAAGCCAAGACACCGCTTTTGCCATAACGTGCAGCAACAAAGTCAGCAATTGATGAAATCGCGTGATGCTGACGCACTCGGCCTAAGCGTCGCCAAATGTCATAACCAAACCAGACAAATAATAGTGGTCCTAAATAAATCGGTAAGAAAATAACACCTTCTCGGACGGCAGCCCCAGTTGCGCCATAAAAAGTCCAAGATGAACAGTAAACACCTAAGGTTAAGCTGAACAAGAACATGCGGCCACGTGTACTTAGGCGACTGGCATGCTTTTCGCCAAAAAAAGCACAAATGAATAAGAGTGCTATATAAAGAGTGAGTACCCCAATAATCAGCCAGCTGTTCATATGACCTACATGATTAAAACCTTGTGCCTATCATACCCCAAGCAGAAACAAAGCTATAAATTGATTAAATTTTAACGACCAAAGTCTAAGTTACGAATTACACGTAATTTTGCTAATTTGAATAATGAGAAACTACTATTAAAAAAGTGGCCAAGGTTGGGCACAGGGCAAGGAGTTTGGTTATGGATCAAAGCCAAGTAGAAAAGATTCTACACAATCCAAAGTTTCAGAAAATGGTCAAGAAAAAAAGTGCATTAAGCTGGACGCTCACAATCATTATGTTAGTGCTTTATGTGGGCTTTATGCTACTTGTTGGCTACAACAAAGAATTTTTGATGAGTTCATTTAGTGGTGGTGTAACGACATGGGGTATTCCACTAGGCTTAGGAATTATCGTTTTATCTTTCCTACTGTGTGGCGTGTATTCCTATATTGCAAACAATACCCTTGACCAGTTGAGTGAAGAAGCGTTGAAGGAAGTTGAAGCCATCACGCATGAGAAAGGATTACACTAATATGAAATGGAATTCATTAAAAGCGAAAGCCTTATTGGCAGCAGCATCGCTATATTCAACTGTTGCTATGGCAAGCCCGGACTTAGGTGAAGCTGAGCAACAAGCCACTAACTGGCATGCCATCATTATGTTTGTCATCTTTGTTGGTTTCACTTTGTTTATTACCAAGTGGGCGGCAAAACAAACCCAATCAGCACAAGATTTCTATACCGCAGGGGGCGGAATCAGCGGTTTCCAGAACGGATTGGCAATTGCCGGTGACTATATGTCAGCTGCATCTTTCCTCGGTATTTCCGCGATGGTTTTTAGTTCGGGTTTTGATGGCTTACTTTATTCTCTTGGGTTTATGGTAGGTTGGCCAATCGTTTTATTCTTGGTTGCAGAGCGTTTACGTAACCTCGGTAAATACAATCTTTCAGATGTAGTGTCATTCCGTCTTGAAGAAAAACCGGTCCGTACCTTAGCTGCCTTAAGCTCGCTTGTTGTTGTGGCATTTTACTTGATTGCTCAAATGGTAGGCGCGGGCCAGCTCATCAAATTACTATTTGGTTTGAACTACAACATTGCTGTTGTCATCGTTGGTCTATTAATGATGGCATATGTGATCTTTGGTGGCATGTTGGCAA
The DNA here is from genome assembly GCF_034067285.1 of Acinetobacter pittii. Classification (NCBI taxonomy): domain Bacteria; kingdom Pseudomonadati; phylum Pseudomonadota; class Gammaproteobacteria; order Moraxellales; family Moraxellaceae; genus Acinetobacter; species Acinetobacter pittii. The sequence continues at coordinate 201,771 of NZ_CP139286.1, forward strand.
CGACATGGGTACAGATCATTAAAGCGGTTATGTTGCTTAGTGGTGCGACTTTCATGGCATTCATGGTGATGAAAGCGGTTGGTTTCAGCTTCAGCAACATGTTCACTCAATCAATTGAAGTATTCAGTAAAGTTCACAGCGTAAGCTTTGAAGAAGCTGCAAAAATTATGGGTCCGGGTAAACTTGCCGCAAACCCGATTGATGCATTGTCTCTTGGCTTAGCACTCATGTTTGGTACAGCGGGTCTTCCACATATTCTTATGCGTTTCTTCACTGTAAAAGACGCAAAAGAAGCGCGTAAATCGGTTGTTGTTGCGACAGGTTTCATTGGTTACTTCTATCTTTTAACTTTCATTATTGGTTTCGGTGCGATCCTTTTCGTATCAAACAACCCACAGTTCCTTGATGTTGCGAAAATGGCAGTATCAGGCAAGCTTGAGCTTGTTGGTGGTAATAACATGGCAGCCGTGCATTTAAGTGACGCTTTAGGAGGTGACTTATTCATGGGCTTCATTTCAGCAGTAGCGTTCGCAACAATTCTTGCTGTTGTTGCTGGCTTAACACTTTCAGGTGCATCTGCAATCTCACACGACTTATACGCTAACGTATTCAAAAAAGGTCAAACGACTCCAGCTTCAGAACTGCGTATGTCAAAAATTGCGACACTTGGTTTAGCAATCTTTGCCATGATTTTGGGTATCTTGTTTGAAAAACAAAACGTCGCTTTCATGGTGGGCTTAGCATTCTCTGTGGCATGTTGTGCGAACTTCCCGATCCTTGTTCTTTCAATGTTCTGGAAAGGTTTAACCACTCGTGGTGCGGTAATTGGTGGTGTAGTTGGTCTTGTAACAGCAGTGGTACTTATTATTCTGTCTAAAGCAGTTTGGGTAGATACCTTAAAAATCTCTGATACACCAATCAACCCGTTCAACGGCCCTGCATTATTTGCGATGCCATTATCATTCCTGTGCTGTTGGTTCTTCTCGGTGACTGATAACTCTGCACGTGCTAAAAAAGAGCGTGCTGCATTCGATGCCCAATATGTTCGTTCAATGACAGGTATCGGTGCTTCTGGTGCGTCAGACCACTAAACTCAATATTGAGTAAATATCTCATTAAAAGCCCTTAGGGGCTTTTTTTGTTTATCTTATATACTGAGATGAAAGAGCTTTTTAATAAAGAACAACTTGTTTATCCTATTTTTTGTACAGTATGATTTTCTATAATTCAAAATATAACGAAAAAGGAAAATAATTAAATGCGCTCTATTATCGAGTTCTGGGCGAGCTTTCGATTGCTACCTTCTGCGTGGCTGTTGCTGGTTCAGTTTGTTTTATTGATCTTAGCTATGCTGACTTTTAACGATGCCTCTTATAGAACTCTCACTTGGGCGTTAGGAGTACTTGCCTTACTCATTATTGCCAAAGTGATTCGCCAAACCCCAATGTTTACTTTTCTGGGTCTAAGCTTTGTCAGTGGAGCGATTATATCTTCGGTCTTTATTTTATTGGGCTATAGCAATTTAGCGATCCAGATATTTGCTCATAGTTGTGAAGCCTTAGCTTATTTTTCAGCAGCGTATGGTTTATTTCGTTATATGTTTGCTGATCGATATTTAACAAGGGATGAATTATTTGCAGCCGCCGCAGTTTTTACTCTGCTTGCTTGGGGCTTTGCATTCCTCTACAACATTTGTCAGTTATTAATTCCAGCTAGCTTCCAAAATCCAAATAATGCTCATCATTTACAGACGTGGTTAGATCTACTCTTCCTGAGTTTTAGCTTACAGTCAGCAACAGGCTTATCTGATTTAATGCCGCTTAGTCCGCCAGCACGTGTTTTAGCGATGCTACAAATGTTTTGCGGCGTGATGTATCTCGCTTTGATTGTTACACGTTTGATTGCTCTACAGTATATTGCTCATCCGCCAAGGAGAAATACCGACAAATAAAGAAGAGGGTGTTTCAATTTGTTTACACCTTTGTAACTGCAATATTATTTAAGTTTATTTAGAGTATTATCGGCTTTCTCTATTGAAAGATTTAACTTTGTTCATTCCGTGAATATCTCTATTGGCTTAGTGCCTGTCACTTTTCATTAAAATAACATGGAGGAGTTATGCCTTCCAAACAACCAGGTTGGTTCGCAAACGTTAATCCTAACGTATTTTTTGGTACGGTCATTATCATTGCCTTATTTTTAGCAGTTGTGGTGATCGCCCCGAGTTCCTTTGAACTTTTAACGCAGCAATTAAAACAATGGATCACCGATTCATTTAGCTGGTTTTATGTTTTATCTGTTGCCTTCTTTCTCATTTTATTGATTTATATCGCCTGCTCATCAATAGGCCGGATTAAGTTAGGGCCTGACCACAGCCAGCCTGAATATAATAATGGGTCTTGGTTCGCCATGCTGTTTACAGCAGGGATGGGAATCGGTCTAATGTTCTTCGGGGTTGCCGAACCCGTCATGCATTATGTTAATCCACCGAGTGGGGACGCCCAGACTATTGATGCAGCTCAGCAAGCACTCAGAGTAACCTTCTTCCACTGGGGCTTACATGCATGGGCAATTTATGCAGTAGTCGGATTGGCATTGGCTTATTTTGCTTATCGACATAATTTACCTTTAAAGACCCGTTCTGCACTCTATCCGCTCATTGGTAAAAAGATTTATGGACCATGGGGCGACAGCATCGATATATTCGCGACCATTGGTACGGTATTTGGTGTAGCGACTTCTCTCGGGTTCGGTGTAACTCAGATTAACTCTGGTTTACATTATTTGTTCGGTGTTGAGCAAAGCACCCATATTCAAGTTTTACTCATTATTTTTGTGAGTATCTTAGCTTCCTTGTCTGTATTCCTAGGTCTTGATAAAGGGGTTAAACGCTTATCAGAGCTAAACTTAGTCTTAGCCTTAATTTTATTAGCATTCGTTTTTATTGCTGGTCCAAGTATCTATTTACTCCAAACCACTATTCAAAACACTGGGCAATATATCTCTAATCTTTTTACCATGACATTCAATTTATATGCTTATCAGCCAAATGGATGGATTGGTGGTTGGACAATTTTGTACTGGGCTTGGTGGATTTCATGGTCACCATTCGTGGGAATGTTTATCGCACGTGTTTCACGTGGTCGTACTATTCGAGAGTTTATTGTGGGAGTTCTGCTCATCCCGACAGGTTTTACGATTATCTGGATGGGCTTTTTAGGAAATGCTGCGTTATTTAGTATTATTCATGAGCATCAAACTACTCTCATTCAGGCTGTTCAGCAAGATTCCTCAGTTGCACTATTTGAGTTTTTAGGTCACTTGCCATGGTCAGGTGTCATGAATATTTTGGCTACTATTTTAGTCGTTTTATTCTTTGTAACTTCTGCTGACTCGGGAGCATTGGTCACCGATTATCTAACAGCAAAAACTGAAAACTCACCTACTTGGCAGCGTTTGTTCTGGACGGTGCTGATGGCTGTACTTGCCATTATCTTATTGCTAGTCGGTGGTTTAGCCGCGTTACAGTCTTCAATTATTATGAGTGCATTGCCGTTTACTGTGGTCATGCTTTTAATGAGTTGGGGATTGATAAAAGCATTGCATCTTGATGTCACCAAAATGACAGCCATTCAGGAAGCACGCATTACTCCACGTGCTATTCATAATCCACGAAGCTGGCAACAGCGTCTCGGATTAATCATGCACTATCCTCATAGTGAAGAAGAAGTAAGAGAATATATTGAAAAGCAAGTAAGTCGTGCGTTTGAAAATATTAAACATGAATTTAGACGCCGTCACTTAGAAGTTTCAATTACTCAACTTGAAGATGGAATGCAACTTCGGGTCGATCACCATCATGAAATTAATTTTATTTATAAAGTTGTTTCACGTGAAACAGTGCCGCCAAGTTTTTTAATTGGACGTACTGAAGCTGAAGATGGGCAATATTTCCAAGCTGAGGTCTTTTTAAGAGAAGGCGGGCAAAACTATGACGTAATGGATTGGACTCAAGAAGATTTAATTCAAGACATTATTGATCAATATGAACGTCATTTATATTTCTTAAATATTGTACGAAGTTAATATTTAGCTGTAAAAAAAGGACTCAAATGAGTCCTTTTTTTTAATTCGATTTCTAATTTAAATTAGAAGCGAACTTTAGCATTTAAGCCGATAGTTTGTGTATCGTAGCTAGACTTTTTAACGTCAGCTTTCATGTACGATGCACCAACTGCTACAGCTGGAGTAATGAAGTAGTTTACGTTACCACCCCAAGCTTGACGGAATTCACCAAGGTCATTGCCTTTGATGTCAGCTACGCCATCGTTACCAATGAAAGATGCGCCAACACTTAACTTAGGAGTTAAGTAAAGGTCAGTTTTTAAACCGTATTGGTTTTCTTGACCGAAAGCACCAGCAGCTTCAAAACCAATTGCCATGTTAGTTCCATCGATCGGACCTACATATTTAGCACGAGCTGTAACAGCATCTTGGTCGTCTTGGATCGCAGCAGTTTGGTTCACAGCAGAGTAGATACCGTTGCTGATGATGCCAAAGTTGTCTAAAGCGAATTGGTTAGCAACGCTTGTATAACCAACAGTCATCAAGAAGTTAGGTAACAACATAGCACCAACTTCTAATGCATAGCGGTCACCGTTGTCATCACGAGAGATAGCGTTTTTACCATCAACATCAGTGTGGTTATAAGTTGCGCTAGCGTATACAGGAAGGTAAGGAGTAGGAACGTAAGCCTCACCTTTAACACCGTATGTACCAACGTGGTAGTTTAAACCGTTGCTTTGGTCATACTGTTGGTAGCTATAACCTAAAGATACGCTAGAAGCTTGGTTCAAGAAAGCTGCTTCAGCTAAAGGACCTTTAGCGGTATCAACATTTTTTAAATAGAATGTACCAGCAACGTCACCAGTGAAGTTTTTATCATTTGCAGTTGTGTCAACGTATTCAGATTGACCTTGAACTTCAAATTGATAAGCATGAGCACCGGTCATGGCTAATAATACAGCAGTGGCTAAACCAAGTTTTTTCATAATCATTTCCAGCATTAACAAGAGATAAAGCTGGGGTCATTGTATTGTAACAATTTATGAAGTCAATAATGTAGGAAAGGTAATGTTAAAGATATTTGACACTTATGTTAAAATTGGTGAAAAACTAATCAAATGAAAAATGAATTGTCAACCTGATAAAAAAATGAACATTTACAATAAGCTAATAATTATATTTCATTATGAATTAAGAAGTAAATATTAAAAAGATATTACAATTACAATTGGAAAAACTGATTATATTGATCGGTTTTAACATTAATAAAAGTATCGCTTTGTTTACAAAGTGAGTAAAAAATAGCCATTTTATTATCTAATTTGTTTTATTTTGAGGAATAGTTAACAATATTTAGATTAGTTTAGCTAAAAAATTTAACTATTCTTAATTATTATATAAGTGAATAAAGTAAAAGAAATCTCTATTTTAAGTCAAAAAAACGATTAAAGTTTTAATTCTGATTAATTTAATCAACTTTACAAAAGTAGAGATAAATCACATAATTCAATGGCAAAGTTCACTGCCTAACGTTTTTAGGATTTAAAGTGCTTGCCCAGATACGATGTGTATACCGCATCAGATTTTACGAGCTCAGCTTTCCCCAAGGTTGAGCTTTTTTTTATCTATAAGAAAATCTAAAAATTCTAATAAAAATTATGTGAAATTTATTTTAAAACATTTGGTCAAAAAGAACCCAGCTTAAAGAAGCTGGGCAATGGATGCTGGGAGAAGCATCCAAGAGGACAAGTGAATATGTTTGATTATCATCACCAAAACAGTTTAATCTGTAAAATGGAGTTTTTTTATAAAAATTATTTGATTTTCCGATTTAGTTTATTAATTAAGCTTACGGCATGTAGGGCTCTTATAATTATTAAGAAGAGTAAAGATCAGTTTATTGATGAAATTTTAGTTATTAAAATGCTAGGATAAATTTAAGCCTAATTTATATCGCATTAAAAATGGCAGGGCATTTACGGAGTATCAGCTAGAAATGGCAGGATTACGTTCAGAACATATTAGTAATCGACTGTTCCTTTTCATGCTGGTTATTATTTTGTCCTTATTATTCATGGCAATACCTCTTATTGTGGGAAGCTATCAGGATTATATAAAAACTAGACAAGCCTTAGCTGAAATAAAAAGTTTAAGAGCAGTAGCAGATATTGCTTATAAAATTTCTAAGGAGCGTGCTCCTGCTAACAAAATGATGTCGAGTACTCCTGAGGATTTATTAAAGAATCAACAAGAATTAAGAAAATTTCGTTTAATTGTCGATGAGCAAATTGATTCAAGTATTCTTATTTTAAAACAAGCGGGTTATGTTTCATTAGCTAATGAGTTGCAAACCAGTTTAAAGGAAAATATTAGACAAGCGAGAGCTGTCGTTGATTATTATGGTGAAACTCCCTATGCAGCAAGGACTTCCGTTCAAATGGATAATGCTATTTTAGGGATGTTTGGCGCATGGGATCATTGTAGGGAAATCCTGCAAAAATTGATGTTGCAGCTAAAAAGTAAAGACAGCCGTATTTCTAATTATTTTACGCTTATTATTGTGCTGACTGATATGCGTGATCAAGCTGGACGCATGGCCTCTAACATTATTGCTCCCGTTAGTTTTAATGAAGAGATTCCAAGTAATAACAGGGCACGTTCTCTACAAACTCAGCATCAAGCTAGATATTTATGGATTTTGGTTGATACTTTGCAGCCTGAACAGGCAAAAACTCCAGAATATCGTCGATTATATTCACAAGTAAAAACGGAATTTATAGACAAAGGTATTCCAATTGTAGAAAAGCTATTGGAAGAGAGCCAAAAGGGCGAGCCGTATTTTCTAAATGGTACACAGTTAACCGAAGCAATCGTAGGTAAATTTACTACGGTCGTTGATTTACAAAGTTATATTCTCAATGAAAGTGTGGTGATTGCAAATCAAGAAAATGCGATTGCTCGAAATGATTTCTTTTTAACTTTATTTATTTCTTTAATTTCTTTGGCTACAGCATTACTTACTCTGATATATGCCCAAAGACGTGTATTTTCCCCTTTAATTAAAGCGAGAACTTTAATTTTAGATTTATCTCATAGTTCTGATCATTGTACAGATGACATGAATGTCACCACAAAAGGTGAATTTTTTTCTTTGTTTGAAGCGATAGATCGATTGCAGCGTATGTTACAACAACGAGATGCTTTTGAGTTTCAATTAAAGAATATCGCGAATACGGACCCCCTCACTGGTGTGTCTAACCGTTTGGCTCTATCTGAATATTTAAAAATTGTTGAAAGTTATCCTCAAAAATTTACCCAGACCTGTTTGATGATTATCGATATAGACCGTTTTAAACAGGTGAATGACCAATATGGACATATTGTGGGTGACCGTGTCATTGTCAGTATTGCTGAGCAATTAAAACAAAATATTCGAAGTTCAGATTTAATTGTACGTTATGGGGGAGATGAATTTTTAATACTGTTAGAGCAGGTGCAATTTGTAGATGCCCGTCTTTTAGCAGAGAAAATTCGAATGGCGATTTCTTTAGAAGAGATTGATTTATCTGGATCAGAAGAAAAATTGCATGTGTCTGTCAGTATTGGTTTTGCGATAGGAGCGATGAGTTGGATTGAGCTTTTAGAAAAGGCTGACAACTCACTCTTAAAAGCTAAAGCCAGAGGGCGAAATGCAGTTGAGGGGTAAAAAAAGCCGGAAATGATTTCCGGCTTTTTATTTTATTGCTTCAACATCGGTTTTAAGAAACGTCCCGTATGGGAAATCTCAACCTCAGCGACTTGTTCAGGTGTGCCTTCGGCAATGATCATACCGCCACCAGAACCACCTTCAGGGCCTAAATCCACAACCCAGTCGGCTGTTTTAATCACATCAAGGTTATGTTCAATCACCACAATGGTATTACCCTTGTTACGTAGCTCATGCAAAATGTCGAGTAACTTGGCAATATCATGGAAATGCAGACCTGTTGTTGGTTCATCCAAGATATATAAAGTTTTACCCGTATCTCGTTTTGCTAATTCACGTGCAAGTTTCACACGTTGCGCTTCACCACCAGAGAGCGTGGTAGCAGCTTGACCTAAACGGATGTAGCCTAAACCTACCTGAGTTAAGGTTTCTAAGCGGCGATGAATCACTGGAATTGCACTAAAGAACTCCGCAGCATCTTCAACAGTCATTTCTAAAACATCAGAAATGTTTTTGCCTTTATAGCCAACTTCAAGTGTTTCACGGTTATAACGTTTGCCATGACACGCGTCGCAAGGTACATACATGTCTGGTAAGAAGTGCATTGCGACTTTAATCATACCGTCGCCTTCACACGCTTCACAGCGTCCGCCTTTTACGTTAAACGAGAAACGGCCTGCACTATAACCACGAGCTTTTGCTTCTGGTGTTTGTGCAAATAATTCACGAATTGGCGTAAATAACCCTGTATAGGTCGCTGGGTTTGAACGTGGTGTGCGTCCAATTGGGCTTTGGTCAATATCGACAACTTTATCTAGATGTTGAAGACCATCAATCGAGTCAAACTTCTCGGCCGTTAATGTCGTTGCACCGTTAAGCTGTGTCGCAGCCAATGGAAGTAATGTGCGGTTAATTAACGTCGATTTACCTGAACCTGAAACCCCGGTTACGCAGGTCATAATGCCAAGCGGAATCGTTAAATCAACATTTTTTAAGTTGTGACCACTTGCCCCAGAGAGTTTGATAAGCTCATCTGGACGTGGGGATTGAGTACGTTTTTTGGGTACTTCAATTTTGAGTTTGCCCGAAAGATATTGACCTGTAAGTGAATCAGCATGTTTAGCCAATTCATCATAAGTCCCTTCAGCAATAATCACACCGCCATGTACACCAGCACCCGGACCGATATCAATAATATGGTCAGCCGCACGGATTGCATCTTCATCGTGTTCCACGACCAATACCGTATTACCTAAATCACGTAAGCGAATTAGCGTTTGTAATAAACGATCATTATCGCGTTGATGTAGACCAATTGATGGTTCATCAAGCACATACATTACGCCCATTAAACCTGCACCAATTTGTGAGGCTAAACGAATACGCTGTGCTTCACCGCCCGATAAGGTTTCGGCAGAGCGAGCTAGACTTAAATAGTTCAGACCCACACTCACTAAGAAGTGTAGACGTTCACGAATCTCTTTAAAGATTTTATCTGCGATTTCGCCTTTAGCACCTTCAAGGTTTAAACCTTGATAGTAGCTTTCAGCATCACCAATCGACATGCGAGTAATATCAGCAATCGTTTTATCTTTCACACGAACGTTGCGTGAAATTTCATTGAGACGTGAACCATCACATGCATCACACGCTGCATTAGAGAGATATTGAGCTAAATCATCACGTACATAGTTACTTTCAGTTTCACGATAACGGCGTTCAAGGTGAGGCAAGATTCCCTCAAACGGTTGTACGCGAGTATGTTTACGGCCACGTTCGTCGATATAGCTTAAATCGACTTTTTCTTTGCCCGTACCTTGTAAGAATTTCTTTTGAGTATCTTTATCTAGCTGGTTCCAAGGCGTATCAAGTTTTAAACCAAAATGATCGGCAACTTTTTGCAGCATCGAATAATAATATGGGCGCTGACGATCCCAACCACGGATAGCACCTTCACTAATTGCAAGATCTGGATTTGGAATGAGCTTTTCAGAACTAAAATGACTGCGTGTACCTAAACCATCACAAACAGGGCAGGCACCGAACGGGTTGTTAAATGAAAACAAACGTGGCTCAAGCTCTGCGACAGCGCGATCACATTCTGGACATGAGTGCTTTGCAGAAAAAACGCGATCAGGATGTTCACCATTCATCCATGATAAAACAGCAATATCTCCACCTAAACGCAGTGCAGTTTCAAATGATTCTGCAATACGGTTCCCTAAGTCTTCACGCACTTTAAAGCGGTCAACTAGAACTTCGATGGTGTGTTTTTTCTTTTTATCGAGTTCTGGTGGCGTATCAATATCAATGATTTCACCATCTACACGAGCACGAACAAAACCTTGACCTTGTAACTGCTCGAACAGGTTACTGTATTCACCTTTACGCTCACGAACGACAGGAGCAAGCAACATGAGTGCTGTGCCTTCCTCAAGGTTTTTTACTGCATCGACCATTTCAGAAACAGTTTGCGCAACCATTGGCAAGTCGTGTTCAGGGCAGTAAGGCGTGCCGACACGTGCGTAAAGTAAACGCAAATAGTCATAAATTTCGGTAATCGTACCGACGGTTGAACGTGGGTTGTGACTGGTAGATTTTTGCTCAATCGCAATCGCTGGTGATAAACCTTCAATCGAGTCGACTTCAGGCTTTTCCATTTGCGATAAAAACTGACGGGCATACGCTGAAAGCGATTCGACGTAACGGCGTTGTCCTTCGGCATACAGGGTATCGAAGGCTAGAGAAGATTTTCCTGAACCTGATAACCCCGTAATTACCACAAATTTGTCGCGTGGAATATCGAGAGACACATTTTTTAAATTATGGGTACGTGCGCCTCGAATACGGATATGACTTTGGCTCATAAAACATCTCAATTATATATTGATGAAAATTTAGGTGTTGTTTGATCAGCCGCAGGGAAGTGTGACTAGTAGTAAACAACAGACCTTATATATGATAACGATTTAAAATTGTTCAAGTGGTACAAAATGATTTAATGCGACAAATTGTGACGGTTAAACGACAATCGACAAAATTTGTTTAAATAAGCAGGTTGTATTTTTAACATTCCTTAGTTCAGATTTCTACTCTAGACAAATTTTAACCAGCAACATAACTTTACTAGACGACTGGTCTAATAGTTGTTTATGATGGGTGCATGAAACGATTAAATAAAAGTGAAACCACGCGACAACATATTTTAGATACCAGCTTTGAGCTGGTACTACATAAAGGTTTTGTTGGTGTCGGTTTGCAAGAGATCTTAAAGGCTTGTGACGTACCTAAGGGTTCGTTTTATCACTACTTTGCTTCGAAAGAGGCATTTGGCTGTGCATTGTTAGAACAATACATGGCTGATTATAAAGTTCGTGTGGAACAACTTTGGCAGCACAGCGAGCGAAGCGCCCATGCCCGATTAATGGCATTGTGGCAGGCGTGGATTGATGACCCGGTAAATGGCAGTTGGGCTGAAAATTGTTTGATTGTGAAGTTGGCAGCTGAAGTGTCCGATTTGTCGGAAGATATGCGCCAGATTCTCAATGAAGGCGTGCACAAATTAACGCAACGTTTAGCTTTACTGCTTAAAGAAGGGCAACAAGAAGGTTCAATTCCAAAACATATTGAGCCTTTAAAAACTGCGCAAGTCATGTACCAGTTATGGTTAGGTGCTGCTTTACTCACAAAATTGTCGCAAGACAAAGCACATCTCCATCTAGCCCTAGAAACTACTCAACAACTCATAAAACCGATAGAGGAATAAAGCATGCGAAGTATTATCCATCGTAATTTTGGCGAACCTGTAGACGTTTTAGAGCAGGCGGATATGCCAAAGCCAGAACCAAAAGCAGGCGAAGTGCGTATTAAAACTATTATGTCTCCAATTCATAATCATGATGTATGGACAGTCCGCGGAAGCTATGGCTATAAGCCGACTTTACCTGCGATTGGCGGTAGTGAAGCGGTTGGTATTGTAGATGCGTTGGGCGAAGGCGTAGAACATATACAGGTAGGTCAACGTATTGCAGTAGCAGCTGTGCATGGCAGTTGGGCTGAGTACTTTATTGCACCTGCTCAAGGACTTATTCCACTTAATAATGAAATTGATGACGAAACAGCAGCACAGCTCATTGGTATGCCAATTAGTGCCCTGATGCTTTTAGATTTTGTTAACGTTCAACCAGGTCAATGGCTCATTCAAAACACGGCGAACGGTGCAGTCGGTAAAACAGTTGCGATGATTGCACAGGCACGTGGTTTATCTGTGATTAATCTGGTTCGTCGTACGGATGCAATTGCAGAAATGCAGGCATTAGGCATTCAACATGTTGTTGCGACCGATCAACCTAACTGGAAAGAACAAGTTAAACAGATTCACGGTGACCAACCTCTGATTGCTGGTGTAGATTCGATTGGTGGAACCGCAAGTGGTGAAATGCTGCACTTACTCAGTGAAAATAGCTTGCTCGTTTCGTTTGGTAGTATGACAGGTGAAACCATGCAGATTTCATCGGGTGATCTAATTTTCAAACAAGCGACAGTAAAAGGATTCTGGGCGAGTGTGGTGAATAAAGAAATGCCAGCTGCTCGTAAAAAAGAACTAATTGTTGAGCTATTAACATTAGCGACTCAGAAAAAATTAATCCTTCCTGTAGAAGGTGTATTTAGTTTTGATGAGATTAAAACTGCCGCTCAAAGCGCAACGCAAGGTGCTCGACAAGGCAAAGTGTTGTTAAAGCCGTAAAACACTAAAAGATCAGTCGAGAGACTGATCTTTTTTCATATCTTTAAAATAAAAAGGAAAATTGTATGATCGGACAAATTTTAATTGCACTTATCGCAATATTACATGTCTATATTTTAGTATTAGAGATGTTTTTGTGGGACAAACCTTATGGCATGAAAGCCTTTGGAAATAATGCCGAAAAAGCAAAACTCACTAAAGTAATGGCACAAAACCAAGGTCTTTATAATGGCTTTTTAGCAGCAGGTTTATTCTGGTCTTTATTGGCAGATGCATCATTTGCGACATCTATTGCCAATTTCTTTTTAGGGTGCGTACTGATTGCAGGTATTTATGGCGGACTCACTGCCAGTAAAAAGATTATTTATATTCAGGCAGTTCCTGCATTAATTGCTTTAGTCGCTGTTAATTTTTTATGATGAACTGAAATCTAGGTAATACTTTTAATTTCACGACGGAGCTTTAATCCGTGAGATTAGATACTATCAGCTAATTCTGTTACTTTTGTTTTGGCAAAAGTAACCAAAACCATTGTCATCTGCAAAACCTGTTGTTTTGCATCATCTATCCACTCTCTTGCAAAAACATTCATTTATAATCATAGGCAGGTTGCAGATGACGTTTAGCACAAGCAGATTGTGGTTTAAGTATCTTTAGTCAAACTGCACGATATTGAAGTTTATAGTTAAGCGTTGGATCTAGATTAAATATGTGGGCGTTATTTTTAAAATGTATGTTGGGGGCTGGGGTTGTCCTCATCATTTCAATTTTATCGAAAAGTAAGGCATTTTATATTGCAGGCTTGGTCCCGCTTTTTCCTACATTCGCTTTGATTGCCCACGTGATTGTTTACCAGCAAAAAGGGGCGGAGGCGTTACAAAAAACGGCTCTGTTTGGTCTATGGTCACTTATTCCCTATGCCATTTATTTAGTTGCTGTTTATGTGCTGGCAACGCGTATGTCGATGTGGTCGTGTCTAGGAGTGGCAACTCTATGTTGGGTGGCCGCTGCGGCAGGTTTGATTTACGGCTGGCAGTGGTTTCAAAGTTAAATTTAAGACTGACCATTTAACGAAGTAAATGGTCAGAGCCTTATCTTGATTTAGATCTGGTCCAAACCTAACCATTGTCTTTGGTGGTAGGCGCTATCCCAAAATAACCATTCAAGTTTTGCACCCATGGTGTAAGCGGCATGCATTTTTTCTAAAGTGTCGGCATCACAACGTGCTGCAACTTTATCTACTGTCGCAATCACATTACGAACCGCTGTATGGAACTCTTCCCCAGCGTAAGTATCAATCCATGCTTGGTAAGGGTTGTTAGGAATTGATTTATTCACAATATCTTTACCCACTTCGGCATAAATCCAGAAGCAAGGTAACAATGCTGCAAGTACGACAGGGTAGCTCTCAGACCAAGCAGTTGCGGTCAAAAATGAAGTGTAATGATGGCCTGCCAAGGTCAACGGCGTATTTTTAAATTCTTCTTTGGTGACACCAAAATTTTTCATAAAGTCATCATGCAAGCTGCGTTCAACCACAATTGCAATTTTAGCGGCATCTGAAAATTGCATGATATCGTCAGCATCAAAAGCCTTTGCTGCTGCCACAGCAAGAACGCGACCATAAGCCACTAAGTATTGGGCATCCTGAATCACATAATGACAAAAAGCTTCTTTATCTAAAGTACCGTTAGCAAGTTCTTGATTAAAAGGCAGGTCGAGAATTTTTTGGTATAAATTTAAATTACGTTGCCAGAGTTCTTGAGAAAAAAGCATAAAACATTCCATTTAAAATAAGACAGCTAAACCGGATTTTAAATCAATTTTAAAATACAAAAATAATAATGATAGATATATCGCAAGAAAATATTTAATGCGATTAATGAGTTAATTAAATATTATAAATTTCTTTATTAAACAGACAGATAAAGGAAATTGAATAACGGCACAAAACATCATCGTTTTGTGGTTAATTATCGATATAATAGCCGCGGTTTTTAAGAAAGATTAAATTTATTCTTGGTATAGGTCTGATCCATGAAGCATTTCCGATTTTCGATATTTTTTACGGTGGTGTGTTTAGCACTATCCGCGTATTGGGGTTTTACCCACGGACCTGAAGCGGGCGTGTCTACCATGCTTAAAGCTTTAACAATTACAGCAATTTTAGCTGTAATGGAGGTCTCTTTATCTTTTGACAACGCTGTCGTAAATGCATCGGTTCTACGTAATTGGGACCCGTTCTGGAAAATGATCTTTTTAACGGTAGGTATTTTAATCGCCGTTTTTGGTATGCGTTTAGTTTTCCCTGTTGTAATTGTTGCAGTGACTGCAGATATGGGTGTTATTGAAGTGGCTAAATTGGCACTCAATGATCCGAAAACTTACTCTGATCGTTTAATGGCACACCATGCTGAAATTTCAGCTTTTGGTGGAACATTCCTATTACTGGTGTTCTTAAACTTCTTTTTTGATGACGAAAAAGAAACCCATTGGTTTAGATGGCTTGAATCTAAACTTGCAAGCTTGGCAAGCGTACCGGCAATGTCTGTATTTCTGGCTTTGATTGCCTTAATCGTGATGGCTGCTTATGTGGATGAAGTTCACCGCTTAGCTGTGGTCATGGCAGGTATTTGGGGCATTGTGGTTTATATTGGCGTTGAAGTACTTAGTCATTTGTTAGGTGGTGAACCTGAAATTGATGAAAATGGTAATGCTGTATTACAAGATGGATCAGGTGCTGCTTCTGGTGTGGTGAAAGCAGGTTTAGGTGGTTTCTTATATCTTGAAGTATTAGATGCATCATTCAGTTTTGATGGCGTAATCGGTGCATTTGCGATTACCAGCGACGTTGTCGTGATTATGCTCGGTCTTGCAATCGGTGCTATTTTTGTCCGTTCAATGACAGTTTACCTTGTAGAAAAAGGCACACTAGATGCCTATGTGTTCTTGGAACATGGCGCGCATTATGCAATTGGTGCTTTAGCATTCATTATGATTGCAAGTGGTACTGGCGTACATGTACCTGAAGTTGTCACAGGTTTAATTGGTGTAGCGTTCATTGTTTGGGCTGTTATTGCTTCAATTCAATATTCAAAGCGCGAGCAACAGTCGCCTTAAGCTAATTTTCAGCAAACTTCGATAGAATAAAGAGGCTAAATGCCTCTTTATTTTTTTAAGCCCAAATCGTTATTTTAAATAAGGTGTCCCGTATTTTTAGAAACGAATCGGCTTATAATTTACCTAGTTTGATAACGTGTATTGATATGATGAATGCTTTGGAACGTCGCTCAACTTTTGCCTTAAGTAGTATTTTCGCGCTACGCATGTTGGGCTTGTTCATGATTATTCCTGTCTTTTCTGTAGTTGGACAGTCATATCAATATGCGACTCCAGTACTCATTGGTTTGGCTGTAGGTGTCTACGGCTTAAGTCAGGCGATTTTACAAATTCCATTTAGCTTACTGGCAGACCGTTTTAGCCGTAAACCATTGGTGGTATTTGGGTTGTTACTCTTTGCAGTTGGTGGTGCAATTGCGGGGTTATCTGACACGATTTATGGCGTGATTATTGGCCGTGCTATCGCTGGCGCGGGTGCAGTTTCGGCAGTCGTGATGGCGCTTTTAGCCGATGTGACGCGTGAAGAACAGCGTACTAAAGCGATGGCTGCAATGGGCATGAGTATTGGCCTGTCTTTTGTAGTGGCGTTTAGTCTTGGGCCTTGGCTCACAAGCCTTGTCGGTATTTCTGGTTTGTTCTTTGTGACGACCATTATGGGCTTAATCGCGATTTTGATGTTATTGCTCGTACCTAAAGTAACTCGTCATCATCGTAATTATCAGCAAGGCTACATGGCACAGCTTAAACAAGTCATTCAAATGGGTGATTTAAACCGTTTACACGTTTCGGTTTTTGCATTGCATTTATTGCTGACCGCCATGTTTATTTATGTGCCGTCACAGCTTATCGAGTTTGCGCACATTCCTTTGGCTAGCCACGGTTTGGTGTATTTGCCACTTTTGGTTATTAGTCTATTTTTTGCATTTCCTAGCATTATCATCGCTGAAAAATATCGCAAAATGCGCGGCATTTTCTTAACAGCTATTACAGGCATTATTGCAGGTTTACTATTACTGATATTTGGTTATCAGTCCAAATATGTCTTGCTTGCAGGCTTAGGTATTTTCTTTATTGCCTTTAATGTCATGGAGGCTTTATTACCTTCTTGGCTGTCGAAGTCTGCTCCAATCCAGTCA
The DNA here is from genome assembly GCF_034067285.1 of Acinetobacter pittii. Lineage (NCBI taxonomy): Bacteria > Pseudomonadati > Pseudomonadota > Gammaproteobacteria > Moraxellales > Moraxellaceae > Acinetobacter > Acinetobacter pittii. Next base: position 218,545 of record NZ_CP139286.1, read on the forward strand.
AAAGCCACGGCTATGGGTGTAAATGCCAGTAGCCAATTTTTAGGCGCTTTTTTCGGTGGCACACTAGGTGGTCAATTATTGATGTTACATAATACTGCGATTGGATGGAGTGTCTTGGCAGGGATTGCTATAATATGGTTGCTAATTAGTTTTGGTTTAGCTCAGCCGCGGTATTTGTCATCGATTGTGTTGCCATTGCCGCAAGTGCAACAGGTGAATGAGTGGACCACACAGCTATTGGCAATTCGTGGTATCGAAGAAGTTGTGGTGATGCCTGACCAGCAAGTTGCTTATATTAAAGTCGATAAACAGTCTCTAGATGATGCTGCGCGACGTGATTTAACGCAGTTGTTCGGTAAAGAGGTAGCCATTTAAGCATAACTCTTATAAAGTAAAACATAGAAATGTATAGGATGAAGACAGCTAATGCGTGGTGTAAATAAGGTTATTTTGGTTGGTACTTTGGGTCGTGATCCTGAAACAAAAACTTTTCCAAATGGGGGCTCGTTGACCCAATTTTCAATCGCGACAAGTGAAGCTTGGACTGATAAAAATACCGGTGAACGTAAAGAACAAACAGAATGGCACCGTATTGTTTTGCATAACCGTTTAGGGGAAATTGCTCAGCAGTTCTTACGTAAAGGTTCTAAGGTTTATATTGAAGGTTCATTACGTACGCGTCAGTGGACAGACCAAAATGGCCAAGAGCGTTATACAACAGAAATTCGTGGCGACCAGATGCAAATGTTAGATGCTCGTCAACAAGGTGAACAAGGTTTTGCTGGTGGTAATGATTTTAATCAGCCACGTTTTAACGCACCTCAACAAGGTGGTAATGGTTATCAAAACAATAACAACCAAGGTGGCGGTTACGGCCAAAACAATGGCGGTGGTTATGGTGGCCAAGGTGGTTTTGGTAATGGTGGAAGTAACCCTCAAGCGGGTGGTTTTGCGCCTAAAGCTCCGCAACAACCAGCTTCTGCACCAGCTGATTTAGACGACGATTTACCGTTCTAATCAAAGTTGCAAAAAAGGCGAGTTTATCTCGCCTTTTTTATTACTCAATTCCAAGCAAACGTATAAGTGCCGTGCCGGCAGCTGCCAAGCAAATCACCAATAAAAGTGGTACTTTTTTCCAAACTAAGAACAGTGCTAGGGCCACCCCAAATATTCGTGCGAAACCCGCGAAATGTTGACCTTCAAAAAATGTCGTCGTCACAGCAATCGCACAGAGCAAGACCGTTGCGCCGTTTGAGAGTAAAACTTGGTATTTTTCAGAAAACGAAAACTTGGCACCCAAGTGAAAACCAGCAAAGCGAATGCCATAGGTTCCAAGTGCTAACAAGCCTATACCCAAAATAATGAGTAATTGTTGATTCATTTCTTTCTACCCCATATCAAGCCAAAAAGTGAAATCAGAATTGGAAGTCCCGAGGCCAAAAAGGGCGTGGTGATCAGCGCTAAAGTTGATCCAGCAAATGCAGCTTTTCGAGTAGATTTATTCTTTAAAGCAGAAAAAGTAAGTGCAATTAGAATGGAAGGGAAAATGGCATCTAAACCAAAAGTTTTCGGGTCTGGAATAGCGCTTCCAATAAAATAACCTGCTGTTACACCGAGAGGCCAACTGAACATGATGCCTATTCCACATAGCCAGTAAGCAGCCTTTTTCATTTCGAAATCGGGCTGTGCCATGCCAAACAAAACGCTTTCGTCGTTCATGATGTGAGACCCAAAATATTGAGAATATTTGCCTCGAATCAGTTCATTGACCGCAATACCAAAAGGTAAATGCCTTAAATTGACGAGTAGTCCTGCAATCGCAGCAGCAATTGGGCTACCACCTACAGCCAAGAATCCAATAAAAATAAATTCAGCAGTTCCTGCGAGCACAAACACGGATAGGCAAAGCGGAATCCAGAGTGCTAAGCCATAACTTGCGGCGAGTGAACCTAAAGACATGCCAACGACACTCGTCGCTAGACACACAAAGAAAATCGAGCGAGTCGTGTCTTTACTGAGTTTTTTAATGAGAGCATATGTAGTCATGGCATGATATAACGAACGATTTTCCATTATAATGAATAAGTCTGATTGTTTTGTCAAAACGAACGATCGTTTTTTTTATAGAACGGATAGAATGAATGTCTCAGCCCATTGAAATTATTGCCAAAGGTTTAACACGTGAACGTCAAAGAGCAGGGCTTTCATTGGCAGAGGTTGCTCGCCGTGCAGGTGTTGCCAAATCGACTCTTTCACAATTAGAAGCGGGCCAAGGTAACCCAAGCATTGAAACCTTATGGGCACTTTGTGTTGCGTTAAATATTCCATTTGCACGTTTGATGGAAGAACCGAGCAATCAGGTACAAGTCATTCGCTGTGGCGATGGTCCAACAGTGAGCTCAGAGATTGCCAACTACAAAGCAATTTTGTTAGCGACTTGTCCGCCGCATGCGCGCCGTGATGTTTATTTACTGATTGTGGAGCCGGGTGAAGATCGACTTTCAGAACCACATCCAGTTGGTTCTGTAGAACATATTATTGTGGTCGAAGGGCGAGCTTTGGTGGGTTTAATTGATGAGGCGGTTGAGCTGGGGGTTGGAGACTATATTTGTTATCCAGCCGATCAAAAGCATATATTTAGAGCGTTGCAAACAGGCACAAAAGCGTTGTTAATCTCTGAACAGAACTAAAGCTTTTCAAGCTGATTAAAATAAAAACAAAAAGCCATTTAGCAGTATCCGCTACAAAAAGGGCCAATTTTGCGTATAAATTTTGCAATTGGCTCTCTCTTTTATTCCAAAAATGGCTCTCGTTTCTTGAGTGCCGAAACGACAAATTAAAGCCATTGGAAGTATGCATACGGAAGCGCCGGATAAGCTCAGTGAATTTTCTTTTTTAGGAATTGGGCAGAACGGCTAAATTTTTAGGGGATATTTTTTGGCTTCGGAGGTTTTCCGAGACTAGCCGATATCCTCCATATATTAAGGAAAATGATATGGCAGCTCATCAAAATGGTTCTGAAGCCAATCACTCCCAAAGTTTAAAACATGGACTTAAATCACGCCACCTCACCATGATCTCGATTGCTGGGGTTATTGGCGGTTCTCTGTTTGTTGGCTCAGGCAGTATTATCTACAACACTGGCCCTGTGGTATTTCTAACCTATGCATTAGGTGGTTTACTCGTTTGGTTCATCATGCGTATGTTAGGCGAGATGGCCGTTTTAAATCCTGATAGTGGCTCTTTTTCAACCTATGCGGATCGTGCAATTGGTCGTTGGGCAGGGTTTTCAATTGGCTGGTTGTACTGGTGTACTTTGGCAATGCTCATGGGGTGGGAAGCTTATGTTGCAGGTAAAATTCTAAACAACTGGTTCCCGTTTATACCGATCTGGGCCTATATGGTCGTGGTGATTGGTGCACTTGTTGTCGTTAATTTACAAAACGTGAAAAACTATGGCGAGTTTGAGTTCTGGTTTGCGCTCATTAAAGTCATCGCGATTGTTATTTTCCTTGTGATTGGTAGTTTAGCCATCATGCATTTATGGCCTTGGGGCAATCCGGCTGCTTCTGGTATTAGTAACCTAACTTCTCAAGGCTTTATGCCTAATGGTGGTTCATCCGTTATTACCGCCTTGCTTGGGGTTATGTTCGCCTATATTGGCGCTGAAATTGTCACTGTAGCGGCAGCAGAATCGGCAAATCCATCTAAAGAAATTCGTAAAGCATCGAACTCGGTGGTTTGGCGAATTATTTTATTCTATGTCGGCTCAATGTTCGTTGCGGTATGTCTCATTCCTCACAACAATGAACTTTTGAAAGATTCAACTTGGGGTACTTATAGTGTGACTCTGTCTGCTCTGGGCATTCCGGGTGCGCGCCATATCGTTAACTTTGTGGTTTTAACATCGGTATGTAGTTGCTTTAACTCAGCACTTTACACATGTTCACGTATGTTGTTCTCTTTAGCTAAACGTGGTGATGCACCGAAAAGTTTTGGTTCTGTAAACAGTAAAAGCAGCCCTTGGGTTGGGGTGATTGTGTCATGCTTCTTCTCAGTGATTGCAGTAATTTTAACTGCAACCGAGAGTATGAATGTTTATGACTTTTTCATGCTAACGACTGGTGCAGCAACACTGTATGTATACCTGACCATTGCATATTCTCAGCTTCGTATGCGTAAGAAACTTGAAGCGGAAGGCGTAAAAATTGACTTTAAAATGTGGATGTTCCCTTATCTAACATACGTGGTGATCTTTGCAATTATTGGTGCAATTCTTACCATGTTAATTGAAGGCACCTACTTTAAAGAAGTGATTTACACTACAGCATTGTTCGGCATTATTGTGTTCTTCGGGTTGTTGTCTGAAAAATTGGGGTGGGGTAAAGATCGTAGAGCGACTCATTTAACTCACAGCCATGAAGAAAAGTTAGTTTAAATTTTTAAATAAAAAAAGAGCCTCACAGTGAGGCTCTTTTTGTTTATTAATATGGAAAAATCTTTAATTCAGCGTAGGTACACCTGCTTCACGTAAGCATTGGAGCAAGACGCCAAAAGCCATCACCATATCTTTTTCATTTACGCATGCAAAGCCCATGAGCAATCCACGTTCGGCATGTGCATGCGACTGCATGTAGTACTGAGACAGTGGACGAACTTTAACACCACGTTCAAGCGCAGTCGCCGCAATCGCGACATCATCGCAAGCGTTTGGCAGTTTTAAAACCAGATGTAACCCCGCGGCTTCATCATATTCATGAATAAATTCGGGCCCAAGATAACGCTGAATAAGGCTCACTAAGTAGTCACGGCGTTTGCCATAAAGTAGGCGCATACGGCGAATATGGGCTTCATAATGGCCTTCACGAATAAATTCAGCGAGGGCTTTTTGCTCAAGCAAATGGCCCCCACGATAAAGCTCGGCTGCAACAATACGTAGTGGTGAAAAAAGTGGTTTAGGTACGACTAAATAACCAATTCTTAAAGATGGATAAATGGTTTTACTAAATGTGCCCATGTACAGCACAGGCGCATCATTTTCTAAACCTTGTAAAGATGGATAAGGCTGACCTGAGAAACGGAACTCACTGTCATAGTCATCTTCGACAATCCAGCTATTGTGCTGACGTGCGATTTGAATCAATTGTCTGCGACGATCAAGACTTAAATGTGAGCCAAGCGGATATTGATGTGAAGGTGTGACAAAAATGAGTTTAGGCGGTACTGCCGGATTTTCTTCAGGAATAATGCCTTCAGCGTCGACAGGCATCGGCTGAATATCAAGACCATTAATACGTAACGTATTACGCATTCCCCAATAAGCGGGATCTTCAATCCAGATTTTATCTCCCATATCGCTAAGGGCACGAGAGACTAAGTCGATCGCTTGGTGGATACCTTCGGTAATAATAATCTGATCCGCATCGCACTGAACTGAACGTGCAACGCGTAAGTAATCTGCCAACGCACTTCGAAGTTCAATACATCCACCTGCATTGCTGTAAATAAGGCGGTTAATATCTGGTTCACGGCTTAAGCGTGCTTGAATGCGGCTAAAAATATGATGCGGAAACTCAGTCACATCGGGTGCTCCCGGCACAAAAGCTCCCCATTGGTGTGGTGAAGCTGCAGCATAGCCCAATAAGTTGGAACCACGCTGTGATAGGGCATAAGAGCTTTGAGCTTTCGGACTTGAAACCACTTTTTTCTTATTTTGTGTATTTAAAAAACTCTCTGGTAGTTTTTCGGCAACCCAAGTGCCATGACCCGTACGAGCTTCTAAGTAGCCTTCCGCCTGTAGTTGTTCATAGGCAGTAAGCACTGTATTTCTTGAAACATGAATTTCACTGGCTAAGTCGCGTGACGCAGGTAGACGAGTCTTGGGCTGGATAACTCCATCAATAATGGCACCACGCAGGCAACGGAAAAGGCGTTGATGTAGTTTCCCTTCAGTGTCCTGTTGGAGTCGTTGCAGCAAATGATCTCCAAGTAAACTACGCAATTGGCTCTCTCCTACAGTTAAAAAGTGGCTCTCGTCAGTTGGCACCAGACGAGCGAAATTACATGCATAGGCAGTCGTTGTAAAGCACCCTGAAAATTAAGCACAGGATGCAAAAAACCAAAGCTGCAACTGATGATGAAAATATGAGGGAATCAAATGGATAATCAACATTCTGCACTTAACGCACGTAAACAGCAAGCAACTCCACGTGGTGTAGGCGTGATGTGTCAGTGGTATGCGGAAAAAGCTGAAAATGCCACGATTTGGGACAAGGAAGGCAACCAATTTATCGATTTTGCTGGTGGTATCGCGGTTTTAAATACCGGCCATCGCCACCCTAAAGTGATTGCAGCGGTGACTGAACAACTCACTAAATTTACGCATACTGCCTATCAAGTAACACCTTATGAAAGCTATGTAGCTTTAGCTGAGCGTATTAATGAGCGCGCACCAATTGCTGGTCCTGCCAAGTCAGCTTTTTTCACAACTGGTGCAGAAGCAGTTGAAAATGCGGTGAAGATTGCTCGTTGTTATACAGGTCGTCACGGCATTATCACTTTTGGTAACGGTTTCCACGGTCGTTCATTCATGACTATGGCAATGACGGGTAAAACAGCGCCTTACAAACGTGATTTCGGTGTAATGCCAGCGGGGGTATTCCACGCACGTTACCCTGTACCTGCTAAAGGTATTTCAGTAGACGCGGCAATTGAAAGCGTTGAAGATATTTTCAGTGAAGATATTGCACCACATGATGTTGCAGCAATTGTACTTGAGCCAGTACAAGGTGAGGGCGGTTTTAATGTTGTGCCAGCTGAATTCTTAAAACGTTTACGCTCAATTTGCGACAAGCACGGTATTTTACTTGTCGCTGACGAAGTGCAATCAGGTTTTGCCCGTACTGGTAAATTGTTTGCAATGAACTATTACGAGACTAAAGCAGACCTCATCACGATGGCGAAAAGCTTGGGCGGCGGTTTCCCAATTTCAGGTGTTGTTGGCCGTGCAGAAGTAATGGATGCACCAAACCCAGGTGGACTAGGTGGTACTTACGCAGGTAGCCCGATTGCGGTTGCAGCTGCACACGCGGTAATTGATGCAATTGAAGAAGAAAACCTATGCGACCGTGCAAATGAATTAGGTGCTGAGTTGGTTGTTGCACTTAAAGATATTCAACAAGCAACAGGTGACGTAGTAACTGATATTCGTGCATTGGGTTCAATGGTTGCGGTAGAGCTTGAAACAGCTGAACAAGCAAAAGTTGTACAAAACTATGCAATGGAAAACGGGTTGTTACTTCTTACTTGTGGTAAATACGGTAATGTAATTCGTTTCTTATATCCATTAACCATTCCTGCTGAGCAATTCCGTCAAGGTCTTGATATCTTGAAACAAGGTTTTGCGACACTAAAAGCAGGTAGTGCAAAAGCAATGGAGCAATCTGCATGATTCAAAATAATTTGCAGTATTTATTAAAACATCCTGATATCTCATTAGAAGCACCTGCATCAAATGACTATGTCGAGGTAAATGATGCTGCTACGGGTGAAACTTTGGCATGGGTAAAAACCTATGACCGTGCAGGGGTTGAAGCCGCAATTAATCGCTCAGCAAAAGCGCAAGCTGCTTGGAAAAAGCAAACTGCCTTGGCTCGCGCTGATGTGCTATTGGCATGGTACAACCTCATGCTTGAGCACAAAGAAAATCTGGCTCAAATTTTAACAGCTGAGCAAGGTAAACCATTGGCAGAAGCACGTGGTGAAATTGGTTATGCAGCATCATTTATTCGTTGGTTTGCCGAGCAAGCACGCCGTATTGATGGTGAAGTCTTAACACCTACGTTGCCAAATCAACGTTTGCTCGTGATTAAACAAGCGATTGGGGTAACTGCGGCAATTACGCCGTGGAACTTCCCAGCTGCCATGATTACACGTAAAGCAGGTCCAGCGATTGCGGCGGGTTGTTCAATGTTGGTTAAACCAGCAGAGCAAACACCGTTAACTGCTTATGCGCTTGAAGTATTGGCTTTACAAGCGGGTTTACCAGCGGATGTTTTAATTAACATTAGTGGTGATGCGGTTGAAGTTGGAAAGACCCTATGCGAAAGCGATATTGTTCGTAAGCTCAGCTTTACAGGTTCAACTCAAGTTGGCCGTATCTTGATGCAACAATGTGCGCCAACCATTAAAAAGCTTTCACTTGAACTTGGTGGTAATGCACCAGTTGTGGTATTTGACGATGCCAATCTTGAACAAGCTGTTCAGGGCATTATGGCAAGTAAATATCGTAACAGCGGTCAAACCTGTGTTTGCGCTAACCGTATTTATGTTCAAGATGGTATTTACGATGCATTGGCAGAGCGTCTGGTTGAAGCTGTATCTAAACTTAAAGTTGGCGATGGCCGTCAAGAAGGTTCAACTCAAGGGCCTTTAATTGATGAAGATGCGATTGCGAAAGTTCAGTCTCATATTGCAGATGCAACCGAGAAAGGCGCAACAGTTCGTATTGGTGGTCAACGCTCGGCACTTGGTGGCACATTCTTTGAGCCAACAGTTTTAACTGGCGTAACTCAAGACATGAAAGTGTCTAAAGAAGAAACTTTTGGTCCGCTTGCACCACTATTCCGCTTTAAAACTGAAGATGAAGCAGTGGCAATGGCGAACGATACCGAATTTGGTTTAGCTGCTTATTTATTTACTCAAAGCACAGCTCGTCAATGGCGAGTCGGTGAGGCACTTGAGTACGGTATGGTCGGCATTAACACGGGCGCGATTTCAAATGAAGTTGCTCCGTTTGGTGGCGTAAAACAGTCAGGTCTAGGCCGTGAAGGTTCAAAATTCGGCATCGAAGAATATGTCGAAATGAAATACCTCTGCGTAGACTTATCTGAGTAAGGAACCAAACGAGTTCGTTTTGTTCTGAACGAAAACATGCAGTTATGCTGTATGTGATGTGTCACAAAAAACCGGTCATGCCCATTCATGGCCGGTTTTTTATTTAAGTCGGCAGGTATCCTTCATGGCTTTCAGGTAAACGCCTAAGCTCATCAATCAATGTTTCAATGAGTTTTTCGACCACAAGGCGTTGGCCTTTTCTGGATACATAAACCAGTTGTAGCATGCCAATATTCGACTTCCAGTCAGGAAGAATATGAACCAGTGTGCCTTTACGAATTTCAGATTCGACAGTTAAAAAGGGAAGATCGGCAATGCCTAAACCATCCATCACGGCATAGTAAACGCCTGCCAAATCATTACTTTTGATTCGTGGTTGATAAGGTATATCAACTGATTCACCGTTACGAATATTGCATAAATGCCAAATGTAATTTTGCTTTTGAGTCCCTAAGCTAATACTTGGAAATTCCTGTAATTCGGAATAATGCTCGATGGTGCGACCTTGCAGTAATTCAGGCGAAGCCACCAGACAATGGTCAGTTTTAATCACATCGCGAACAATTAAATTTGAATCTTCATTCGGTTCGAAATTGGTACGAATGGCGAGGTCGATATCATCATGCAATATATCTACCCGACGGCTCGTCAGCTCAAGCGATATTTCAACTTTAGGGTAGGTTTTTAGAAACTGATTTAAAATTTTTCTAATTTGAAAATGCATCATTAAAGGTGGGCAGCTTACTTTTATTACTCCTTGCGGTTCACTTTTTTGTTTTAACAAAACGTTTTCTGCACATTCAACTTGAGCAATAACTTTGCAGCATTCCTCATAAAATTCTTGACCTAAATCGGTCACTTTAAAATGGCGGGTAGTTCTTTGAATGAGGCTCACATTAAATTTATTTTCAAGATCAATAATACGTCGGCTGAGCTTAGATTTACTAATATTTTCAGCTTCACCGGCCGCACTAAAGCCGCCGTGTTTTACGACTAAATAGAAATAATAAAAATCATCAAAAGAGCTTATCAATGTCAGATCAATCCATTTAAATTTAAGATTAGAGCGCTTAGGCACTCTAATCTTAACAATTCAGCTTATTTTTGCGATGTATTAAAACTATAGCTGGTCATCAGGTTACGGTAATCAGGAATATGATTTGAGAAGAGTGCACCGAGACCTTCCACATCATTACGCCAGTCACGGTGTAACTCACATGCCATACCAAACCAAGTCATCAGCTGAGCGCCTGCTTTTGACATACGGTCCCAAGCAGCATCACGGGTTAATTCATTGAAAGTACCAGAAGCATCAGTAATCACAAACACTTCAAAACCTTCTGCGAGAGCAGATAAAGCGGGGAATGCCACACAAACCTCAGTGACCACACCAGCAATAATCAGTTGTTTTTTACCTGTCGCTTTGACCGCTTTTACAAAGTCTTCATTGTCCCATGCATTGATTTGACCAGGACGTGGAATAAAAGGTGCATCTGGGAAAAGTTCTTTTAATTCCGGAACTAAAGGACCATTTGGACCGTTTTCAAAACTGGTAGTGAGAATAGTCGGTAAATTGAAATATTTCGCCGCATCTGCAAGCGCTAATACGTTGTTTTTAAATTTATCTGGGTCGATATCTCGAACTAAAGAAAGTAAACCTGCTTGGTGGTCAACTAAAAGAACCGCAGCATTATCCTTGTCTAAGCGCACGTAATCTTGAGCCATTTTTTATTTCCTCGTGTTATCAAAATGAATAATCAAAAATTATTTGAGTAGGTCGTCATTGCCTAAAATTATGCTAGTTGAGTTTTATGTTGTGTTTAAGTCTAAAAAATAGGATTAAGAATTTTAAAAATAGGACGATCACTAAGAGACTTTCTGAAAAATTGAGATTGTCTCATATATGAAATAATGTGTTGCTAATCCTGATCTATAACCTGCAATTATTGAGGCGTAAAATCAATCTCAGTTCAAGAAAATCCTACATATATAGGAGAGATCAGATGAAGAAATTTCTTGGTGCATATCAAAATAACCACATGCATTGGGTGGGTGATGGTTTCCCTGTATATAACCTGTTCTCTTATGACCGTTTAGGCCAAACCCTAAGCCCATTTTTGTTACTCGATTATGCAGCGCCTTATAACTTCTCACCAACGACCGAACAGCAAGGTGTAGGTTCGCATCCTCACCGTGGCTTTGAAACAGTGACAATCGCCTATCAAGGTGAAGTGACTCATAAAGACTCAAGCGGTGGCGGTGGAACCATTAAAACTGGTGATGTGCAATGGATGACTGCGGGTGCAGGCGTGTTGCATGAAGAGTTCCATTCTCCTGAATTTGCAGACCATGGTGGTCTTTTTGAAATGGTGCAATTGTGGGTCAATTTACCTGCTCATTCAAAAATGACGCCTGGAAAATACCAAGCAATAGAAGCGAAAGATATTCCAGACATTGCACTAGACGAGCACGGTAGTCATTTGCGTGTGATTGCTGGTGAATATGCAGATGCAAAAGGTGCAGCAACGACATTTAGTCCATTAAATGTATGGGATGGTAAATTGGCTAAAGGCCAAAAACATACCCTTTATGTACCTGAAGGTCACACTACGCTTGTTGTAATATTAGATGGCGCAGTTGTGGTCAATGATGCAAATCGCCTTGAAGGTAAAACCGTTGCGATTTTGTCTCGTGAGGGTGTTGAGTTTAGTTTGAATGCAGAAGAAGACACTAAATTCTTAGTGTTAACTGGCCAACCACTCAATGAACCAATCGAAGGTTATGGTCCATTCGTAATGAATACCAAAGCTGAGATTATGGAAGCGATTAATGATTTTAATCGTGGAAAATTCGGTTCAATTATGCAAGAAGCATAAATTGCTAAATGGCATTTAATTAAGCTCTAAAAGCAAAGTAATAAAAAGCCCGCTATCAAGTATGAATAGCGGGCTTTTTCGCTGTAAAGTTTCTATTTTTATGATGGTTTGCATTGTTGTTTCGGCATTGTTTTGTGTGATTTGCTTCTCATTATTATGAGTTAATAATATATTAAAAAAAGATGCTTGTAAAACAAATGATATAAATATAGTTAAATTATCTTATTTTATTTAAAAGATTTTTTTTAAATTTTTAAAAAATATAAGATCTTATAGAGTTCTCTGGTTTTGTAAAAAAATATAAAAAATGAGACGAGTGAAGAGTTAAATATTTTCTATATAAATTGATGCAAAAAATAAAAATCTGGTAGTTTTTAATACGGTGTTTTTTTAGGGTATGAGTGATAATCAAAAAAATTCTCGAAAAATGGGACATCATTTTGAATATCGCAATTATTGGCAGTGGAATGGCAGGGCTTGCGGCAGCAAGAATTCTGAAAGATGCAGGGCATACGATCACGATATTTGAAGCACTTCCTGGCCGGGGAATGGATAGCCATAGCATTGAGTTCGATGGTGGAATTATTGATGCACCGCTACGTGTGATGAATCCTCACTTATGGAAAAATACACTTAGCCTTGCGGCTCATTTAGGCATTAAAACCTTCCCTGTTCGTACTTATATGTCTTGTAGCTGGTTATTCGAAGATCGTACGGAAACATGGTTAACGACTTCTCGTAGCCGTATTGGTAATTTCCCGATTATTAATAACCGTAAAGGCATCCAGCAATATGGCTGGCGTCTTGTGAAAGGGATGTTGCAATTAAAAACTGCGATTCACCAGTTTTTCAAATCTAAAAATCAAGATATTACCCTCGCTGAATTTATTAATCAGAACGATATTGAAGAAGTATTCTGGCATGGTGTGGTTATGCCAGTGCTTTATACAATTTGTACGTGTAATCCAAAAACGATTGGCGATTGGCCTGCAAAAAACTTACTTGAGTTTTTACGTCACTTAACTGATGGCGACATGTTGTTGCGCATGAAAGGTGGCACACCAGCATTTGTAGATAGCTTGATTAAAGACATCGATATCCATAGCGGATCGGCAATTAAGAAAGTTGAACTACAAGGCGAAAAAGTACTGGTTGAAAACAGCCAAGGTGAACAGAACTTATTTGATCGAGTGATTGTTGCAACGCCAACATCTAAAATCGATGAGTTTTTAAATCCTGAACAGTTTGCAGAAGATATGAACTTGCTTAAGCAATTCCGCTTTGAACAAGGCGATCTTGTGATTCATACCGATGCGACAGTCATGCCACCACGCCGTAAAGACTGGTCAGTGTTGAGCTACATGATGGACCGTAAGTTTACACGTCAGCAATTCACGGTATGGATGAATGCGGTCGAGCCAACACTTGTGGGTAAAAATCCTGTATTCCAAACTTGGCGTCCAGTGGTTGATATTGACCCTAAAAAAGTGATTTCAAAAGTGACTTTAACGCGTGCAGTTGTAGACTCGCAAACGGTTGCTTTAAACAAAGAATTGCAACAACGTCATTTAGACCCAAGCCGTAAAGTATTTTACTGTGGTTCATGGTCGTGCGATGGCTTGCCAATTTTAGAGTCAGCAGTCACTTCTGCAATGCATATTGCTGAAATTTTAGGTGCACCTTTACCATTTGTAGGCTTAAAACCTAAGGTAGAAGTTGCCCCAGAACTCGGCTACTAAAATTGTGAAAATAAAAGTTCGAGCAGCTCTCTCTCGACTCATTCCCCATAAATATGCAATTGATGCATCAAACTTGGGAGATGATGGGGAGCTTGCTTGGACAAATTTGGGTTTTTGGAAAAATACCCAAAGCTACCGTGAAGCTTGTCGCCAATTGGCTGACCATTTGGCACAAGCTGTCAATTTAAATTCAAAAGATCATCTCTTAGATTTAGGCTGCGGACAGGGTGCAAGTTTGTTGCACTGGTTACAGCACTATCAGCCTAAAAGCCTCAGCGCAGTTGACTTACAAGCCCCATGCGTTCATAAAATTCAAAATCTTATTCCCGAAATAAGTCAGATTTTCTGCGGTTCATTTTTAAATTTAAAACAATTTGAATTTAAACAAGGCTTCGATGTAGTGCTCTGTATCGATGCGGCTTATCACAGCAATTTAAATTCATTTCTAGATTCGGTCACATCAGTTTTAAATTCAAAAGGTCGATTAGGTTTTCATTACTTAATGCGTGCCGACTCATGTCAAAACATGACTGCCCTACAAGAACAAAAGCATCGGTATTTACTCAAAGCAGCAGACGTTATTTGGGAAGCTTTACCAAACGAGAAAATGCTAAGAACTACCTTGGAACAACAAGGTTTCGTCGATATTCAAATTGAAGATTTATCCGAGCAAGTATTACTCGGTTTTTCACAATATATTCAAAATCAGCAACGACAAAATCAAAGCCGAGGGTTGGCAAATTTTAAAATTCAAATGACTGCAAAGTTATGCCAACAACTCTACCAAAATGGATATGTACGTTATATTCAAATTACAGCAATAAAAAAATAGGATGAGCCATGTCAGCCAAATATCAAGGATCGTGTTTATGTGGAGCGGTGAGCTACCAAAGTGAAGCGGAGCCACGTTATAGCTTTAATTGCCACTGTCGGGATTGTCAGAAGGCCACAGGTTCAGCCTATGCACCCATCGCTTTTTTTCACCAATCTGAATTGAAAGTAAGTGGCGAGCTTAAATATTTTGAGTCTTTAGGATCTTCTGGCCGACCTATTAAACGAGCTTTTTGCCCGACTTGTGGTTCCCAGCTTTTTGGCTTACCTGAAATTGCTCCTGAAATGATTTCAATACGTGCAGGTACTTTGGATGACCCTAGTCTTTATCAGCCTAGAGCAGAGGTGTTTGTGAGCCAAGCCTATGCTTGGGATACCCTGAATCCACAGCTTAAACACTTTGAAAAAATGATAGAGAAGAGAAAAGAAGGATAGAGGTCGTCTGACAAGCTCGTAAGCCTTTTCTTACAGACATTCGGGAAAATGACTTCTTTCTATGACCCTACAAATTACCTATGATGAACTCATCAGGAACAGGAAGTTCCGAAACGTAAAACAACAATAATAAGTTTAAGCATCAGGACGTGAGGTATTACAGGAAGTGTACCTAGTAACGAAATACGGAAAAAGCCCAACAGGATGTTGGGCTTTTTTCATTTTGTATTAATAAACTTGTTTTCCACCCAATACTGCACAATCAACAGGTGTATTCCATTTCACCGCAGTACCTGTAAGTACGGGACGAACAATACGCCATGGCCAGAAGCCAAATCTTTGGCTTTGGTGATAATTAATCACTACATCTGCACCGTATTTACGAGCAATGATCGCTAATTTAGGTTTTACTTCTTCAAACCCCCCATAAGTTCCTTTTGCGGCTTTAATACGTTTAATAGATTTATAGTGCTCTGCTGAAGGAGTACCCTCAATTAAGCAAATAGGTGGGTTTGCAATAGTTTGTATTTGAGAAGCTGTATCTTGAGCAAATGCAGTTAAAGGTAAAGCTAGAAATAAAGTAGGTAAAATAAAACGGAGTCTCATATTTTTCCTTGTTAGTATCTTAATGAATTAAAGTTTATAAATAGGTCTTATTAATAGGTCCCTATTTGGTGGCGCATTATAATCTTATATTTTTAATATTTCTTATTTTAATATTATATTTTTTAATAAATTAGAGGGACTATATTTAGTTTTTAAAATAATAATTTTTTTAGAAATTTATTTTTAACTTCATATTTATAATAAATTTTTAGGTAAGTATGTTTCTTCAAAACATGATGGATAGACTATGCCTAAAATTATAGACAACAAAAAACCCCATAAATCAAATATTCATGAGGTTTAATGATGGTGCCGGCACACGGATTCGAACTGTGGACCTACTGATTACAAGTCAGTTGCTCTACCAACTGAGCTATGCCGGCGATGTGGTGAGAATTTTACAGTTTCTTAAAAAAATTACAAGCCAAAAAATGAGCAGTTAGATGTTTTCTCATATCTGATCATGGCAAACAGTTTAAAGAATGGGATAGGAAGGAATAAGTCGCTGTTCACGTGCTAAGTCAATGAAAGCACGTAGTGCAGCACTCGGATGTTTTCCTTGAGGGTAATATAAACATAGACCTGCATAGTGAGGTGTCCACTCTTCCAAAACACGTATGAGTCGACCTTGTTCGATGAGCGGAGCTACAAACCAATGTCCTGTGTAAGCTAAGCCAATACCAGATAAAGCACTATCAATGGCTAGCATATAGGTATCAATTGTAAGATGTCCTGAAACATCGACCGTTAAAGATTCATTGTTTTGAGTAAATTCCCATTTATAAATTTTACCGCTAGGTAATCGTAGGCGAATACATTCATGCTTTAACAAATCAGAAGGTATGTGGGGTATACCATGTGTATTTAGATACGCTGGTGTTGCAACTACTGCCATGCTTTGCTTAGGGCCTATTTCAATGGCAACCATATCTTGTGGAACGGTACTCGCGAAACGTATACCAGCATCAAAACCTTCTTTCACAATATCAATGAATTCTCCGTCAGAAACGAGATCAACTCGTACATCCGGATAGCGACGGATATATTCAATGATTACAGAATGCAGAATTTGCCGAGACATACCTTCTTCTGCATTGATTCTTAATGTTCCTGAGGGAGTGGCACGACGGTCTAATGTCTCTTGAACAGCAAGATCAATTTGTTCCAAGGCTGGGGTAATACGATTTAAAAACTGTAGTCCTGCTTCGGTCAGTGAAACACTACGGGTTGTACGATTAAATAAGCGTATCCCTAAATGATGTTCTAGCTGAGCAATATTTCGGCTGAGTGCTGAAGATGACATATCGAGTTCAACTGCTGCTGACCGAAAATTACGGTGGTTGGCAAGCGCAATTACCGCTTTTAGATCCGTTAGGCTAGTGTTATTCATTGTCCCGATTTCTGCATTAATTCATCCCATATTATCCCTCTTATAACAAGAATCTTGTAGGGCTACAATCGAAAGCATCAATTTACATAAGGCTTAGATATATGGCTCACCAAATTTTATTGCCATCAATCATTCAACATTATTTTGAATCAGATCGGCAGACGGCAGAAGCAGTAGTTACTTGTTTTACAGAGCATGGTGTCGTGCGCGATGAAGGACACGAATATATAGGTCATAAGGCCATCTTAGGCTGGAAACAGCAAGCTTCGACTCAATATGAATATTATGCTGAACCACTGAGTATAGAGATGCAGAACGGAAAGTATGTGGTTTTGGCACGTGTAGAAGGTAACTTCCCCGGTAGTCCGATCAATTTACATTATGCCTTCCAGTTAACCGATGAAAAAATTGAAATATTGGAGATTACCGTATGAATTTTCCTTTACAACTCTTAGGAAAAAAGGCGTTAGTAACAGGTGGCAGTAAAGGAACAGGAGCCGCTGTTGTAAGAGCATTACATGAGGTGGGGGCGGAGGTCATGACCGCTGCTCGTCATCCTGTACAGGATTTACCACAAAATGTGCATTTTATTGAAGCTGATTTAACTAAAGCTAAAGGATGCAGCGAGGTAGTGCAGGCTGTGCAGAAACACTGGGGGAAAATTGATATTGTTGTACACGTTTTAGGTGGTTCATCTGCTCCGGCAGGCGGGTTTGCTGTATTGGGTGATGAAGAATGGGAGAGAGAAATTAATTTAAATTTAATGCCTGCCATTCGTCTGGATCGGGCATTGGTACCTCTGATGTTAGAGCAAGGTTCCGGTGTCATTATTCATGTAACTTCCATTCAGAGAGAACTGCCTTTACCAGAATCAACGACTGCATATGCAGCAGCAAAAGCGGCGTTATCTACATATAGTAAAAGTTTATCTAAAGAGATTTCTCCAAAGGGAATACGTGTTGTTCGCGTTGCGCCGGGATGGATTGAAACCGAAGCTGCTGTGGCTTTGGCAGAGCGTCTTGCACTCGAAGCAGAAACAAATTATGAAGGTGGGAAGCAAATCATTATGAATGCTTTGGGGGGGATTCCGTTAGGGCGCCCCAATAAACCGGAAGAGGTGGCAGATTTAATTACTTATTTGGTCTCTGAACGGGCTTCAGCGATTACGGGTACTGAGTTTGTGATTGATGGCGGAACAGTGCCGACTGTGTGAAATATAAAGATGCGTGCTATCTGCTTTTAGGAAGACAGCACGCTGTTTGTTTTATTGAGTTTTCAACCCATAGATAAACGAATCAACACGTTCGCCACTATTTAAAGTGACTTGCACAGGGACTCTTTCATAGCCTTCACCTTCAAAGTCATCGAGTAATTTCCAGTTTGCGTCTAAATGCTCTGAGCTAAAAACAAAACCTTGCACTTGATTGCTACTATCATCAAGTACAATTCCCGGATAGCCTAAATCTGCTCCCCAACCTTCATTACGCAAGCTTCCGTTTACCCAACCTTCTGACCATTGTCCGCCAATATTTTCAAGTATATGTGCATTAGGACGACCCGGGCCTAAAGTGCCATAAACAAATAAACTCGACATGTGATTTTCCTTTACCTTAAAAATTAATGCGCTTTCGCGTGTGTGGTATAAACCGCTAAAAATATTCCAAATAATGAAAGTACGACGGTTAAAGCTACAATTGCATTCCATCCGCCGTGTAGCCAAAACCAACCGCCCGCTGAGCCGACAATACTTGAACCCATATAGTAAAAAAGTAAGTAGAGCGAACTGGCGTGGGCTTTAGCTTGTTTACTTTCAGCACCTACAGAACTACTCGTAAGCGAGTGGGTAATAAAGAAACCCGTAGTAATAAATGCAATGCCAATAATAATGCCGAAAAGAGAGGTGAGTAGGGTCATGAGGCTACCCACAATCATGAGGGCAAAGCCACTCATCATCATGGTTTTTTTACCGAAACGCTCGGCTAAGCTACCTGCCAATGATGAAGACACCATACCGAAGCTATACGACAAGAAAATAAGGCTAATTTGCGTCTGACTGAGTGAATAAGGCGTTCCACTTAAACGGAAAGTCGCGTAGTTAAACAAGGTCACAAATACACTAGTGAGCAAGAACCCAATGGCAAACAGACGTAATAGTTTTGTATTGGTTAAATGGGTACGCCACATTTGCATGTGAAACCCTAAATTTAGCCCTTTTTTCTGTACAAAATTACGTGAGGCTGGCAGTAGATTGACGAAGGCGATTGAGCAAATAAAACAGATTGCTCCAAGTAAACCTAAAGCTGTGCGCCATGAAAAATACTCAATTAAAATACCCATGCCGACACGGCCCATCATGCCACCAAAAGCCGTACCTGCAATATATAAACCCATGGTTTTACCCAAGTGTTCAGGAGCAATTTCTTCGGCAATCCACGCCATAGTGACTGCGGGTACACCACCAAGCAGCAAACCTTCTAAAGCACGTGCCATCAATAAACTGTGCCAGTTCGGTGTAAGCATTGAGACAATATTTAAAATTGCGGCACATAACATGGATGTAAAGATCACGCCACGACGGCCAATCGCTTGTGAAAAGGCACTTGATAGCACAATTGAAATGGCTAAAAAGGCCGTTGTTAATGACAGGGCTAAAGAACTACTTGCAGGGCTAATTTGGAAACTTTGACTAAATGCAGGCAACAGCGGCTGTACACAGTAAATTAGTGAAAAGCTGGCAAAACCTACGAGGAATAAAGCAAATCCTGCATGCTTATAGGCTTTAGTGCCTTTGTGAATCCACTCGCGGGACAGAACAGAAGTCGTCTCAGTACTTAAGGTACTGGGTGTAGATGAAGAGCTCATATCATGACCATGACAGAAAGAAAGTGCAGCGCTTTGGGGGCATACTGCATCGAGAAAATTCGATGAATTAAAATTAGCAATTTGAAAGGTATTTTTCTAATATATTTAACAATAGGTCATGATATGTTTTATATATAGCGATGGAACTCAGGCATATACGCTACTTTTTAGCGGTAGCAGAAGAAAAAAACTTTACCAAAGCGGCGCATCGTTTAAACATGAGCCAGCCACCTTTAAGTATGCAAATAAGAGACTTAGAAGAAGAGCTGGGTGCAGATTTATTTATTCGATCTCCGCATGGGGTGGAGCTAACTGAAGCTGGGCTTGCCTTTTTAAATGCCATTCAGCCTGTACAGCAGCGTGTAGAAGATGCAGCGAACCTTGTTAAACAAGTGGCAAATGGCGAAGTCGGCCAACTACGTTTAGGCTTTACAGGGACTTCAATGTTGAACCCTTTAATTCCTAAATGCGTTCGCTATTTTCAGCAGCAATATCCGAAAGTGAATTTAAAGCTTGAAGAAGCCAATACTTTACTGCTCATCGATTTATTGCTTGAGGACCGTTTAGATGTGGCGATTATTCGCTCGCCACGCAACATTCCAGACAGTTTAATTATTCAAGAATTATTGGCAGAGCCACTCATTGCTGCTTTGCCTTCCGAGTCTTTTCAACTCGACGATGCATCACCAGAAATTGATTTAACGGCACTACGAGAGCTTGATTTTATTGTCTCGCCGCCTTCCATTAGCGCAGGGCTTTTTGATGCGATTAAACAAGCCTGCCATGAACGCGGTTTTGAACCAAAAATTGGACAAAACGCCCCACAAATTGTGTCGATTTTATCGTTAGTATCTGCAAACTTAGGGGTGTCTTTGGTTCCCGAGTCGACCAAACAATTGCAAATACAAGGCGTGGCTTATCGCTCTTTGAAGGCGCCTGTACCTACGGTAGGTTTAGGGCTTGCTTATAAAAAACACGCCCCTTCACAAATGGCGATTAACTTTGCCAGTGTGGTGCAAGTGGCTTGTCACCACGCAGAGGAATATCAATGAATTGGCGAGCTTATTTTTGGCGCTTTGTTCATTAAAAAAATGCCTGCAATAATAAAAATCGCGCCATATAAAAACGATAAAGTCGGCTGTTCATGAATGAAAACCCATGCCATAAGCGCTGCGAAAATAGGTTCAGAAAGCTCGGTCACCTGTACTTTTGCGGCACTCATATAAGACAACGCTTTAGTGGTACAGAAAAAGCCGAGGATGGTCGGCAGCACAGCTAAACCAATCAAGCCTAAAACAATGTCACTATTAAAATTAATGCTGTG
This sequence comes from Acinetobacter pittii, assembly GCF_034067285.1. NCBI lineage: Bacteria > Pseudomonadati > Pseudomonadota > Gammaproteobacteria > Moraxellales > Moraxellaceae > Acinetobacter > Acinetobacter pittii. Next base: position 239,503 of record NZ_CP139286.1, read on the forward strand.
AAAATTTATTAAAAACGGAACAGCAAGATAAACACTGCCAAACAGCAATAAATACTTGGTTAGAAACAGCCCGCCGTTTAATTTGAACTTTTTCACTAAAACCGAAAATAGGCCATAGCCTGTGCCGGCAATAGAAGCATTGATCAGCATTAAAAGGCTATTTTCACCTTTCCATGAAATAATACTAATACCCGCGACAGCCAATAATGTTCCAATAAGAGAATGAATGTAGATACTTTCTTTTAAAATAAACCGACCAAAAAATAGGGCAGAGATGGCAGCCGAAGCCATGAGTACCACTACAACATTAGCTGCTGCACCGTGGTTGTAGGCAATGGTTTCGAAAAAGAATAGCGAGAAAATTCCTAAAAAAGCACATATGGCAATTTGAGTAAAAACGCTGAGTTTACTTGGCGTGCTGCTAATGTATGCAATCTGTTGGCTAACAGGAACTTTAAATAAAAACACACTTAAAAAGAAAAAGGCGATGATGGTTTTTAAAAAGGCAATACCTTGTGGGCTTAAACCGCTGTGCATGAGTAATTTACTAATTACACCAATAGAGGCATTAAGTGCAGCCGCACAAAGTGCAAATAGGGTTCCAATAATTAAATTATTCACTCTTATAATTCTTCCTAAGTTTTACGCATGCAGTCTACAATATTTTTTGGATGAATATTCAGCTAAAATAACCGGTTAATACTTCATATTTATAAAGATTTATTCTGAATTAGTTTCATAAATTTTATTAAAAACTAAAAGTATTCTAATAGACTTTTGTTTCAGAGAATTGTGATTTATAGAGCTTACTCATATTATATAATTAGTTAATTATTAAAGAATTTTAAAAATGATTAAATCGATTATTTCAGGTTGCGCGGTTCTCACACTTTCGGCGTTGGCGGTGACTCATGCAGAGTTTTCTTATGAACAAGAACTACAACAAAGCTGTAATAAAGTGAAGCAATACGCGAGCTTAGGTAAGAAAAACTACGACCAAAAACAATATAAAAAAGCGCTCGAAAATTTCCAAAACCAAGCCTCTTGGACTGCATTTTGTAAAGCTAATGCAGATGAAACTACAGTTAAATTTACCGACCGTGATATTGAAGTTGCCAACAATAACGTGGGCTTAGCCTATGCCAAATTGGGTCAGCCACTTTGGGCAAGAGCATGGTTCATGCTTGATGAAAAATCAAAGTCGAGTCAGTTTAATCTTAAGCAATTACCAACACCTAAAGCCTCAAATGACTTGTCTGGTGAATATGTGCGTTACTCGGGTTTTGGCGAATGGGATCACATCACGGTAAGCCGTAAGCAGGGCCAATATGCAATCAGTTATGCCGGTTTATATATGGGACTTAGAAGCTTGATCTACGGCCCAAATATGGGTGAGTTTGACACCAAAATGCCGATTAATAAAAAGCAAACGGTTTATAAAAATGAAGACTGCCGTATTCAGCTCGATTTTAAATCTAATGCGAAATTAGGAAATTATATTCAGGTCAAACAAAACGAGGGTAACTCGGGTTGTGGCTTTGGACATAACGTATATGCAGATGGCACGTATTTAAAAGTTGAGTCTGGGAAATAAGATTAAACATATAGGAACACAATAATGAAAAATATATTTGCACCTCTACTGCTTGTTTCTACCGTTATTTTTTCTGCTCAGGTTTATGCAGAACCAACCAGCATATGCAAAGAGGTGAAATTCCAAAAATCCGATGAAGTATGGAGTGGACACTATTATTTAAATGGCGTGATGGAAGTGGGTTCGGAGCTTTTACTTCAACCAGACGGTAAGTTTCAATGGATGTTGGCTGTGGGTGCTTTAGACCAATATGCTGAAGGCACATGGTGGAAAAACGGAGACTGTATTGGTTTAAAACCAGAGGCTAAATTTAAAAAGGATTTAAGTATTTTCCCTGAAAGGCTGAATATTTCTGACAAATCTTTAGACGCGATCTGGGAAGGCGGACGCCAGCAAGGCACGTATAGCAAAAATTAAATTAAAAAGTCCGACACTGAGTCGGACTTTTTTATAGCCTCGTTTTTAATGATTGACCGCTGCGAGTTGCTGAGCGTTATAGCGTGCGCCCATGTTTGGATATCTCGCAATAATCGCGTCGATTTCTGCCAAATCTGCTGCCGTTAAATGAAGGTCTACAGCACCCGCATTTTCCACAAGTCGCTCGATTTTACGCGTACCCGGAATTGGAATAATGTCTTCACCTTGCGCCAAAATCCAAGCCAAAGCCAGTTGAGCCGCTGTTGCGTTTTTGCTTTGAGCAAACTCGCTAAATGCTTGCGCCAAGCTTTGGTTATTTTTCCAGTTATCACCTTGATAGCGTGGTAACTGGCGACGGAAATCGTTTTCGTCTAGGCTGCCCACATCAAGCGTATTGGTGATTAAACCACGCGATAGCGGTGAATACGGCACAAGGCTAATGCCTAACTCGCGTATGGTTTGCAAATGCGTTTGCTCAAACTCACGGGTAAGCAACGAATATTCATGTTGAACCGCTGCAATCGGGTGAATCGCATGCGCCTTACGAATAGTTTCTGCCGAAGCTTCACTAAGTCCTAAATAACGCACTTTACCTTGTTTCACCAAGTCAGCCATTGCGCCAATCGTGTCTTCAACTGGAATGTTTGGATCTATGCGGTGTGCATAATACAAATCAATCACGTCTGTATTTAAGCGTTTTAAACTGTTTTCGACCGCAACTTTAATCCACTCTGGAGAACCGTCGATATAAGACTCTAAAGAGTTTTGTGGGTTAAGGTTGTCTTCTTTATAGCGAAAGCCAAATTTGGTCGCCAAGAACACTTTGTCACGATGTTTTTCTAAAACTTTTGAGAGCAAAACTTCGTTTGCGCCGTTGCCGTACATGTCGGCAGTGTCCCAAAAGTTAATGCCGAGGTCTAATGCCTTTTCTAGAGTGGCAATGCTTTGTGTGTCATCTGAGGCACCATAGGCAAAGCTCATTCCCATGCAACCTAAACCAAGTGCTGATACTTTTTCGCCTGTTTGTCCTAAAGTTCTATATTTCATTTTTCACACTCTTTTTGCAAAATCACTTGAGTAGAAAAACTATAAAATGCTTTGGCTCAAACTGACGTATAACATTCAAACCAATAATTATAAAATTCAAACAATCTGTTTTTAGGCGATACAATCTTCGCGGAATTTTTTAGGCGAAAAACCCGTATTTTTCTTAAAGAAATTGGTGAAATATGCTGAATATTCAAAGCCTAAGCTATAGGCAATTTCGGAAATATTCCAACTGGTGTGTTGTAGCAGCGCTTTGGCTTCTTGCGTAATGCGCGAGCTAATATGCTCAGACGTGGTTTTGCCTGTGGCTTCTTTTACAGCTCGGTTTAAATGGTTCACATGCACCGACAAGCCATAGGCATAGTCATTTGCAGTTTTGAGTTTAAGCTGAAAATGGGGTGAGTCGATCGGGAACTGGCGCTCTAATAATTCAAAGAATAAATGGCAAATCCGAACCGCAGCATTGCTATGTTTTTCAAACTGTTGAGTCGGTTGCATTTTCATGGCTTCATGCACAATCAGGTGCAAATAGTTTCTTAAAACGTTGTATTTATGAATGTAGTCTGAATTTATTTCATTCATCATTTTTTTGAAAATAAATGAAATTTCTTCAACTTGTTGATCGTTTAAAAAATACAGCGGGTCGCCGTCGACTTTAAATAGTGGAGAGTCTTTTAAAAAGCTTTGTCTTGATTCTTGGTTTACAAACTCTTCGGTAAATAGACAAAACCAGCCAGCCTGTTCGGGCGAATTAATTTCCCATGCATAGGGAACCATCGGGTTTGAAAACAGTAAAGCAGGGCGGTCTACTCGAATCCAGCGGTTGGCGTAGTGAAGGTCACCTGTGCCTAAAACCAGTGAAATTTTATAATAATCGCGGCGGCTATAAGGCGTGAGAAACGAGCAGGCATCACGTTGGAACACGTTAAAATGTCCAAACGAGGTCGATGGAACCGAGTAATCGCTATCTCTGGTTAAAGAAAAGCGGCGATAAAAATCATGTATGGTTTCCATGTCTTTGCCTGCATGCGTTATCAATTTATTTAAAGTTATAAAATTCAAACTTTATTTACTGTAGCTTTTATTTATAACGCGATCAATCGGTTCATTTAAGCGGTTTGAAAATGAATGATAAATTAATAATGAAATGACCAGACAAACTAAACTTTAAGAAAATATATTGTTAAATCACTATGCCAATGAAAAATAAAAATAATCTTTATAAATGAATAGCCAATATCACATTGACACTCAAAAACACGCGGATTATCCTTTGCCTGCTGGCCACATTGCCAGTCGATTTTGACAGATCGATATAACACACAAGACATCAAAAAGTTCTCTTTTTGGTGGCGAACTCGTTCGTCCCCCTTCGTAGCGGTAGGGCGAGGGAGGGACGCCTTGTGCGTGCTGATTCTTGTGTGTCAGTCTGTCAACCTTCTCTCGTTCTGCCACCATCATTTGACAGTGATCGGGTAGAACTCCTTTACACACAAGGAGTCCGCACATGCGTACTATTTCATCTCTCTCATTGACACCCTTCGCCAAAGTCTTTACGTCTATATCGCACTGGTCTTTAAAACGGTTTAACCGACTCTAGGTTTTAAGCCATAGGTCATTATGCCTAAAAAATCATAGCAACAATAAAACCTGAGATAGGCGAGCACACCTTTTTTGTGTAACTTATCCATGCCTGTTTTTAGCGCTCAATTTAAGAGTGACGGCATGTCTATCTCATTTACATACAACAAAAAAATATTTTAAACGGTATAAAAATGCCAAATTTAGAAGCATCATTTAGAGCATTACGCGTGCTCCACGCGGCAAAAGATTTATTTAATCAACATGGGTTTTACATCGGGGTCGATCGAATCGTTGAGGAAGCCAAAATTCCTAAAGCCACTTTTTATAACTACTTTCACTCCAAAGAAAGGCTTATTCAGATGAGCTTAACTTTTCAAACAGATGCATTAAAACATGAGGTGTTTTCTATCATTCATTCGTACCGTGAACTTATGGCCTTCGATAAACTTAAGAAAATCTACTTTTTACATGCAAACTTAGAGGGATTTTATCGGTTGCCATTTAAAGCAATTTTTGAAATTGAAAAGCTTTATCCAACGGCCTATAAAATCGTGACTGACTACCGAAACTGGTTTATTAAAGAAATTCATAAACTACTTTTAACTGTAAAGCCTGCCTCTACAGTTGAAGATGCGCACATGTTTTTATTTGTGATTGATGGCGCGATGGTTCAGCTTTTAGGGGCCAATAACACCGATGAAAGGGATGCATTACTTGAATACTTTTTAAGTCGGGTTTGATGGGGAAAGGCCCGACGGGAGTTGGGCTTTTGGAGAAAAGAAATTTTCTATATTAAAGATTGCGATACTCGTTTTTGCTAATGAATTGAATAAATGGTAAAACACAAAGAATGTTAATCCCTATTTTTCAATAAAATTATTAAAGATGAACACAAAAACTCCTTGTATTAGATCAAATAAATTAAGTGAACTAAATAATTGTAATGTATGGCTAAAAATGGAATCTTCACAACCAACGGGTTCCTTTAAGCAAAGAAGTATCGGTAATGCATGTGTGCAATATGCAAAAAAAGGTGCAAAAAAATTTATTAGTTCCTCTGGCGGGAATGCTGGGATTTCAGTTGCTTACATGGGAAATAAATTAAGTATCCCTGTAACAGTTTTTGTTCCTGAGACAACTTCAACACAAGCCATAAATCTTATGCAGCAAGAAAATGCAGAGGTTATTGTTCATGGGAAATCTTGGGTCGAAGCTAATGATTTAGCTCTAACTTATGTAAATTCAGAAGCTGTATACATTCATCCTTTTGATGACCAATATTTATGGGATGGAGTTGCTCATATTATTGAGGAAGTAATTTCAGATGGGGTGAGACCAGATGCTGTCATTTTATCTGTTGGTGGTGGAAGTTTACTCTCAGGAATTAGCCAAGGTTTAATTGAGAAATCACTTAACATTCCTATCTATGCCGTAGAATCAGAGGGAACAGCTTCTCTAAATGCTTCTATAAGAACTGGTCAACATGCGAAATTAGAGGAAGTAACTGGAATAGCAACTACACTCGCTGCTAAACAAGTATGTGAAAATGCTTTTAAAGTTTCTCAGACTGAACACATTATTAGTTTGACTGTTTCTGATGAAGAAGCTCTAGCGGCTTGTTTTAATTTTCTAGATGATCACAGAACCTTGGTTGAGCCAGCTTGTGGTGCGACTTTATCAACCTTATACACTAAAAAATTATCCTTTTCTCGAACTGATAATATTTTAGTTATTGTATGTGGTGGGGCAACGGTGACGTTGGATCAGTTAATAAAATATTCAAATGATTTAGCATTAGAAATATGAAGTTCCCAATATATTAGAGTAGATGCAAAAACTTTTTACTCTTATTCGCTAATAAGGAAAGTTTCTAATGAAGCATGAATTAATATTTATTTTCTCCATTATTTTTATACTTACAGGTTGTGGGAAGAAATATAAAATTACTCCTGAGGATTTGCCTGTTGCTCATATTAATCAAGAATACCAACAAGTTATTAAGATTTCTGGTGGAAAAGTTGTCGATCAATATGCTGAATTAGAAACAAATATTCCCGAAGACCTAGGCATAACAGTTAAACCTATTGATGACTTGGATGGCTATAACGTCATACAAATAAAAGGTACTCCAAAATACAAAGGACAATACACCATCCATATAAGAACTGATTTCTTTGGGGGAGGTGATGCTGAAATTGACAAGACATATAGCTTTATTGTCCAAGAATAAAAATTATCGCAGAGTCGGGAAATAGCAAAGTAGAGAATTTAGTAATGACGGTAAAATTTAGACAATATTTCCTAATCTTTATTTTCGGATTATTACTTTCCGCTTGTCAGCCAACATCAGAACATAATCAGAATTTGACTATTAATCAGCAAGCCTACACTTTGCATATGGGTGAACAAGGTATTCAAGATTTTTCAAAGTATAGTGATGACAACGTCGATAATCATCCAGCTGGCGTTAGCTTTAGAGAACTTCAACTTTCCCCTCCTAACTTAGGAAAAATAACTATAGAGAATGGTTCTAACACTTTATCGATTGAGCATGTTTTCTCTGTTTTAGGAACTCAATATGATAAAAATGAAGGGATCCAAGTTTTAGATATTGATGCTGGCCTCACAAAGGAAGAATTTGCTACCTCAGAGCAGGTTTATCAAAGCTATGTAGCTTTAATGAAACGTATTAATCAGGCTGGTTGGAAAAACTATTTCTTTACAGATGCTCCGCGTATCGCTAAAGAAGATAATATTAAGCATCTATCGAAAAGTCGTGATGTCATTGACCCGAGTTATATTTTTAGCTTTGAGGAGTGGAAAAATATAATAAACAACAGCCCGACAAAATCATTGGGTTATAGGTTGTATGCTAATGGGGTTATTTTAGATATCAGTTTAAAAAGAACAGCTAAGAATGAGCGGAATGAAGAACAATATATGCTTAGATTTAGCTTTCAGAGTGTTCGATACAATGAAAGAGACTCAATTTCTGACTCTGATAAAATGACATCTATTGAGTTTGAGCAAGCGTTTAAAAAGAGATTAATTGAAAATAAAAAATATCGGGAAAAGGAAGAGAGAAAAGCTAAGGCTGAAGGTTATCATATCGATGAAGAATATACAGATCCTGATGTTTGGCCTTATGTTAAGTAAATATTTTTAAAATAATAAAGAGGCTTAAGTTATTTAAATTTACGCCTTTTTTAAACCACTTATTTTTTTAACTTTCACTTAAAACCAACTTCTTAATCTTAACTGCTTTCTCGAAGTGATCTAGCTTATGCTCCATAATCCACCAATACGCTGCTTCCATGAGTAGCTCAGGGTTATCGTTCTTATTTTTAAAAAAAGCGTAAAAAGACAGACCCACACTGTCTCCCTTCTTTTTAATTTTTTCGTCGCATCCCTTAATAAAAATTTCTCTTAATTCATTTCTCATATTTAGTATCGCTTCAACTCTATAAAACTAAGACGGCTTATTACGCTCGCCCCATTCGCACATCATATCTAATAAAGGAATTAAAGACTGTCCTCTTTCAGAAAGGCGATACTCAACTTTTGGCGGAATTTGAGGATATTCCTTACGAATAATCAGACCGTCTCTTTCCAATTCTTTAAGTGTATTGCTGAGTGTTCTAAACGAAATATTGCCAATGCAGCGTTGCATCTCGTTAAAACGCATGACGGTTTTTCCATACAGCCAATACATAATAATCATTTTATATTTGCCATTAATTAAAGAAAGGGTGTACCCAAAACCCGTATCTTCTAATGGAGTATATGACGGAAGGCAGTCGTCCATTTTTAAAATCCATACTATCTTTTAGTATAGTATATAACATAAATTACCGTACTTATATTTAGGAAAGCACACTTCTATAATCGATTTATCTACTTTTCGATAGAGTGTTTTCATAATGAAAAAGACATTAGTCATCGTTACCCATCCTCACATAGACCAGTCTGTTGTAAATAAAAGATGGATTGAGGAATTAGAAAAACACCCAGACCAATTTACGGTTCATCAAATTTATCAAGCCTACCCAGATGGCGTAATTGATGTTGCCAAAGAGCAAGCGCTTGTAGAGCAACACGAAAATTTAGTGTTTCAATTTCCCGTGTATTGGTTTAACTGCCCGCCGCTTTTGAAACAATGGCTAGATGAAGTTTTAACGTATGGTTGGGCTTATGGTTCAACTGGCGACAAACTTAAAAATAAAAAGTTTATGTTGGCGGTGTCTGCTGGTGCTCAAGAAAAGGTTTATTCAGAAAGTGGCGAATATCAAATTTCTTTAGAGAAGGTTTTTATTCCATTTGAATTAACCGCTCTCTATGTCGGGGCAGTCTATCAACCACTTCATGCATTTTATGGTTTAGATACTAATCCATCAGAAGATGACGATATTCCGACTCAACAAGACATAGAAAATAATGCGATTCAGTATGTTCAGAAGTTGTTGGCATTGTCTGAGTAGGTGTAAAAAGGGGGAGGCCTAAGCGTGAGGTTTGGGTCTTTTCAAAGTCGAAAATAGTTTTGTTATCTTTCTGATTTTTTAATAAAAAGTTTGCAAAAATCAAATTTGTCTATAAGTTGAAAAATACAATAATACTTCTTTGGAAAAAATTATGAATATCGCGCCTTTTCCATTTCAAATTACAAACTGGGAAGAAATTGAAGTCACTGAATATAGCGGTGAAACAGGAAAAGCTTATTGGAAAACTCAATTTTTTGGTGAAGAAACAAATAAAATTAGAGTAAGACTTGTGGAGTACTCAGCCAATTATTTAGCAGACCATTGGTGTGAAAAAGGACATATCTTATTTTGCCTAGAAGGTGAACTAGAAAGTAGATTGAAGGATGGTCGAACATTTACTCTAACTTCGGGAATGAGTTATCAAGTCGGAGATAATTCGGAGCCGCATCAGTCTTTTAGCTTGAACGGTGCGAAGCTACTTATCGTTGATTAAATTGACTTTATTTAAATTTATTAAAAAGAGGGTAATAAAAAAGACCCAAATCAAAACGATTTAGGTCTTTTTGAATTCTGGCGGTGAGAGAGGGATTCGAACCCTCGATACGCGCAAACGTATACACACTTTCCAGGCGTGCTCCTTAAGCCACTCGGACACCTCACCAAGGCGTGCGATAGTAACCAAAAAAACGAGTTCTGCCAAGATTTAAGACGAGCATTACAGAAAAAAAATAATAGAGGTGATAAGATTGCGCTAAAAATCATATTGGTTTAATTACACAATGCAAAATACGGCCAAAAAAGCGACCTTGCCTGCCACGGCTTTGGCAGCTCTTGGAGTGGTCTTTGGAGACATCGGAACAAGTCCGCTCTATGCCTTGAAAGAATCCTTCCATGCAGCGCATGGGTTGGGTATTCAGCCTGAAAACGTATTAGGAATTTTATCCATTATTTTTTGGTGCTTAATGCTGATCATCAGCATCAAGTATGTCGCCATTGTCATGCGTGCAGACAACAATGGCGAAGGCGGGATCATGGCCTTACTCGCATTGAATTTACGTAAAGCCAAAATTGCCGACAACAAAAAAATCTACATGATTGCGATTGGCTTTATTGGTGCGTCGCTGTTTTTTGGTGACGGTATTATTACCCCAGCCATTTCGGTACTTTCGGCAGTCGAAGGCTTGTCTATTGCAACCGATGTATTTGACCCGTTCATCATGCCAATTGCGATTACCATTATCATCTCTTTGTTTTTAGTACAAAAACACGGTACGGCCTTTGTCGGTAAGTTTTTTGGCCCGATCACGATGGTGTGGTTTTTATCTTTAGGATTATTAGGTCTTCACAGCGTCATTCAGACCCCTGTTGTGTTGGGCATGTTTAGTCCACATTGGGCAATTCAGTTTATCTATCACCATCCAATCATGACATTCTTTGTGATGGGTGCTGTGGTGCTAACAGTAACTGGTGGTGAAGCACTTTATGCTGATATGGGACATTTCGGACCAGTTCCGATTCGTCTGGCTTGGTTCTTTGTGGTGTTGCCGTGTTTGGTTTTAAACTACGCGGGACAGGGTGCATTATTGCTCAGAGACCCAGCGGCAATTGAAAACCCGTTCTATTTATTAGTTCCGCAGTGGGCACTTTACCCAATGATTATTATGGCGACCATGGCAACTGTAATTGCCTCTCAAGCCGTAATTTCTGGGGTATTTTCACTTGCTCGCCAAGCGATTCAATTGGGTTATTTGCCACGTTTAAGTATTAAACATACTTCTGAGTCTGAAGAAGGTCAGATCTATGTTCCTTTCTTAAACTGGTTGCTTTTAATCGCCATTATTATCTTAATTTTAATCTTCAAAACCAGCTCAAACTTGGCAAGCGCATACGGTCTCGCGGTAACCTTGACCATGTTGTGTGACACGATTTTGGTTGCTGTATTTATCTACTCGGCTTGGAAATGGAGCTTACCAAAAGTACTACTTTTGATTATTCCATTCTTTGTTTTAGAGTCGGTATTGGTCGGTGCAACTTCACTTAAAATCTTGTCTGGTGGTTGGGTGCCATTACTGATTGGTGCCATTGCAGTTACTATTTTAATGACATGGAAACGTGGTCGTGAGCTTACTTTTGCTAAGCTTGAACACGATACTTTGTCGCTCGATTTATTTGTAAAAAGTATTGGTAATAGCGTGCACTGGGTGCCGGGTGATGCAGTGTTTATGACGGGTACGCCAAACGTTGTACCGCATGCCATGCTGCATAACATCAAGCACAACAAAGTATTGCATCAACGCAATATCTTGGTGACGGTTGTTATTGAAGATGTACCATTCGTTGCGCCAGAAGAGCGTATTACGACTGAAACGTTAGCGGAACATTTCTTCCGTATTAAAATTTTCTACGGCTTTAAAGATGAAATGAATGTACCAAAAGCGCTTATGCAAGCCTATGAACAGTTAGGTCTTGAATATGACTTGATGCATATCAGCTTCTTTATTTCCCGCGATCGTATTGTTCATTCGGTGGGTGATGGCATGTCTCCATGGAGAGAAAAGCTGTTTATTTCAATGCAGCGTAATACCAGTCCAGTGAGTGACTTCTACCAAATTCCAACCAACCGTGTGGTTGAGTTAGGTAGTCAAATCGAAATATAAAAAATTGAGACGTAAAAAAACCAAGACAAATGTCTTGGTTTTTTTATAGCTTTGATTATTGAGCTTGCATAGGTGCATCTGCTGGTAAAGGACCATCTTTCGCCATTGGGTCTGCTGATTGATTTGGGTTAGCAGGTGGCGGAGTGTTAGGATCTTGTGGCGCTGGGGCAGCTTGATCTGCAGCTGCTGGAACCGCACCAGTTGGTGCTGCTGGTGGCGCCATTTCACCGCCCGCTGGAGGTGCTGGTGGAACGTCTGCCGGAATTGGAGCGCCTGTTGGAGCTGCGCTTGTCGGTGCAGCAGAAACTTGTTGTACTTGTCCGCTATTCACTAAATCGCTAATAGAGCCGGGTTGGCCATTTACGGTTGTGGTTACTTTAACTTTAGATAAGCTTTCTAAAGTGTCGCCTGGTTGGACTGCTGGTTCAGCCATAGCAGCCATACTACACAACCCTGTGATTACGCCAATACCAATAATCTTTGAATGGATCATCAAATTAGACTCCGATTATATTTTTATCCAAATTTGTGGAGCTAACCATGTCATAAGCCGTAAGTGCATTTCAACGAAAGATACGCAATTGGCGCAATTTAATAGCCAAAGCCTCTCAGAATATCAACAGATTGTTACGTAAAACGGAATAGAGTTACAAAAAAGATGACCATGTTTTAACCATATGAAAGATAAGAGATATACTTAAAAAAGCAGGATTGTTAAGCTGCGTATGGACAGTGGTATTGATAGAAACATGGCAAGTAAAAAACGTAGTAAAGGTACAAACTCATTCTCTATAAGTCAGCATTTTGGCAAGATTATTCTTGCTTGTATTGCGGCTGGAAGTTTTGCAATTGCTTTTGGTAGTGAAAAGATTTCGCAGTGGTTTTCGCCTTTAACGACTAACTCGACTTGTCTTAATCAGTTTTATCGTGAAGTTCCACCCGCTTTAAATAAAGAAAGCCTAAAAAAAGACAGCTATCCGCTATGCTTTAATGGTTTTAATGTTCTGTATTCAGGGATTTCTAAAACGCCGTTATGGTCGGCTGAGCATTTAAATGCAGAACGTTTGAGTGTCAAAATTAAGCGTGAAGATAACTTCCATGAAGAAACCCGTGTTGCTCAAAGGCATCGGGCACTGTTAAGTGATTATCGTGGTTCAGGCTATGACCGTGGGCATATGGCGCCTAATGGTGATATGCCAAATAAAGAATCACAATCTGATAGTTTCTCGCTCAGCAACATGGTGCCGCAAGCCCCTAAAAATAACCAAGAAGTATGGCGTAAGCTCGAAGAAGCGACCCGTGCTATTGCCACTAAGCAAAAACAAGATGTGTATGTGGTAACAGGTCCTGTTTTTGAAGGCAAAAGACTTAAGACCATTGGGCAGGGTGTAATTGTTCCTACCGCAGTTTATAAAGCGGTGTATATGCCAAAAACTGGCGCAATCGGCGCTTATTACGCACCTAACAATAACTCTCTACAAGTGAAAGTGGTGAGTGTTTGCTACCTTGAGGAACGCTTAGGCGTTAACCTGTTCCCGCAGTTAACTGAGCAACAAAAACGTAATGTCTATCGCTTACCTTTAACAGCGAGCCAAGTTAAGCCAAATCAAAAGCTCGACTATTTACACTGGGACGGTGAAAGCCAGTGTGAGCAGGACTTAAACCCTGATCAAATTAAAGCGCTACAAGACCAATTTAAAAAGCAAAAAACTGGCTCTTCAGAACCAATGGAAGCAAAAGTTCCAACAATTGATGAAGAAACGAGAAAGGCAATCGTGAAACAACTGGTAGAAGCGTTGGTGAACTACTTCTTGCAAATAATGAAATAAGCAGCTTTTTTTATTGTTATTGCAACATCGTAATTAATTAAAATAGAATCCATAGACAGATCTGTCTATGGGTCTTATTTTAATAAGGACAATAACAATGTTTGCCTCGATGTTTCTCTTTTCATTTGCAATGTCTATTACACCCGGTCCAGTAAATACCGTCATTTTATCAACCAGTTTAAATCATGGTTTAAAAAGATCACTTCCGTATATCTCAGGTGCCACAATTGGCTTTACTTTACTTTTAATTTTTATGGCATTTGGACTTCAGAGTTTATTAACTCAGTTTCCTATTGTTTTAAAAATCCTTGCAGTTTGTGGAACGCTATTTGTTTGTTATATCGGCATAAAAATTATTCTTTCTGCCGCCAATATTTCAATTTCAAATGCTCCTGTAGAACAGATGATCATTCCTAATTTTAAAGATGGTTTCTTATTACAGTGGCTCAATCCCAAAGCTTGGTTGGCTTGTGTATCGGGCATTACCATGTTTACAAGCATTGAAAACCCGCAATCATTGCCGATCTTCATTATTATTTATTTTTTCACTTGCTATGCATGTTTGTTCTTTTGGGGATTATGTGGTGATAAATTTTCAGTGGTACTTAATCAGGGTAACCGTTTGAAATATTTTAATATCCTGATGGGAACATTCTTAATTTTATCGGCTCTTTTAATTTTGATTGATTTTTTTTAAATTGGTCGTATTACACTGTGAAGATATAACAACGAGACAACACTTATGTTTAAGCCATTTGAAAAGGGTACAGAGTCTTCTTCAATTGAAGATTTAACATTAGAAAATGATGTCGATTGCGTCAGCATTTATGGCAATTTGCAAATCACTAAAGACAAAGTCGGGCTAGAGCAGGCAAAAGCCTTACAGAACTTTTTAAACGAAGTGGTTACAGCTTTGGAAAAAGAAGAATTGCCTGAGAAAATTGAACGTCCAGCTGAGCAAGAAATTAATAATCCGTTTTTGTAATAAATATATTTTACTCAATTTGCTATCGCGACGGCGGCACGGATGCCGCCTGTTTCACTGCGTTACATGGAAGTAACGTCAGTGAAACGAATGAGTTTTGTCACTTTTGCTCACTCAAAAGTGAGGCATTACCTATACAACAACAACTTGAGTGACCGTGGTATTTGCGGTCGTGCAGTTAATCCTTATCCCCAGCAACTACCTTATAAATAATCGCACCAATCACAGCCCCTAAAATCGGAGCTACCCAGAACAACCACAACTGACTTAACGCAGCCGTTTCAGCAAAGAACGCAACACCTGTACTACGTGCAGGGTTCACCGAAGTGTTTGTAACCGGAATACTGATTAAGTGAATCAGTGTTAAACCTAAACCAATCGCAATAGGAGCGAAGCCAGCAGGCGCACGGCGGTCAGTTGCCCCTAAAATAATGATTAAAAAGAACGCTGTAAGTACCACTTCAATAATAAAAGCTGAACTTAAACCAAAGTTGTTTGGTGATAAATCACCGAAACCATTTGAAGCAAAGCCACCAACACCGCTAAAGCCAGCTTGGCCTTGAGCAATAATATAAAGAACAAATGCAGCAGCAGTCGCACCGACCACTTGAGCAACGATATAGGGAATTAAATCTTTAACATCGAAGCGGCCACCGACCCAAAGGCCAACACTTACCGCGGGGTTAAAATGTCCACCTGAGATATGCCCTAGAGCATAAGCACCTGTGAGTACGGTTAAACCAAAGGCAAGGGCTACACCTGCAAAGCCAATACCAAGTTCAGGGAAAGCTGCGGCTAAAACTGCGCTACCACAACCACCAAAGACTAGCCAAAACGTACCTAAGAATTCAGCAAAATATTTATTCATTGTGATTACTCATCTATTGATCTATTTTTTAATTAATGTGAAATGTGTCACAAAAAATTAAGCATGTGACTATATGAAATTTTTGTTTTCAGTGTTGTTTTAATCAAGAAAAGATTTGTAAGTTTTGGTTGGTTATTCTTTGTCTAAAAAATGATCTCGCCATTGTTGTGGTGTTTGATTAGTCCAATGTTTAAATGCTCTTTGAAAAGCACTTTGTTCTGAGTAACAAAGCAAAAGGGCAATCTCTTGTAGGCTCAAATGTGGGTCTTTTAAATACTCGGTTGCGAGCATAAAGCGTACTTGTTGAACGCGCTCCTGAAAGGTGGTGTTTTGTTGTTGTAAATGCCTTTGGAGCTGTCGAACTGACAGACCTAATTGAGCAGCAATATGTTCAATTTGATATTGATTCTTTTGTAGTCCAGTCAAAATTGAATGCTGTAAACGCTGATCAAGTTGGGTCGAATTTGGTAATTGTTCTAAAAGCGCTTGTGCTTGCTGAACCAATAACTGCTGTAGGGTGTGGTCAGCGCTGCTAAGCGGCTTATGAATTTCCGTAATTGGGATGAGTAATTCTGTACGTGGTTGGCTAAAACGAACGGGACATTGAAAGTATTGTTCATAAACCCTGATATTTTTAGGAGCGGCATTTAAGAAATGTACTTCATGTAAATGTACGTCTTCATGAGACATAAAAAGGCGTAAGAATTGAATGACTAGTGCAATCGCAATTTCATCGGTAAGCTGGGTGGGGTGTAGCTCAGTCGCTTCCCAACGAATAGAACCATATCTTCCTTGTAGCTCAACCACTAAAGGGCTTCCGTCATAAATCAGACGGTGAAAATCATGATAGCGAATTAAGGCTTCACCTAAGTTATCACAAGAGAGTGCGAGGTAGGCAATAATCCCTAAGTGTTTAGGTTGCACATATTTTGCGATTTCTAGACCTAATCCAGGCTTTGGGTCCAATTTATAAATGACTTCTAATAGGTCACGCCAAACGACGTAGTCAAAGCGTTCCAGATTTTGAATTTGTTCTAATTGTTCTGGAATAGCTAACTGATTAGCTTCGCAATAAGCTTTTAATAGATGACCCAGCCCTCCATATACCGAGCCTGTATAGTTTTTTAGTTGTGGCATCCCAACCACCTCTTTCTTGTCGTGATTTGTCAATGAAACCATAAATTCTGGTCAATACCTAGCATAGCGAATTTTATATGCTGAATAAAAAGAAAAAGGAGTTAGGCGATGTTAAAAGGGTTTATTGCAGGAATTGCGGTTGCGAATGTATTTGAATGGGTGGCGCATAAATATATTTTGCATGGTGTGCACCGTGCTGGAAAGCCGCGCTTTAGCCCAGTACCAAAAAGTATGGAATCTCATTGGGCACACCATCGCGAAGTCCGTAAACAACAGTTTCATGATGATTGCTATGTAGAAGGCGTTGAAAACTGGCGAACTAAAAATGAGTTAATTTCACTGGCAGTTGTAGCAACCGTTTCAAGTGCAATTTTTTACCCGTTTTCAAAAGGTATGGCACTTGCAGCTTGGTACAGTGCTGGTAATTATTATTATATTCACCGCCGTGCACATTTAGAGCCTGACTGGGCAAAGCGTAAAATTCCGTGGCATTACGATCACCACATGAACTCTAATCAAGACGCTAATTGGTGTGTGACCAAGCCTTGGTTTGATTATGTGATGGGAACACGTGTGGTATCTTCGGCAGATTTAAAAGAACAAAATCCTTTGGGTGTGCGTTTACCTACGGCACTTGCTAGACCATTGTCTCAAGCTGTAGAAAAAATCTTTCCTGCAAAATGGGTCGAGAAAAAAGAAAAACTAGAACTTCCTAGTGAAGTGAAAGAAATAGATGGTGCTGCATAAAAAAATAAAGGGGCATATTGCCCCTTTAAATATAAATAAGCTTACAAGCGCATTTCGATGCCTTGTTCAGCCAAATATTGCTTAGCTTCCGGAATGGTATATTGACCAAAGTGGAAAATACTTGCTGCCAACACTGCATCGGCACCACCTTGTAAAATACCGTCTGCAAGGTGTTGTAAGTTACCTACACCGCCTGAAGCAATCGTTGGAATGGTCACACGATCATTAATGGCACGCATTAAAGCAATGTCATAACCTGCTTTCGTACCATCGGCGTCCATACTGGTAATCAGTAATTCACCCGCACCGTAGTCAGCCATTTTTACAGCCCATTCAATCGCATCAATACCGGTTGGTTTACGGCCACCATGAGTAAAGATTTCCCATTTGTTGTCGCCAGTTTTTTTGGCATCAATCGCAACGACAATACATTGTGCGCCAAAGTGCTGTGAAGCTTCTTGAACAAATTCAGGGTTAAATACGGCAGCTGAGTTAATACTGACTTTATCTGCGCCTGCATTTAATAACGCACGAATATCTTCAACCTTACGTACGCCACCACCCACAGTTAATGGCACAAATACAGTCTCGGCCATACGTTCAACAGTACGGTAAGTGGTATCGCGTCCATGATGTGTAGCGGTAATGTCTAAGAAAGTAATTTCGTCTGCACCTTGTTCGTTATAGCGACGTGCCACTTCAACTGGGTCGCCCGCATCACGAATATCGAGGAATTGAACGCCTTTAACTACGCGTCCGTTATCAACGTCTAGGCAAGGAATAATACGTTTAGCAAGCATAGCTTATTTCCAAAAATAATCGCCGTTGGTGAAAGTTCCTACACAGGCGCTACACCTTCATGGAGGGAAGAGGTATTCTATCAAACTTCACAGATGTTTTTTGCAGGTTTTCCATGTCGGTTTATACCCCGTTGAGTTTAGATGAAGTTCGCACCTTTGCCGCACCTTATGGATTAGAGGTGTTGGAGCTGAACCCAATTCAGGGAGGTATTCAAAACACCAATTATTTTTTGGTTGATGTAAACCGTAAACAATATGTATTGACTGTATTTGAAGAGTTAGATGCTAAAGGAGCAGGCGAACTCATTCCTGTACTTGAGCAATTAGGTACTCATGATGTCCCTGTTGCCGTGCCGTTAAAACATAGCGGACAAGCGGTTCATGTGATTGCAGACAAGCCCGCACAGATTGCTCCACGTCTCATGGGTCACCATCCCATGCAAACGACAGTAGCTCAGGTCGCAGCAATTGCTGATGCACAAGCGAAGCTACATGTGGCTTTACAAGATTTTCCACTTGAGCGTGACTATAGACGTGATCATCAATACTGGACAGGTGTTGCAGAGCAGCTTAAACCAAATATGACTCAAGATGACCAAGCATTACTTGAGCAGGTTTATCAAGCTTTTAATGCTAAAACAGCACAATACTCAAACCGACCAACAGGTTTTATTCACTCAGATTTGTTCCGTGACAATACTTTGTTTGAAGGCGAGCAACTACAAGGTATTTTAGATTTTTACGAGCTAAATCAAGACGAATTACTGTTTGATATTGCAATTACCATCAATGATTTTTGTACCGAATATCCAGCAGCGCATTTAAACTCTGACAAAGTGGCCGCTTACTTAGAGGCATACCAAAAAGTTCGTGCGCTGACTACCGATGAACTTGAGTGTTTAGATGTATTCTTGGCAATGGCGGCTTGCCGTTTTTGGTCAATGCGTTTGCAAGTTGCTCAAAAAAATAAAGAAGAAGGACGTACAGGCGATGACATCTTGCAAAAAGATCCGCAAGAAATGCGAGCAATGATGCAAGACCGTTTAAGTCATGTAAAAGGATAAAGGAAGAAAGATGCGAGATCAGGGGCGATTAGTCGAATGGTTCGACGAAAAAGGTTATGGCTTTATTCAGCCAGATGATGCTGAAAAAGAGCGAGTCTTTTTGCATATTAAAGATTTTGCACGCCCCGGACCTCGGCCAATTATTGGCTGTGCACTGGAATATTTGGTTATTCTCGATGAACGAGGTCGCTTTCGTGCCCAGCAAGTCACTTATTTAAAAGCATCTCAAACCCGTAAAGCATCAAAGCCTGTAAAAACACAATCTTCTTTTCAAGCCAGTCCATGGTCTACAGTGCAAATGGGGATCGTGTTTTATTTCGTTTTAATGGGAATTATGAGCTTTATCCATATTTTACCCGCCTATACCTTATTGTTTGTTTTAATGATGAATGTGCTGAGTTATTGGCTATATTCACAAGACAAAGAAGCTGCACAATTGGGTAATCGCCGTGTGCCTGAGCAAACATTACACATCGTTAGCTTCTTAGGAGGTTGGCCTGCTGCATGGTGGGCACAACAAAAACTGAGACATAAAACACAAAAACAACCCTTTCGTAAGATTTATTTTTGTACCATATTCTTTCATTTACTTTTGATTTTGTGGCTAATTTCTCCCTTAAATGTGTTGCGGGGCTCATAAAAGTAAATTGTTTTATTAAACTTGAGAGGTATAAAAATGAATAGTTCTATCGACCAAGATCCAAATCGTACTTTAA
This sequence comes from Acinetobacter pittii, assembly GCF_034067285.1. Taxonomy (NCBI): domain Bacteria; kingdom Pseudomonadati; phylum Pseudomonadota; class Gammaproteobacteria; order Moraxellales; family Moraxellaceae; genus Acinetobacter; species Acinetobacter pittii. Next base: position 259,426 of record NZ_CP139286.1, read on the forward strand.
CACTTATTTTATATGTACTTTATATTGTCGCTATTTTTACAGGCGGCCTACTTGCGGTTATCGCTTTAATTATTAACTATGTAAAACGTTCCGATGTGCAAGGTTCAATTTTTGCGAGCCACTTTACATGGCAAATCAGAACATTCTGGTGGTATCTGGCTTGGAATATTATTGCCTTTCTGCCGTTTATTTTCTTGTTCTTTACAGGTGAAAATACTGATCTATTTGCAGGCGTTGCCGTTTCATCGACCGTGTTCTGTGTGGGCGTAATTGGTGCTGCGTGGATCTGGATTGTATATCGTGCAATTCGCGGCTTGATTGCTTTAAATGATAATCGCCCGATGTATCAATAAACCATGATTATTGAACATGTGCATTTGAGTATAAAGTCTGGGCAGAGTGAAGCATTTCTTAAGGCATTCGAGCAGGCTAAACATATTGTTTATCCAATGGAAGGCTTTAATGCAGTCCAACTGATTAAACATGCAACCGATCCCCATCATTATATTTTAATGATTTTCTGGGATGAAATTGAAAATCATACAGAAGGGTTTAGAAAGTCTGAGGCTTATCAGGAATGGAAGACTCTGCTCCATCCATTTTATGATCCAATGCCGACGGTTGAGTACTACCAACCGTGTACGTTATTGAAGAAAAAATAATACATATAAAAAAAGAGAGCTTAGCGCTCTCTTTTTTATTCTCGAATTCTTTTCGTTTTTTTAATGGGCAACTTAAGTTTTAACTCACTGACTAAAACACCTAAAACGACTAATGCTCCACCCAGAAGAGCAATAAGTGGTAAGCGCTCACCCGCAATTCGACCAATAATGCCTGCCCAAACAGGTTCTCCTGCATAGATAATTGCAGCACGTGAAGGATCAACCACACGTTGAGCCCAGTTCATCACAAATTGAATGAGTGCACTCGCTAAACCTAATGCAACCGCAATGAGTACAAGCGGCCATGAAAATGTAGGAATTGTATGTTCACCCACCACAGGCATAATTGCGAAAGAAAGTAGAGACGCCACACCAAGTTGAATGATCGTAACGCGACGCAAATTTACTTTTCCAGCAAAGTAGCTAATAAAAATAATTTCTAAAGCAATCGCAAACGACCCGAGCACTGTTAAAAGTTGCCCAAAACTTAATGTAATTTTCTCAAAACCATTGCCTGTCAATAACACAAGACCGACAAAAGCAAGAGCAGCACCTACCCAAGTCATAATGTGGGGAGTTTTTCTAAAGATAAGCCACATTAAAATAGGAACAAGCGGAACATATAGCGCTGTTAAAAAAGCCGACTCACTACTTGGAATTGTTTGCAGACCAACCGTTTGTGTACCATAGCCTGCTGCAATAACAAGACCAATCGCACAACCTGCGCCTAAATCTTTTAAAGTGACACCTTTCATACTTTTTAAAGAAATAACAAGCAAAGTAAGAGCTGCTACCGCAAAGCGGCAGCCCACAAAAAACATAGGCGACGAAAAATGCAGTGCATATTGCACCGTAAGAAATGTTCCACCCCAAATGATCGTAATCAAAATGAGTGCTAACTGTGGGGCTTTGCTTGAACTCAGGGAAATTGGTGACATACTTAAAATCATTAGAAATTGTGCAATATACTGCACATATTGCGCTATTCTTTTATTTTGTGCAATATATTGCTCATATTTTATTTACTACTTTATTTTATGAGCCAGTCGAGTACCGTTTTAAAGCATGTCGGCACAAATATCCGTTCATTACGAGATGAACGAGATTTAAGCCAACAGGACTTGGCCGATCAGGCAGGGGTAAGTAGACGAACCATTGCAGCTTTGGAAACAGGGCAAGTTAACATTAGTCTAGCTAAACTCGATGCGATTGCAGTCGTGTTGGGTGTAGATTTTAGAACGATTGTGAGTGCTCCTGAGCATAAAGAACAAGTCTTAGTAAATGCACTCGCTTGGCAGGGTAGTAAAGATGAGAGTACTGCTACTCTATTAGCCTCAGTTCCATCTCATACTCAAGTTGAGCTTTGGACATGGTCATTGGCAGTAGGAGAGTCTTATGTTGCTGAAGCAGATCCGGAAGGCTGGCAAGAGCTTATTTATGTATTAGAAGGCGAGTTAACCATACAATTTGCAGATAGCTCAAAAACTATTGCTGCTGGTTCTTCATTTATATATGCCAGTTCAGTAACTTATACTTATATTAATAGTGGTAACCAAGTCCTTAAGTTTATTCGTAATGTGGTGTATTGATTAGAAATATTTTTATACCAATAATAAAAAAGAGCCTAAACCGGCTCTTTTTTTACATCTTAAAAATTAAAGACGGTTTTCATCTAACAACAGCTGAGCTTCACGAAGGTTTAAAGTACCTTCATAAATTGCGCGGCCTGTGATTGCACCTAAAATACCCGGTTGGCCTTTTAAGTTGCGAACGTCATCGAGGTTAGTTACACCACCTGAAGCAATCACGGGTAAGCCTGAGTATTGAGCCAAGTTTACAGTTTGCTCAACATTTACGCCTTGCATCATGCCATCACGAGCAATGTCTGTATAAACAATGCTAGACACGCCTGCATCTGCAAAGCGTTTTGCTAAGTCAGTTGCTTTCACATCAGTAACGTTTGCCCAGCCGTCAGTTGCAACCATACCATTCATGGCATCAATACCAACAATGATATGACCAGCAAAACGCTTACAAGCTTCTTCTACAAATTCAGGCTCTTGAACTGCTTTTGTCCCGATAATGACAAAAGTCACGCCAGCTTCTAAATAGTGTTCAATCGTTTCTAATGAACGAATACCACCACCAATTTGAATTGGTAATTCTGGCTGAGCTTTAGCAATTGCTTCAACAACAGGCTTATGAATTGGGGTACCTGCGAAAGCGCCATTCAAATCAACCAAATGCAAACGACGTGCGCCTTCATTTACCCAATGCTGGGCAGTTGCAACCGGATCGTCAGAGAAAACGGTATCGTCTTCCATACGCCCTTGTTTTAAACGCACACATTTACCATCTTTCAGGTCAATTGCTGGAATGATTAGCATGCTTCCGCTCCTTGCTTCATCATGATTATGAAATTGTGCACATCTTAGCAAAGTATTGATCAATCGCTAAGCCTTAGAAAAGACTTTTATAACTTTACGTTTGAAGTGCGGTTTGAAACGTTTGTGAAATATGAACAGGCAATAGATTTTGTTTTCTGAGTGCTTCAAATACCAATAATGCAGCATACGCATCCGCGGCGGCGTAATTGATTTGCTGTGATGTGAGTGGTTTTCGTGCCCAATTTGAAGTTCCGACTTTCTTCGACTTTGCAAGGTACTGCCCAAATAACAAGGCTACTGCTTTTTGTAAGCCCATTTGCTGTTTAAAACCAAAGTGACTAAAGCTTTTAGCAAGGTCGACACAACTTTCTAGCTCTATACCTTTTTTATGAAAAATGTGCTTATCATTTTTAAGGCCAAAGCCGACTTTAATTTGTTTTTGGTTCGACAAGATGGGCTGCAAGAATTTTAAAGTTGATGAATTAACATGAAATAAATAGGCCTTTTGTGTTGTAGCAAGTTGAATCAAATGTGGACCAGTTGAGATTTCGCCCACTTGAAATGTAGGCTTGGACTCGGAATCAAATCCTAAAAAGGTAGCTGCTTTTAATTCTTCTTCAATACTTTTGCATTGTTCGCTATTTTCAATCACCACAATATTGTGGTGGTTAAGATTTTCAAAAGGAGGGAGCTGCTGAATAGAGGCTTTATCAAGGAGGGCAAAGGCTTCGGACATATTTAACAGCTTACAAATGAATTGGGCTATTCACTTTATATATGAATAAAGCCTAGAGGACTAGGCTTTATGACTGTCTTTAAAAATTATTCAGACTGAGATGGGCTACCGATCACAATACTTTCGCTTTTCTCGACATAACCTTCATAGGTAGGAGCCATGATTGTGGCAACAATAGCAAAAATTACTGCAAGTGGAATAAGCGCAATATAAATCCAGCCTAAAATACGTTCCCAGCTTGGTGTTGGACGCTTGGGTCCATAATTATTAGTGCCTTCTGTTCCTTTGGCACAGAATAAATAAACCGCAAAGCCAATATTCACAATGGGTACGAGCATGAGTAAAGATAACCAACCTGTATTATTGCGGTCATGCAAACGGCGAATAGTAAATACGAAGCTAATATAAATACCGACGATATAGAGAATGGCAATAGAGACTATGCCCGGCGCAGTAAAGCCTGGAGCGCCCTCGTTTTGTGTAAGTCCGAAAGTAAAAATAATAAGTAGAACAACAGCAGTGAGGGATAGCGTAAATAGGAAGGTCCAAGCAGCGTAAGAGAGTCGCCCAAAACGCCCATTTGCCTTAAAGGGCGAATCTTGTTGAAGGGGTTGATTTTCAAAAGGTGAATTCATTTTGTTTTTCCTGATCATTTGGTTTTATTTAAAAGTATAAATATTCAATATCTTATTGGATAAAATATCATTCTATAAATGATTGGTTGTTATTATAAATAAAAAAAAAGATCAGGCCATCTTGACCTGATCTTTTTTAGTTTTTAAATCAGATTAAATATTCCATTTCACAAAGTTTTTCAGTAACTGCAAACCAGCAGTGTGACTTTTCTCTGGGTGGAATTGAGTCGCGAATAAATTATCTTTGTGAATGGCTGTGCAGAAATTCACGCCGTAGTCACATGTTGCAGCTACTACGCTTTCATCTTTAGGCTCGACATAGTAGCTATGTACAAAGTAAAAACGAGCATCTTGTTCGATGTTGTTCCACATCGGATGGCTTGGCTCCAGTTGGTGAACCTGATTCCAGCCCATATGCGGCACTTTTAAACCTTCCATTTGAGGAAAGTGTTTTACCACACCATCGAAAATACCAAGCGCGTCTACACCGCCATTTTCTTCTGAGCTTTGTAGTAGCGCTTGCATGCCTACACAAATCGCAAGAACTGGCTTATTAAAAGCAGCTTGACGTACGACTTCATCAATACCTGCTTCACGCATGCCTTGCATACAGTCACGCATTGCGCCAACACCCGGAAAAACAATTTTGTCGGCTTGTGCAATTAATTTTGGATCATTGGTCACATCGACTGTAGCGCCCACATGCTCAAGTGCTTTAGCTGCTGAGTGTAGATTGCCCATGCCATAATCAAGTAACGCGATACGTGTCATTAGAGGCTACCTTTTGTCGATGCAATCGTGTTTTCTGCACGTGGATCAACTTCACATGCCATACGTAAAGCACGAGCAAGTGCTTTAAAAACACTTTCGATTTGGTGGTGGCTATTTTTACCTTTTAAGTTGTCGATGTGTAAGGTCATAAGCGCATGGTTTACGAAACCTTGGAAAAACTCAGAAAATAAATCCACATCAAATGTACCGATGCGTGCACGGGTAAATGGAATATCCATAAATAATCCCGGTCGACCAGATAAATCGACAACTACGCGAGATAAAGCTTCGTCTAATGGTGCATAAAAATGACCATAGCGTTTTAAACCTTTTTTATCACCTAAAGCTTGCGCAAAAGCTTGTCCAAGCGTGATACCACAGTCTTCTACAGTGTGGTGATCATCAATCTCGAGGTCTCCATCACAATGAATATCGATATCAAATAAGCCATGTCGCTTGATTTGATCAATCATATGGTCTAAAAATGGAACTCCAGTGTTTAGTGTGCCTTGACCAGTACCGTCGAGATTTAAACGAACTCGAATTTTGGTTTCATTGGTATTTCTAACCACTTCACTGATACGTTGCGTCATGGACACGTTCCTCAAAAAACGTCAAAAATGATTGGATGTTAACGACAATTTCGCTGTGACGAATTCGTGACAGCATCATAGTTTGCTCAGGAGGGTTAATCAATGCCTATTACCGTACATGCTTATAGTTCTCTAGATAATTCAGAGATCCGCGATCAGCTTGAGCGTTTGTATGATACAAGTCCGGAGTTTGGTGACGGGCACGATGCGATTGAACAACTTGAACAAGATTTACAACAGTATACCACGCTATACACTGCTGAATTTAACACCAAAATTATAGGTGCAATTTGGTCTTCAGGACAAGGTGAAAGCAAGGTTCTTGAATACATTGTTGTGCACCCTGCTAACCGTGGTCGTGGGGTAGCTGAGCGCTTAGTTGAAGAAGCTTGTCGTATGGAAGAGTCAAAAGGCGTTAAAATTTTTGAACCGGGCTGCGGCGCGATTCATCGTTGCTTGGCGCATATTGGTAAATTACATCACTAAGAGCCTCTATTTCAATGTGGCTGTGATTTAAAAATAATCACTTGTTACAAAAAACACGGAAGTTGCTTGACGTCTTCTTATAAACATTGTTTAATACGCCCACTTCGGCGTGATAGCTCAGTAGGTAGAGCAACGGATTGAAAATCCGTGTGTCCCCAGTTCGATCCTGGGTCTCGCCACCATTATTTGTGTTTTCAATCCCTGATCCCATCAGGGATTTTTTTTAAGTATAAAAAATACTCATTTAAATCAGAAACTCAGGATAATAGTTGACTATTGTTCTGAGATACGGCTTAATACAGGCCATCGGCGTGATAGCTCAGTAGGTAGAGCAACGGATTGAAAATCCGTGTGTCCCCAGTTCGATCCTGGGTCTCGCCACCATATTCGAAAAAGCCCTATACATTAACGTATAGGGCTTTTTTCATGTCTATCTATTTTGCCCCAACACATCGTTAATTCACTTGTGTATAAATCCCATTTTATCCACAAGTATAGTTACTTATCCCCAAGTCCAAATGGGTTTTCTTAATAGCGAAAAAGACAGTGTGGACTTGGTGCGTTAGTCGAGTGGATTATCGCTAATAAGTCGTTTTCCTAAACACACTGCTTCTACTTCGTCATAGCCAAGCTGTTCATAAAAGTTCAGTACATTTAAATTGTCTTTGCGGACGAGTAATTGTAGTTTTGGACAACCGCGGGCAATTAAGCGCTTTTCAAGCTGCTGAACGAGCGCTGTAGCGATTCCTAAACGTTGTTGGTGGGGATGAACAGCTAAATAGTTAATCCAGCCTCTATGGCCGTCGTAGCCGCCCATAAGCGTGCCAATCAGTTGCTCGTCTTTAATCGCAACCAAAAACAAATCATCTTGTTGTGAGACTTTCCTGAAAATATCGGTTTCAGGATTATTCCAAGGGCGGGTCAGGCCACAGCTTTCCCATAAAATAACGACATCATCCAGATCTGCATTTGTAAATTGACGAATAATAAACATATGGATTTCTACTTTTTGTTTTGATGTGCTGAAAAGATAAAATAAAAATTAGGACTTGAGCAGTATTTTATTAATAATTTAAACAAATAAAAAAGCACCCCCGAGGGAGTGCTTGAATTAAATCAGTGATTTAAGCTGATTTTGCAACTGGTTCTGCTTGAAGCATTTGGCCTGTTTCTTCGAAGTTTGCATGCCAAGACAATGCTTCACGAAGTAAGTGAGGAGTATGTCCACCTTTAGCACATGCACGATCAAAGTAGTCGTTTAATGCACCACGATAAAGTGGGTGTACACAGTTATCGATAATAGCGCGAGCACGCTCACGAGGTGCTAAACCGCGTAAGTCTGCTAAACCTTGCTCTGTCACTAAAATATCAACGTCGTGTTCACTATGGTCAACGTGGCTCACCATCGGCACGATAGAAGAGATATCGCCGCCTTTAGCAATTGATTTAGTCACAAAGATTGCCAAGTGTGCGTTACGAGCGAAGTCACCTGAACCACCAATACCGTTCATCATTTTAGTACCGCATACGTGAGTTGAGTTCACGTTACCGTAAATATCAAACTCAAGTGCAGTGTTAATGCCGATGATACCTAAACGACGTACCAATTCAGGGTGGTTAGAAATTTCTTGTGGACGGAGCACTAATTTGTCTTTGTAAGCTTCGATATTGCCAAAAACTTTTTCGCCACATTTTGCAGAAAGGGTAATTGAGCTACCAGAAGCAAATTTCATTTTGCCTGCATCGATGAGTTCAAAAGTACAGTCTTGTAGTACTTCTGAGTACATAATGAGGTCTTCAAAATCAGAATCTTTTAAACCTGTTAATACAGCGTTGGCAATAGAACCAATCCCTGCTTGTAATGGACCAAGATTTTTTGGTAAACGGCCTTCTGCAACTTCTTTGTTAAAGAAAGCAATAAGGTGGTTTGCAATACCTTGAGTCTCATCATCTGGAGGAGTTACTGTTGATGGTGAGTCATGTGTATCGTTAAATACAATACCTACAATTTTTGCAGGATCGATTTGGATTGCTGTTGTACCAATACGCTCATCCACTTTAGTTAATGGAATTGGAGTACGTGTTGGACGGTAAGTCGGAATATAGATGTCGTGTAAACCTTCAAAGCTTTCGCTTAAAGAGGTGTTGATTTCAACAATAACTTTTTCGGCAAAAATAGCGAAGCTTGCAGAGTTACCAACTGAAGTTGTTGGAATGATGCCGCCATCTTCAGTAATCGCAATTGCCTCAATCACCGCAACGTCTGGACGTTTAAGTTGCTGGTTACGCATTTGCTCAACAGTTTCTGATAAATGTTGATCGATAAACATAACTTCGCCGTTGTTAATCGCACGACGTAAAGTGTTGTCTACCTGAAATGGCATACGACGAGATAAAACACCTGCTTCCGTGAGTTGTTTGTCTAAGTCATTACCTAAGCTAGCACCCGTAATTAACGTGATTTTTAACGGATTTTTCTTTGCATGCTCTACAAGTGCTTGTGGAACAGCTTTAGCTTCACCGGCACGAGTAAAACCACTCATACCAACGGTCATTCCATTTTCGATGAATTGCGCAGCTTGTTCAGCACTGATGACCTTGTCATGAAGAGAAGCTAGGCGAATACGACTTAAAGACATTGGACATCCTCAGAATTGTCAAAACATAGGGGATTTTAGCTATGAAAAATTGAAAAGTGCATAGGTGTTAGGCTAAGGTCTAATTTTGTAAATAAATGGCGGTATAAATTATATTTATGGTTTTTATTTAATTGATTTCTATTGCTTTTATTTATCATTAAAACAAGGCTTTTAATTACTAATTGCTCAAATTAAAAGCGCTCACTTAAAGTTTGTTTTATTTTTTCTAATGGATTGGTCGTGGTATTTTCTTCAGTGCTTGGTTTTGGGATTGGTAAAGAAATAATAACTTCTAAACCACCTTGTTCACGGTTATGAATTTGAATCTCACCATGATGGATATCAACAATACGTTTAACAATCGCAAGCCCAAGACCACTACCTTGAATCGTTCTTGCTGAGTCTCCGCGAACAAAAGGTTGCATCAACTCTTCAATTTGATCTGCCGGAATACCTTCACCATGATCAGCAACGGTAATTAAAATATATTCATTTTCAACTTTTGCACTGAGCTCAATTGGTTCAGCACCGTACCGTTTTGCATTGTTAATCAAGTTGGCAATTAATCTTTTTAAAGAAAGACTACGTGCCGGAATAATAGGCACATCCTGCATCTCGAATTGAATATCAAGAGGTTTAAATTGCACAACTAATTCTTGCAAAAGAATATTGATATTGGTGTCTTTCAATTCCTCATCCGAACCATCGCGCATATACGAAATGAACTGATTAAGAATTGCATCCATATCATCTACATCGTAGACCAAGCCTTCACGTAAAAACTCATCAGGCAGCATCTCTGCTGTTAAGCGTATGCGTGTAAGGGGAGTGCGTAAATCATGTGAAATACCCGCCAACATAATACGTCGTTCACGTTCAGTCTGGTCGAGTGTATAGACCATGCGATTAAAAGCTTGGTTTACTTGACGAATTTCTAGTGGTCCATGATTGGTATCAAGGTAAGGCGCTGTTCCAGATTTACTATATTCATTGGCAGCATTCTGCAAACGACGCAGAGGGCGGTTCATCTGTCTGACCAAAATCAAAATAATGATAGCCGACAATAATGGAACACCCACAACCCAACCCACTAAAAGCTCAGGGCTGTAGTTGGCATAGGTTTTTAAAGGCTCACGAACCCAGTTTCCATGCATCTCAGGAGTTTGAATCCAAATGCGTGGGCTCGGTTTAAACTGGAAGTAGACGGTAACGTCTTTAGTCCCGATCTCATTTGCAAGTTTTTCTTCAACTTGATTGGTAAAAAACTCGGCAATAACCTTGTCTCGAACACTAGGATATTCTTTAGGGTTTGTAACGTATTCGATACCGACTCGATTACGTAACCATGCATCCACATCTACTTCATTTTCACGATGAAAAATTCGTATATCAGGATTGTTGACGAGTTCAAGTTCAACAGCAAGGTAACGTGCATGTTGTTGAATTTCAGGTAAGTAAAGAGTGCGCCAAAAGAACCATAACGACATAAATAAGCTAAAGAACACCACCAGCAGTACCAGAATAGTGGTACGCATGGCAGCAGAACGTGGTTTTATTTTGTCGAGAAAACGTTCCCATCGAGTCCGTTTACGTTCTGAGTAGGTAACGTAATCAGTAAAGTTCTGTGGGGCGATTGGTTCTAAACTCACTCTATCTTATCTCAAGCTTATTCAGCACCATCCGGAACGAATACATAGCCCACACCCCATACAGTTTGGATGTAACGTGCACGTGCAGGGTTATCTTCAATTAAACGACGTAGGCGTGAGACTTGAACGTCAATTGAACGTTCCATTGCGCCCCATTCACGGCCACGCGCTAAGTTCATTAGTTTATCGCGTGTTAATGGTTCACGTGGGTGTTGTACCAATGCTTTTAATACTGCAAATTCGCCAGTTGTTAAGGTAACAATTTGTCCTTCGCGTGTCAGTGTACGAGTAGACAAGTCTAAAGACCATGGACCAAAGCTTACTACTTCAACTTGTTGGCTTGGTGCACCCGGAACTTCACGAACTTGACGACGTAATACTGCACGGATACGTGCTAAAAGCTCATTTGGATTAAATGGTTTTGGCAAGTAGTCATCTGCACCAGCTTCAAGACCGGCAATACGGTCTGAATCGCTACCGCGTGCTGTTAACATGATGATTGGCGTATCAATATTTGATTGGCGTAGACGACGGCAAATACTTAAACCATCTTCAACCGGTAACATAAAGTCGAGTACGATCAGTGAAAATAACTCACGTTGTAATAAACGGTCCATTTGTGAAGCATCATGGGCAGTTTTTACAACAAAGCCTTTATCTTCCAAAAAACGTTGCAAGAGGGTACGTAAACGCACATCGTCATCGACCACTAAAATACGTTCGACACGATCCGTTTCGTTGTGTACGGTTTCAGGATGTTCAGCAGGTACAACTAAACTCATGATGTACTCCCTTTTAAAGTCATAATTTATATATTATTGGGTCGGATAGGCTTATTGCCAACAAGCCCTCAGTATAATGCTGATGTTCTTGTTTAGACTATGTATCAATTTGCTCAAAATTACAATTTTCAAGGTGGTTTGAAACCAAAAAACAACATCTTAAGCCCATAATTTAGCAAAGACCGCTCAGAAAAAACAAATAGTTAAATTTTCAATGATTTTATAATCATTCAATAGTAATAACTCATTGTTTTAAATAATTTATTTGAAAAACTCTTAACGCCCATCTATAGGGTTTTTAATAGATGAATTGAGCAAATAGGCAAATTCGATAACAAATTACGAGAATAAAACAGTGATCAACCTCAATATTTCATCTTTTGGGTCATGTATCAATATGATCATTTTCTCGTAAATTATATTAAATTTTTGTCACATTTATGACATAAGTCATACGTTTGTATTTTATAAAGATTAAAAGGCTGAGTTCAGTATTCATTTTTTCATACTTAAACGCCTGTTTTTTTGTGCTCTAGTCGTCGAAAAAAGTATAAATATTCAGAGTCAATACAAAAAAACGTTTTGAATACGCAAACAAGTGTGGATTTTATGGGCTTGGTCTTTATAATCAGTGCTTTTAAACTTTATCCTTGTGGGATCAAACACGATGACTGACTTAGTTCAGCAGTTGGCAAGTGAACTTGCCGTACGTCCAAACCAAGTAGAAGCTGCCATCCGCTTAATTGACGAAGGTGCCAGTGTTCCATTCATTGCCCGTTACCGTAAAGAAGTAACACAAGGTTTAGATGATACGCAGTTACGCCAATTAGATACTCGTTTAGCGTATTTACGTGATTTATATGAGCGCCGTGAAAAGGTTATTCAGTCATTGCAAGAACAGAATAAATTGAGTGATGACTTGTTGGCGCGGGTGAATGCAGCCGAAACAAAAAATGCCTTAGAAGAAATTTATGCACCGTATCGTCCTAAGCGTACAAGTAAGTCTTTTAAAGCAAAAGAAGCAGGTCTAGGACCGATTGCTGAAAAAATTATTGCAGAACAAGTTGACCCGACAGAAGCATTAGCTGGTTTTAGTCATGAAGACTATCCAGATGTTGAAAGTCAGTTAGATGCGATTCAGCATATTCTAATTGATGACTGGGCACAAAATATTGCGCTGACTACAGAATTAAAAGCAACTTTTGCAAAAACTGCAGTTTTAAAAAGTACAGTTGCTTCTGAAGAAAAGAAAGAAGTTGGTAAAAAATTCCGTGATTACTTTGAATTTTCTGAAGGTTTAAACAAACTGCCTTCACATCGTTTATTGGCGATGTTGCGTGGTCGTCAAGAAAATGTATTAGGTTTAAAAGTAGATGGTGAAGATGATGCACCATTGGCACGTATTGAAACTGAATACAACCTTGAGCAAATTCAGCCACAAGCACGTCAGGACTTCTTAAAGCAAACTGCTAAATTGTTCTGGTTGGGTAAAGTTCGCCCTCAAATCGAGCATTCATTGCTGACAGAGAAGCGCCTTACTGCCGAAGCAGAAGCAATGCAGGTATTTGCTGAAAATCTTCGTCATTTATTATTATCGGCACCAGCGGGTAGCCGTACTACTTTAGGTGTTGACCCTGGCATTCGTACCGGTGTGAAACTCGCAGTCGTGAGTGACTCAGGCGATGTACTTGCTCACAGCACGATTTATCCATTTGCACCTAAAGAAGATAAAGAAGGTTCTATTGCTGAGCTTGCACGTTTATGCCGTGAATATAATGTAGAGCTTATTGCCATTGGTAATGGTACAGCTAGTCGTGAAACGGAAGCTGTCGTGGCTGAAATGATGGCTGCAAATACAGATCTTAAATTAACACGTGTGACTGTAAGTGAAGCGGGTGCATCTGTTTACTCTGCAAGTGAGCTTGCTGCGGCAGAACTTCCAGAGCTTGATGTTTCAATTCGCGGTGCAGTATCAATTGCTCGCCGTTTACAAGATCCTCTTGCTGAACTTGTTAAGATTGATCCGAAATCAATTGGTGTAGGTCAATATCAACACGATGTGAATCAAACCGGTTTGGCTAAAACACTTGATGCAGTAGTCGAAGACTGTGTGAACGCGGTTGGTGTTGATGTAAATACCGCTTCTCCAGCAATCTTGGCTTACATTGCAGGTTTGAATAAAGCCATTGCACAGCAAATTGTTGAATACCGCAAAGAGCATGGTCGTTTTGACAACCGTCAAGCTTTGAAAAGCGTACCACGTTTAGGCGAGCGTACTTTTGAACAAGCAGCTGGTTTCTTGCGTATCCAAAATGGTTCTGAACCTTTAGATGCTTCTGCTGTTCACCCTGAAAGTTATGGCCTTGTTGAGAAAATTGTTTCAGCAAAAGCCACAACTGTGAAAGACATCATTGGTAACACCGAAATCATTCGCCAAGTAAAAGCTGATGAATTTGTTGATGACAAATTCGGTTTGCCAACAGTTCAAGACGTATTAGCTGAACTTGAAAAACCGGGCCGTGACCCACGTCCAGAGTTCCGTACTGCTAAATTCCGTGAAGATATCACTGAAGTGGGCCAATTAACTGAAGGTATGCAGCTTGAAGGCGTGATTACCAACGTCACAAACTTTGGTGCCTTTGTTGATATTGGTGTTCATCAGGATGGTTTAGTTCATATTTCTGAATTAGCGAATGAGTTCGTTTCTGATCCGCATAAAGTTGTAAAACCAGGCCAGATCGTACAAGTGCGTGTTATGCAGGTTGATGCTGAACGTAATCGCGTGAATTTAAGTATGCGTGCCGAAGGTTCTGCACCTGTAAAAGCACAGCGTCCACCACGCCGTGAGCAAAATAACGAACAACGTTTTGAACGTAAGCCTCAAGGTAAACGTCCTCAACCACGTAAAGATCAAGCTGAACGTCCTCAGCGTAACAAGCAAGAAAAACCACAAGAACAAAAGATTGGTGGTTTAGGTGCATTGTTATTACAAGCAGGAATTAAAGGTTCTAAATAAGAGCCTTTAAAATGATAAGAAGCCTCCATTCGGGGGCTTTTTTATTAGCGAAGTATTAATTTTTTGACAGGCTTTAAAGAGCAGTTAAGAAAAAAACGCAGTCGTAAAGATGAGGTGAATCTTAAGATCAACAAATCGTTGTTAAATACACAATTAAATACACAACGTTATAGCATAACTAAACTTTAATGAGATTCAGTTGTCCGACATCATCAACCCAGCCTTGAAGCATTTATTCTCTTTCAGGCTGTAATAGTACAACTTTGCTTATTTCTTTTTATTATAAATGGTTGTTTTATGTCGGTTTTAAACCTGAAAAATAGATTTCATTTAAAAGACCTCTTATCCGGAGTTGTCGTATTCCTCGTCGCATTACCGCTGTGCTTAGGTATCGCTTTGGCCTCAGGTGCTCCTATCATCTCTGGTATTATTGCAGGTATTGTCGGCGGCATCATTGTGGGCTTACTCAGTGGTTCCCACATTAGCGTTGCAGGCCCAGCGGCAGGGCTGACTGCCGTAATTCTTGTACAGTTAGAACAACTAGGCGGCAATTATGCCGCCTTTTTATTATGTATTATTTTTGCCGGTGTCCTACAAATTCTATTTGGATTATTCAAGTTAGGTTTTTTTGCTAATTTTATTCCAAATAATGTCATTTTAGGATTACTCGCTGCTATTGGTGTCATTCTGATTGCGACACAATTGCCTTACCTGTTCGGACTTTCTGATTTTTCATGGAAACAGGTTTGGACTTCAACACCAGACGCATTCCTTCAACGTTTTGATGGCGGAGCGGCACTGATTGGTTTGCTCAGTTTATTCCTAATTTTAGCGTGGGATAGTAGTCCGCTAAAAAAACTAGCTTTACCTTCGGCTTTAATTGCAGTTGTGCTAGCAGCAGTTTTAAATTTTGTGTTAGTAAGTACAGGCTCTCCATTGGCCGTGCAAGTGGATAACCTCATTCAGTTACCAAATATCTTACAAGCACCCGAAGAAGTATTAATTTTTCCTGATTTTAGCTATTTAGCTGAGCCTATGATTTACACAGGAGCCATTACGCTCGCTGTTGTAGCATCTTTAGAAACATTATTGAATCTAGAAGCGGCAGACAAGATCGATCCTCAAAAACGTTCTTCTCCTCCTAACCGTGAACTCTGGGCACAAGGTACAGGTAACATCATTTCGGGCTTAATTGGTGGAATGCCTGTCACCTCAGTGATTGTGCGTAGTTCGGTGAATGCAAATACAGGTGCGCGTAGTAAATGCTCTACCATTATTCATGGGGTATTGTTGCTGCTAGCAGTTTTGTTCTTCGTGCCATTAATGAACATGATTCCTCTGTCTGCATTGGCTGCGATCCTCATCCTGACAGGCTTTAAGCTTACCCATCCAAAACTATTTAAACAGCTTTATCAAAAAGGTTGGAAACAGTTTCTGCCTTTTATTATTACCTTAGTTGCAATTTTGCTGACTGATCTTTTAATGGGAATTTTAATTGGCCTATTCACCAGTAGTGCTTTTATTCTCTATGGTAATTTTAATAAAGGTATTCGTGTTTATAGAGAGAAGCGCTTACATGGCGTAGTTACTCGTATTGAACTCCCATCACAAGTGACCTTTCTTAATCGTTCTGCACTTATTTCAGCCTTGGAACATGTGCATAAACACCAACAACTCATTATTGATGCGACTCAATGTGATTCGATTGATCCTGATATCTATCAAGTTATTCAAGATTATCAAAGTGAAACTGCTATTAAACGCCAAGTAAATCTTAAACTTGTCGGGTTTAAGCAGCACTATCAAGATGTTGATGATGCGGTACTTGATATTGATATTAGTACGCAAGATTTGCAACAAAAGCTGAGTCCTCAACAGGTGGTAAATTTACTGAAGGAAGGAAACGAGCGCTTTGTAAAAAATGAACGTCTTCAACGCGATATTTACCGACAAATTCGTGTGACTGCAGATGAAGGACAGCACCCGATTGCAGCCGTGCTTGGTTGTATGGATTCACGTGCTCCTACGGAAATGATTTTTGATGTGGGTATTGGCGATCTGTTTAGTTTACGAATTGCAGGTAATATTGCTGGGCAAAAAGTATTGGGTTCACTTGAGTTTGCTTGTCAGGCTAAAGGTTCTAAAGTCATTGTTGTTTTAGGTCATACCGATTGCGGTGCGGTGACAAGTGCATGTCAATTGCGTTTAGAGCAAAAGCAAGTGTCTGATGTAAAGGAAATGCCACACATTCAATATGTGCTTGGGCCATTAATGCATTCGGTTGATAGCGTATATGACATTATGCAGCCACGTGAATTAGGTAATGCTTTTATCAGTCAAGTCACAGCAATGAATGTTCACTACAACATCCAGTATATTATTAATAACAGCAGTGTGCTTAAAGATATGGTGGATCGAGGTGAGATTGTAGTTGTGGGTGCAATTTACGATGTAAAAACAGGGCACGTTCAGTTTCTTGATTAATTGCTTCTTTAGTTAAAAAAAGCGCCTTATTTAAGGCGCTTTTTATTCGTTATGTGATTAACTCAAAATTACCAGTGTTCACCTGGGAAAATGCGTGCATATGCTTTTTGTGCCCAGTTTAATTTCTCAGTTTTTTCACCTTTTGCTGCATCTGAACTTGGGAACAAACGGAAACCAATCGACATAAACATATTATTGATGCCTGGCGCTACAGAATAAGTCATTGAAGCTAAGCGACCTAAGTTAGTTGCCATACGTTTTGGACGTTTCACAATTGCATAAGCAATTAAGTCAGCAGCCTGCTCAGGTGAAAGTGTTGGTACATATTTATAAATTTTAGTTGGTGCAATCATTGGGGTACGAACCAATGGCATATAAATTGAAGTAATTGCAATTTTGTGTGCATGAACTTCGGCCGATAGACAGCGGCTAAATGCATCAAGAGCAGCTTTAGATGCGACATATGCAGAGAAGCGAGTTGCGTTTGCTAAAACACCAATCGAGCTAATATTAATAATTTGTCCATCTTTACGCTGAATCATATGCGGCAAAATATTGAGAACTAGACGAACTGCACCAAAATAATTTAATTGCATCGTGCGTTCAAAGTCATGAAAACGATCATAAGATTCATGTACGGCACGGCGAATAGAGCGACCTGCGTTATTAATTAAAATATCAATGTGATCAACAGTCGCTAAAATTTCTTTAGATACTTGGTCAATCATTTCCATATCGTTGAGATCACATGGAAAAATTGATGCCTTACCGCCACGGCTTTCAATATCTGCTTTCACTTCTTCCAGAGTTTCTTGAGTACGGGCAACCAATAAAACATGGGCACCAGCATCAGCAAGTTTATTTGAAATCGTTAATCCGATTCCACTCGAGGCGCCTGTCACTAAAATGACTTTATCTTGTACCTTTTCCTGGAACAGAGCTTCTAATTTTTTATTCACAGCATTTTACCTAAGTAGGGGCAGGGACTATTTATTCCGGTATGTAATTTTTATTTTTACAACCGTAGGTTCATCCAGATGAACTCATAAATATTGTGCTTATCTTAATAGATGTTTAAAAATTGTCTAGTCTGTAAATATATGAAATTTAACAATTTATTTAGAGTAAAAACTCTAAAATACGATCTTAATCCATTAATTATTTTAGTCCTATAATAAATGAACAAACAAAAAAGCCTCTATTTCCAGAGGCTTGTTGAATAGTTTAAAAGTTATACAGTTGAAAGTGCTTGTTCTAAATCGGCAATTAAGTCATCAATATGCTCAATTCCAATTGAAAGACGTACCATATCTTCACTTACACCAGCAGATTTAAGTTCTTGTTCATTGAGCTGGCGGTGAGTTGTGGTTGCAGGATGACACGCCAAACTTTTTGCATCACCAATATTGACCAGACGAGTAAATAGCTGAAGGGCATCGATGAATCGAGTACCACCTTCACGCCCATCTTGCACACCGAAAGATAAAATTGCAGAGGGTTTACCTTGTACATATTTTTGAGCAAGTTGATGCTGTGGATGATCTTTTAAACCTGCATAGTTGACCCATTTTACTTTTGGATGAGTCTGTAAATATTCCGCAATTTTTTGGGCATTTTCAGTATGGCGTTCCATTCGGAGATTTAGAGTTTCTAGACCTTGTAAAATCAAGAAAACACTCAGCGGGCTAATAGCTGCGCCCGTATTTCGTAAAGGTACAACGCGAGCTCGGGCTATATAAGCAGCTTCACCTAATACTTCGACATAATTAACCCCGTGATAACTTGGGTCAGGCGTGTTCAAAACTTTAAAGCGTTCTGGATATTTACCCCAAGGGAATTTACCACTATCGACAATCGCGCCACCAATACTATTACCATGCCCACCAATATATTTGGTAAGAGAATGAATAACGATATCGGCACCATATTCAAATGGTTTTAATAAAGCAGGGGTGGCAACAGTATTGTCGACGATAACAGGTACACCATATTCATGTGCAATTTTTGAAATTGCTTCTAAATCGATAATATTTCCAAGCGGATTACCAATCGATTCAACAAAAACAAGTTTAGTTTTATCATCAATTAAATTACGTAAGCTTTCTGGTTGTTGGTAATCAAAAAAGCGAACTTCAATACCTTGTTTTGGTAATGTGTGGGCAAATAGATTGTACGTCCCGCCATATAAAGTTGAAACTGAGGCAATGTTGTCTCCTGCTTCTGTAATAGTTTGGATGGCATAGGTAATTGCTGCCATTCCAGAAGCCAAGGCTAACCCACCAATTCCACCTTCAAGTGCAGCAAGGCGTTCTTCAAGTACAGTAGTGGTCGGGTTCATAATCCGGGTATAAATATTGCCCTGAACTTTTAAATCGAAAAGGTCGGCACCGTGCTGTGTATTATCAAATGCATAAGAAGTCGTCTGATAAATAGGGACCGCAACTGCTTTTGTTGTCGCTTCGGGTGAGTAGCCTGCGTGAATGGCTAAGGTTTCATCTTTATAAGTCATGATTACTTCATCTTCGTGAGTTAAATATTGAGCGAGTCTAGCTTAAAAGTTAAATAGAAAATTGCAGAAATTCTGGTTTGTTTTCTAATTTTAGGAATAAAGATAGAAAAATATACGCTGAAACGCTGTATAAATCTTATACATAAACATTTTGCAACTTATTGAAAAAGAAAATTGTTTGATAAATCCGTACGATGGAAATCATAACTTCAAGTTGTTGGGGTTTTCAGCGTATAATACGCGCGATTATTTATCGCTTATGCGATGTATTGGTTTTTCAATTGAGGAGTCCTGCGTGGCCCAATATATTTATACGATGAACCGAGTGTCTAAGATGGTTCCGCCAAAGCGCGAAATCTTAAAAGACATCTCTTTATCATTTTTCCCGGGTGCCAAAATTGGTGTACTCGGTTTGAACGGTGCAGGTAAATCTACCTTGCTTCGTATTATGGCTGGCGTAGATAAAGATTTCTCTGGTGAAGCTCGTGCACAACCTGGAATTAAAATCGGCTATTTAGAGCAAGAGCCGCCACTTGATCCAACTAAAGACGTTCGTGGTAACGTTGAAGATGGCGTACGTGAAGCTTTAGATGCTTTAGAACGTCTTGATCAGGTATTTGCAGAATATGCAGACCCGGATGCTGATTTTGATGCACTTGCAAAAGAGCAGGAAAAATTAGAATCAATTATCCATGCTTGGGATGCGCACAACCTAAACAACCAGCTTGAAATCGCGGCAGATGCCTTGAACCTTCCAGCTTGGGATGCTGATGTAACTAAGCTTTCAGGTGGTGAACGCCGTCGTGTAGCACTTTGCCGTTTATTGCTTTCAAAGCCAGACATGTTGCTTCTTGACGAACCGACGAACCATTTGGATGCAGAGTCTGTATCTTGGTTAGAACGTTTCTTGAAAGATTTCCCTGGCACAATCGTTGCGATTACGCATGACCGTTATTTCTTAGATAACGTGGCCGAGTGGATCTTGGAGCTTGACCGTGGACACGGTATTCCTTACCAAGGTAACTACTCTTCTTGGTTGGAACAGAAAAATGCTCGTTTAGAACAAGAGCAGAAACAAGAAGAATCTTTTGCTAAAGCATTGAAAAAAGAACTTGAATGGGTTCGTTCAAATGCGAAAGGTCAGCAAAAGAAAAACAAAGCGCGTATGGAGCGTTTTGAAGAGCTCAACTCTAAAGAATTCCAGCAACGTAATGAAACGTCTGAAATCTACATTCCACCTGGCCCTCGTTTGGGTAATAAAGTTGTGGAAGTGGAAGGTATCAGCAAATCATTTGACGGCCGCGTATTGTACGAAAACTTATCGTTTACTGTACCTCCAACAGCAATTGTAGGTATTGTTGGTCCAAACGGTGCGGGTAAAACGACTTTATTCCGGATGATGACTGGCGAACAGCAACCTGATACAGGTACTGTGACTTTAGGTGAGTCAGTTAAAGTAGCTTACGTAGGTCAGATTCGTGACACCCTAGACAATAACAAAACTGTTTGGGAAGAAGTATCGGGTGGTTTAGATATCTTGAAAGTGGGCGATTATGAAATTGCTTCACGTGCTTATATCGGCCGCTTTAACTTCAAAGGTCAAGATCAGCAAAAACGCGTAGGCGAATTGTCTGGTGGTGAGCGTAACCGTTTACAACTTGCGAAAATTTTACAGCAAGGCGCAAACGTTATCTTACTGGATGAGCCATCAAACGACTTGGATATTGAAACTTTACGTGCGCTTGAGGATGCAATTCTTGTGTTCCCAGGTACAGTAATGGTGGTATCGCATGACCGTTGGTTCCTTGACCGTATCGCGACACACATCTTGTCGTTTGAAAATGAACAGCCAGAATTCTACACAGGTAACTATGCAGAATACGAAGCGTATCGTCAGTCACGTTTAGGTGAAGACGCTGTTCAAAAACGTACTAAATACAAAAAAATTAGCGGATAATTTTTGCTAACTTAAAAAAACCAGCCTACGGGCTGGTTTTTTATTTATGAAAAAGCCAATTTACTAAAGGCTTCCTGTAAGCAGCGATCTGCATCAGGATGTCCCTGACTTGCGGCTTTTTGTAACCACTTTTCAGCCTCACTATAATTTTTATCTAGACCAAATTGTCCATTTAGATAACCAATACCCAGTTTAAATGAAGCATCTGGGCTACCACGTAAAGCTGCGCGTAAATAACACCACATGGCATTTCGGTCATTAGGAGTTATATCTAACCAATTTTGCATACGTTCATGATCTTGCTCGGCTAACTCTTCAAAGCGTAAACCTTGTTCAATCTCATCAACTGCTTGCGAATGCATATCAGCGGTTAAGTTCTCAAAAGCAAACAAGTGATTAAGCCCATGCTTGATTGATTTCATATTCATGATAGTTCTCCCTTGTTCCTCAATTTGATTGAATTGACTCACACTTTTAAGCTAGTCCCTTATATTGAAATATTATGTTTTTTTTTGTAAATATAATATAGCGCATTTGGATGAAAACAGATGAGGTTTTAGCTTACATAAAAGTTACATCTGTTTTTACGTATAGTGAAATTGCTATAAGAATAGAGTATTCCCAGTTAAATCAAGAATTCTTTAAAACTCGAAAATAGTTTTTTATTTAATATAAGAAAATTTATAAATATCAAACAAAAGAAATTTTCTTAAACAAAAACCAGCCTATGGGCTGGTTTTTTATTTTAAGAGTGAATGAATTTATTTATTAAAGTCACCATGCAAATCTGACCAGATTAATGATGGGGCTACTGTAATTACATCAAAGGTCATCGCAAGAGGATACAACGCCATGCGTGTTACACGTTTAAACGGATGTTTCTTGGTTACTTCATCTTTTTGTTGTAGAGCGACTGAGTAGGGAGTTGGGAGCTGCTGTTGAATCTTTTGATTATCTGCTTTTTGATAAATCTTTCCTTTAAAGCGGATTATGGTGAAAGGGTAGAAAACTTGTTTTTGATTTTCCATCGCCATAAATTGATTTTTAAACCCTAATGTATTTAAAAGTTCTTTTTGTTTTTCATCTATTTGATAAGTAGGAATATTATAACGAATCGTTATCTCGCCATGAAAATGAGTAGAATCATCCATCTCAAGTACAAGCGGTGATGGTGTCTTTAAAGTTCTCTGTTCTGCTGGAATACTTTTGATAATATTTAAAAGGTTTGAGCTACCGTCAGTCATTAAATAGTTATAGTCTTTCCCCACAAATACAAAACCTTGTTCTTGGTCATTTTTAACTGTTTGACCTAAGGCAATAATTTGATCATTTTTTAAAACGGTGGTTTTAATTTCAGTTGTTTCATTTGGCAAAGCAGTGGACAATAGATTCGTTGCGCAGCCTGTTAGGCCAAGGCAAAGGGTTAATATCGATATAGAAAAAAGCTTGTACATAATGATTACTCAAAAGAAATTATTTTTGTCTCGTACAGCGTGAGACTAAGTTCTAAATTAAAAAATGGGAATTTATGAATCGAGGTTTTGTAATTTTATTACATGCCTACTGCCTGTTATAGTGGCTCTGTTCAACTTTTTAGTTTAATGGTGCGCTTTTGCCACGTTCCGCCGTTTTTGTGTCTATCTTGTTTAGTTTGCTCATATTCCAAAGTTTATGGAATGTGGCGGCAGCATTTTGCATGCATGAAAATCAGGAAAAAGTATTACATCATTTTGGGCATCATACTATTTTGAATGTAGATCAGGCTTCACCTCATGCTCATAGTGAACAAAGCGATAAGGTAAACACTTCTCATAAAGCACCTTTAAACTTGCAAGATCATCATGACCATTTACCAACATGTTTTCATGTGGTGATGACTGAAGTTGAAAAACAAGCTCAGGCGCCTGTAGTGCATGTACATGAGCTTTCGCAAATTTATCACTGGTCAAATTCTTATCAGTCTCCGCATCTCGGTGCTCTGAAACCGCCTCCTGTTTTAACCCCGCTATAGGTGGGGTAGCCAAAAAAAGCCCACCGCATCTTATATTCATTGCGGGGCTAAAACATGTCTTTTATTTTTCAAAATCAGGTGAGCCTTGGTTGCTCATCACGTAATAACGTTAAGTTAACGTTAAAAAAAGCTGTAACGTTCTCAAGCCTGTCTATTGCCATGCTATTGGTTGGACAAGTAACGATGGCTCAGTCTGATATTCAACAAGAACCTTCTATCCAAAAAGCAGCGTTTACTTTTAAACAGGCACTGGCACAAGTTCAAAGCTATCAAAGTCAACAAGGCACTTGGCAAGCACAGCAGCAAATGGCTGAGGCTAATTTAAAGCAAAGTCGCTTATGGGCTAATCCGAGTCTTTCCATTGAGCAAACAGGGTTCCAAAGTGATCAAGAAAAAGAACTCGCGATTGGTATTTCTCAGCCTTTAGATATTTTTGGACAACGTAAGGCTGCACAAAATTTAGCAAAAGTGGAAATATCAAAAATTGATTTGGCTGAGCAGCGTTATAAAGCTGAACTTGAATTAATTGTTAAATATTTCTGGTCACAAGTGGCTTTGCTTGAGCTTGAAAAGTCTCTTATTGGAGAACAGCTATCCGTCAGCCAAGAAAATTTACAAGCATCGGAAAAACGTTATCAAGCAGGCAGTATTGCACAAGTTGATGTAGATCGAGTGCGGATGTCTCACTTGGAAAATCAGCGTTTGTATCAACAGGTCGATTTAAAACTTCAAGTTGCGAAACAACAGTTGGTGAACTTATGGGGAGGTGGTTCAAGTCAGTTTCAGCTATTCCAAAGTCCAAATCAGTTATGGGCGTTGGCAGCGAATGTAGAACCAAGCCAAGATGCGCAAAAGAATTTATTAGAGCGTTCTTTCCAGCTAGATGCTCTTGCGCAGCAAGCCAATATCCAACAGCTTAAGGTAAAAGCAAGACCACAGCCTACTGTAACTTTGGGTGTTAATAACACTCGTTCTCCAGAACAGCGTACGGATAATCAAATTCGTTTAGGTGTGGAAATTCCTTTAAATCTTTTTAATCGCCAGCAATACGGAATCAAGATTGCTCAGGCCAAGCAAGAGCTATCTCAACGTCAGCAAAGCTTTTACCGACAGCAAAATCAAGCGGCTATTGAAACTCTGATATCAGAGTTAAAAGGCTTACATATTCAGTTCAAGCAATTAAATGATCAGCAAGTTCCTCTTGCTGTTCAGGTTCAGCAAAAAACATTGCAAGGTTTTCGTTTGGGTAAGTTCGCCGTTACCGATGTTCAGCAAGCCACCATGCAATTGCAAGACGTGCGCTTACGTAAAGTCGAGCTATTAAAACAGGCTTGGCAGAATTCAATTGAAATCCAAAGTTT
Source organism: Acinetobacter pittii (assembly GCF_034067285.1). Classification (NCBI taxonomy): domain Bacteria; kingdom Pseudomonadati; phylum Pseudomonadota; class Gammaproteobacteria; order Moraxellales; family Moraxellaceae; genus Acinetobacter; species Acinetobacter pittii. The sequence continues at coordinate 284,104 of NZ_CP139286.1, forward strand.
GCGTCTTGGTTTAGAACCAGAACAGATCATGGCGAAAGATGCCTTAATGCAGCTCAATCAACGTGCTTGGCAACAAAGTCAAACATTCCCAACTCAGGCAGGAGAATAATAATGTCGACAAATTTAAAGAAAAATTCTCAATGGCTTTGGGTAGGGGTGATTGCTGCAATCACTGCACTATTAATTGGTTTGCTGGTTTTAAATTCAAAAAATAAATCTAATTCTTCTGAAGCATCGGAAGGTCACGGGCATGCTGAAGAAGAGGGGGAAGAACACCATGAAGAAGGTGAAAAACCACTGCTACTCACTGCTCAGCAAATGCAGGAACAAAATTTAAAAATTGAACAAGCTGAACTAGGTGAAGTTCCTCAACTTCAAACTTATCCAGCAAAATTGGTGGTGAATACTGACCGACAAGCCCATGTCTCACCAAGTTTTAGTGGTCGTGTCGAAGCGGTATATGTTGAATTGGGGCAACAGGTTAAAAAAGGGCAGGCACTTGCAAGCTTATTGGTTCCAGATCTGGTCGATCAACAAGCCAATTTGCAAATTGCCCAGTCTAATCTTGATTTAGCGCGTCAGGACTATGAACGTGAACGTAGCTTATGGTCTCAAGGAATTTCTGCCAAACAAGATTATCAACGAGCTTATAACGCCTATCAGCAAGCACAAATTCAGGTTAAAGCAGCTCGCTCTCGCTTAAGTGCATTCGGGGCAGGTTCTGGTTCAGCAGGGCGTTATACCTTAACAGCGCCAATTGCGGGTATCGTGAGTAATAAAGATATTGTAGTGGGTGAAAACGTACAGTTAGCAGATCAGCTTTTTATTATTAATCAGCTTGATCAGTTATGGTTGGAATTCATTTTACCAAGCAATGCAAATATCAATGTACAGCCAAATCAACAGATTGATTTTAAATCTTTACAAACTGGGAATGCATTTAAAGCTCAGGTTCAAAGTTTAACAACAGAGGCCGATGCTCAAACGGGACGTTTACAAGTGCGTGCCAAGGTCTTGGCAAATAACAGTGAATTACGTCCAAACTTAATGGTTAATGTTGAGCTGAATTCTTCAGGCACAACACAAAAAGTGACTCGTGTAAAAGCTCAGGCGATTCAACAAGTCGAAGGGAAAGACGTTATCTTTACCCCAAAAATGGTTAAAACAGGCTTTGAATTTGAGCCTGTCATTGTGCAGTTGGGACAACGCTCTAAAGATGGCCAGTGGGTCGAAGTTGTAAAAGGTATTAATCCAAGCCAGCGCTATGTGGCAGAAGGTAGCTTCTTGCTGAAATCCGAACTGGAAAAAGGAGAGGCTGAGCATGGACATTAATAAAACTGAGCTACCCAAACCAGAAGGGCTATTTGACAGAATTATTCAGTTTGCTATTCAAAATGCTATTTGGGTCATGCTCTTTGTATTGACTTGGATTGGAGTTGGGATCTGGAGTTATCAAAAGCTTCCTATTGATGCAGTTCCAGATATTACTAATACGCAAGTTCAGATTAATACTCAAGCCAATGGTTATACCGCTTTAGAGGTTGAACAGCGAATTACCTATCCTATTGAAAATGCGATGGCTGGTATTCCTAATCTGGAGCAGACTCGTTCAATTTCCCGCTATGGACTTTCCCAAGTCACCATTATTTTTAAAGATGGAACCGATATTTATTGGGCAAGACAGCTGATTAACCAACGTTTACAAGAGGCAGACGGGCAACTGCCTGAATCAGTTGATCCAGTCATGTCTCCTGTTTCAACGGGGCTGGGTGAAATCTACCAATGGGTGGTAAAAGCAAAATCAGGCGCTCAGAAAGCAGATGGTACGTCCTATACAGCCATGGACTTACGTGAAATTCAGGACTGGATTGTGCGTCCTCAATTGCAGCGTGTGAAAGGCGTAGCAGAAATTAACAGTATTGGTGGCTACAATAAAACCTATATTGTGTCACCTGATTTAAAACGTTTACAGCAGCTTCAGATTTCAATTAATGAATTTCAAACTGCTCTACAAGAAAATAATGAAAATCGCGGTGCAGGTTTCATTGAAGAAAACGGCGAACAACTCACTGTTCGTGTGCCGGGCATGTTAAGTAGTGTTGAAGATATTCAAAACATTACTGTGAGCACCAAAAATGGGTTACCCATTCGCGTGGCCGATGTGGCAAATGTCTCTATTGGACATGATTTAAGAACGGGTGCTGCAACTTACAACGGTGAGGAAACGGTTCTTGGCATTGCCATGATGATGATGGGAGAAAATAGCCGTACCGTTGCTCAGGCGGTTGATAGCAAAATTAAGGAAATTCAGCCTACATTACCTAAAGGTGTGGAAATCGAAACGGTTTATGACCGAACGAGTTTAGTAAACAAAGCAATTGCAACGGTGCAGAAGAACCTTGTAGAAGGCGCAATTCTGGTTATTGTGATTTTATTTATTTTTTTAGGAAATTTTAGAGCTGCTTTAATCACAGCCTGCGTTATTCCACTTTCGATGTTATTTACCCTAACAGGTATGGCTGAGCAAAACATTAGTGCCAATCTAATGAGTCTGGGAGCGCTTGATTTCGGGATTATTGTAGATGGTGCAGTTGTTATTGTAGAGAACTGTATTCGACGTCTAGCAGAAGCACAGCATGCCCTACACCGACCTCTTACACGAGCTGAGCGATTCAAAGAAGTTTTCCTTGCAGCAAAACAGGCCCGTCGCCCACTAATTTTTGGGCAAATGATTATTTTAGTGGTCTATTTACCTATTTTTGCTTTATCTGGTGTTGAAGCCAAAATGTTCCATCCAATGGCGATGACTGTGGTGATGGCATTATTGGGTGCCATGATTCTTTCTGTGACATTTGTACCAGCGGCAGTTGCTCTTTTTGTTACGGGTGAAGTGAAAGAAAAAGAAACACGCTGGATGCAGCTTTTAAAGCAGAAATATCAAGATATCCTTGATCAGGCTTATCAGCTTAAGATAGTGGTTGTTAGCTTTGCATTAAGTATTTTAGTACTCACAGGTGTGTTAGCGACCCAAATGGGCAGTGAATTTGCACCGCAACTCAGTGAAGGTGATTTTGCCTTACAGCAAATGCGTTCACCGAGTACTGGGCTCGAGCAATCACTGCGAATGCAGGAAAATACTGAAAAGCTCATTTTGAAAAACTTTCCAGAGGTGAAAGCTGTTTTTGCTCGAACAGGTACAGCTGAGGTTGCAACTGATGTGATGCCGCCGAATATCTCTGATGCAGTTATTTTACTTAAACCGCATAATCAATGGCCAAACTCTAAAGAGACGCTAGCTGAGCTGCGTTCACGTATGGAAGCTTTTTTAGCGACATTACCGGGTAATAACAGTGAGTTCTCTCAACCGATTGAGCTGCGCTTTAATGAGCTAATATCAGGGATTCGGAGTGATATTGGCGTCAAGATTTTTGGCGACGATATGCAAGTACTCAATGAGCAGGCTCAAGCACTCGCTCAGAAAGTACAAAAAAATTCAGGCGCTACCGCGGTTAAGGTAGAACAAACGAGCGGTTTACCGGTGTTGAGTGTTGAAATTAACCGACCTCTGGCCGCGCAATACGGACTATCTGCCAAAGCTATTCAAGATATTGTTGCTGCAAGTGTCGGTGGACAAAATGTTGGGCAGATTTTACAAGGCGATAGACGATTTGATTTTGAAATTCGCCTAGAAGACCAACAGCGTACCATCCAAAACTTAGCTCAGCTTCCGATTCAGTTGCCAAATGGTGGCCTCATCCAGCTTCAAGATGTCGCTAAAGTTGAACGTACCTCAGGCCTAAATCAGGTGGGACGTGAAAATGGGAAGCGCCGTGTCATTATTACTGCAAACGTAGAAGGCCGTGACTTAGGATCATTTGTTCAAGAGTTAAGAACAACACTCGCAAAAGAACAACTGCCGGCGGGTTATTGGTTGGAATATGGCGGTCAGTTTGAAAATCTCACTTCAGCGGCTGCCCGAATGAAAATAGTTATTCCATTGGCGCTTGCTATGATTTTTATTCTGCTCATGGCGGTATTCCATAATGTGAAAGAAAGCTTGTTGGTCTTTAGCGGCGTACCCTTTGCTTTGTCAGGTGGTCTGATTGCGCTTTGGCTAAGAGATATTCCGCTGTCCATGTCTGCTGGTGTTGGGTTTATTGCCTTATCAGGTGTCGCTGTTTTGAATGGTCTGGTGATGCTGAGCTTTATTAAAGAGCTTAGAGAAAAATTTGATATTCAAACTGCAACATGGAATGGAGCAATCTTACGTTTAAGACCTGTACTCATGACGGCTTGTGTCGCATCTCTTGGCTTTATTCCAATGGCTTTGGCAACTGGAACTGGTGCAGAAGTACAGCGACCTTTGGCAACTGTAGTAATCGGTGGCATTATTTCATCTACGATATTAACGCTGGTTTTATTACCGGTCATTTATCGATGGATGAATGAAGGCAAGACGAAAAGTGTTGAGCATTCATAATGTCATCGATTTGAGATATCTTTTTTGATGACAGAGTCAACTCAAAAAAGTGTTTGAAAGAGTTAAAGGTAATGGTGTCTTCATCGTTACTTTTAACTCACCATAAAGATAAATAAAAAGGAGTCCGCAAAATGGGTGGACATCATGGTCATGATCATAGTCATGCTGTAGTGACTGAAGGTAATGCTAAGAAATTAACGATTGCTTTAGCGCTTACGACAACGTTTTTAATTGTTGAGGTCATTGCAGGTTTAATTACGCAAAGTTTGGCATTGCTTTCTGACGCTGCACATATGTTTACAGATGCAGCGGCTTTAGCAATTGCTTTGATCGCCATTCAAATTTCCAAACGTCCTGCCGATAATAAACGCACTTTCGGTTATCAGCGCTTTGAAATTCTGGCTGCTTTATTTAATGCACTCATGCTTTTTGTGGTGGCAATTTATATTTTATATGAGGCCTATATCCGCTTCTCTAAGCCACCTGAAATTCAAAGCTTGGGAATGTTGATTGTCGCGTCCATTGGTTTGGTGATTAATCTCATCTCAATGAAAATTCTCATGTCGAGTGCCAATAACAGTTTAAATGTGAAGGGGGCTTATCTAGAAGTATTGAGTGATGCGCTAGGCTCGGTAGGGGTGATTATTGGGGCGCTTATCATTTACTTCACCAACTGGTATTGGATTGATACGCTTATTGCAGTCTTGATTGGTTTTTGGGTATTACCACGGACATGGGTTTTACTGAAACAGAGTATTAATATTTTGCTCGAAGGGGTGCCGGAAGAAGTCGATATTGAGAAGCTGCGTGCCGATCTACTTTCTTTAAATGGTGTGGAGAGTATCCACCAACTGAAAGTATGGGCAATTACTTCGAAAAATATTCATTTAACGGTGCATCTATTTGCGCCGCAAGCTGACCGTACCAAGTTATATCAAGATGCTGTTGAAATGCTTTCTCATGAACATGGTATTGGTGAAGTGACATTGCAAATTGAAGACGATGCCGAGATCAATTGCCAGCATATTAATCAACATGCTCCACATGAACATACTGACGAAAAACACTCACATCAGCATTAAACTGATGTGAGTTATTCATTAGATTTCCCACTCGTTATTGCAGTCACGGCATTTCCAGTGCTTTTGTGACTGCATAAATGCTTGCATAGATAATTTGAAATCAGGCAAATCACGCCAGAACATAAAACCTGCCCCTACAGCTACAACAAAAGCAACTACTGTTGCGATTTGAAGAGAACTACCTGCACCATTGCCAAAAATCCACATAAAAATGCTAATCACTACTAAGAGCAAAAGCACAAAAATTGCAGGAATCAAGATAACCAGACTTTTAGGAACGACAGGTTTCGCGCTGTTAACGCCTTGGCTCACAGGCATAATTTTAACACTTTGACATTTAGGGCAACGATATTGCATGAGAACTCCACATTTAGTTTGAATCTATTCTAACGGAAATGTGCAGAAAGAAAAAAATTTGTAAGATATCGATGAGATGCTTTGAGTTAGCATAAAAATTACTTATGAATAAACAAAGAAATATAAAAAAATGATGATTTATCCGTACACATAAAAATTAAAATAATATTGTAGAGCATGCTAATCTACAGAAAAATGAAGTGTGATGAGCACGATAAATGAGCTTAAATACTCGTAAATAGGATGTGAAATAAATATAAAAAGGAGAAAGGGACTTGGGTCAACAAGATGACAATAAGTCGCAGCCTACAACGACAGCATCGGTTTTAGCTACCCCAGATACCGCGAAACCGTCATTATCTCGTCGATTACTGCATAAGACATTGCAACATGCTCAAGATGCAGTTGGGTTTGCGAGTGACACAACACGTAATATTGCTGGAGTTGCTGATGCGGCTTTGGATGCACTTGATCAAGTCACTACTCAGACGAGACGTGGCGTTGTGGGCATGACAAATCTGGCAGCAGGCACTGTAAGAGATATGGTGTCTGAAACCAGTGAAACAGCACGCCAAGTCGCATTGATTATGGCGCGGACATTTTTGGGGAAAAGTACCTTAACTTTGTACTTACCTGAAATATTATTAAATAATCAAATCCGAAAGCGCATTGACCGCTCTGAAATTGATGATATTAAAATCAAATGTGGCAATGATAGTTTCCAAGTCGAGATTGATGGGCATTACCATCGTTTCATGTATCGTTTGAGTTTGGATTTTAAAGTATTGGAATGTCGTATTGGGCAGGAAAAATTCTTGCGCCTACGTCAAATGGATGAGAGTCTCGACGTCCAGATTCGTCATGGGGGAACCTTATCCAATTGGGCGGTACGCCGTATTGGTCGAGTGGGTTTTGAAGTCGTAAATATGTTACCCATTCCATCACTGATTAATCATTTGATTGGCGATATTCCCGGAATCCAACGCGATGGCCACCGCATGTGGTTTATTGATCTAGAGCAAGCAGGATTTATTGACTTTATTAATAATCGCTCATGGATGGTTGAAAAGCTTTTAAGTTTGACTGATTTTAGTATTTTACCGGGCTTGAATATTTTGAGAGAAAGTCGCGAGCTTGTGCAGCAACTGGTAGATCAGTTTGAAATTAGGGGGCTTCGAGTACAGTCGGGTCGTCTTGAAGTACAAGTAGGGATTGCAGGTTAGTAGAGCATATGAAAAGCTAATTATTGATTGGCTTTTTATTTTTAAGGCAAGAAAAAAGCCACTGACGTTATGCAGTGGCTTTTTAGAATTTGGCGTCCCTACGGGGATTCGAACCCCGGTTACCGCCGTGAAAGGGCGATGTCCTAGGCCTCTAGACGATAGGGACTTATATGAGGCATACATCTGAAAAAAAATATTGGCGTCCCTACGGGGATTCGAACCCCGGTTACCGCCGTGAAAGGGCGATGTCCTAGGCCTCTAGACGATAGGGACGTTTCAGAGGTGGGCGTATATTAGGTCGATTTAATAAAAGTGTCAAATAGTTTTCTGAAGAAATATTAAAAAAAACAGTCAAGCGATTAAAAATAACTCAAATCGTAGAAAATATATACATTTAGCCTTCATTTTTCTGAAAAGGCTCAATAATAGCCTTTATAACCGAGGGGTGTTGTAGATACCCTAAAATCTCATGTGGCTGGTTAGCGAAAGTATAAATTTTCTGATTAATAATAGGCGGCTCAAAATTAAATGGAGCCTCGCATAATGGAAATGCGGTCAAAAAATCATCTTGTGAGTAAAAATTAAACCAATCACCATGGATACAGGGTGGTCTAGAAATTGGACTGGCAAGCTTGCTTTGAATCACGCGAAAAGATAAAGGAGAAGCTAGCGTTATAAATCGTTTAATCGAAAACTGATAAGTAGGGTCCGAAAGAAGGTTAAAAGCAATAACCGAGCCGAGAGAATGAGCAACGATAATATAATCTTCGTCTTCTCGCATTTTCTTTAAAATCCGCTCATTCACTTCCTGCATAAACTCAGGATTAGACAAATACATATATGTTTCAATTAAAAACTGCTGGATCAAACTTTCATGCAATTTAGGGAAGTTATTTAAAAGTACGACTAGCTCTTTGAGTACGCGGTCTTTTACAAGCTGAGAAGTGAGATAAAGTCGTTCCGAAAAGCTTTTTTCAGCTGGATCTGTTGCTGGAGGTAATAAGGGAACAAATGGGGTGTGTTCTTTAGCTGGGGGATTGTTGTGATGGAAGTGAATGGGCAAATAATTATTTAAAAATGATTTAGGTAATAACGTATTAAGGTCTAATTGATTGCTTAATTGATATTTAGTCATTAGGTCGCCATAAAACGGCATATGAATATGAAGATCGCGGACATTAATTTTGCAAGGCATTTGTTTTAGGCCGAGCTTAAATACTTTTAACCAATGCTCTTTCAAGCGATGTGCTGTGTAGTTTTGTTGATTCATCCCGTGGATAAATATAATTTTCATTCTATACAAGATTTTGTTTTTAATATAAATTTCAATCTACAACGGTATCTTGTCGAAAACCAGTATGTAGGCAAAAAAAAGTGTAGCTTTTTGCTACACTTTTTTCACAACAATAAGTTTAGGCCTTATTGCGGTAAAAAATAAAATAACTGAGATAGCATAAAGCTGTGAAAATTAGACAGCCTACAAAACCGGCACGCATTTCAGGATCTGCTGCCATACTTAAACAAGTAATAAAACAGAAAACGAAACCTAAAATTGGCACAATAGGGAATAGAGGGGCAGCATATTGTAAGTCTTTAACCGTATGGCCTGATCGATACCATTGGCGACGGAAATTGAACTGACTTAAACAAATACTCATCCATACAATGACCATAGTAAAAGCCGCAACACCAAGCAGATTTTTAAAAATAGTCTCTGGTGCAAATTGCTCTGATAACAAACCCGGAATGGCACCGAACATCGTTACCACTAGAGCTACAATCGGTGTTCCACTTTTTGATAGAGTGGCAAATACGCTAGGCAGTAATTTTTGTTCCGACAGTGACCACATCATACGTGAAGCAGCATAAAGTCCAGAGTTTGCTGCCGAAAGCAGAGCTGTAATAATTACAAACCTAATAATGCCATCCGCATATGGAATGCCAATATAATTAAATACAGTAACGAAAGGGCTGCTACTTACGCCATCACCGCCTAAGCCAGCAAGTTGGAAAGGAAGCAAAGCACTAATAACAATGATAGTACCTACAAAGAAAATAAGTAGACGCCAGATTGCAGCATTAATTGCTTTTGGAACATTTTGAGCCGGATCTTTTGTTTCACCTGCTGCTACACCAATTAATTCGGTTCCTGAGAAAGCAAAATTAACAATTAACATGGTTGTAAAAATAGGAATTAAACCATGAGGAAACCAGCCTTGAGCTGTCAGATTGCTAAATAGAGGAGCAGTTTGGGAACCATGGAATGGAATTAAACCAAAAATTGCTAATAAGCCCAGCACAATAAAGGCAATGACGGTAATGACTTTAACAAGGGCTAGCCAGAATTCAGATTCAGCGAAAATACGAGTTGAACTAATATTTAAGCCAAAAATAGTAACCGCAAAAATAATTGTCCAAATCCACATTGAAATATGCGGGAACCATTCTTGCATGAGTAGAGCCGCGGCTGTGAATTCGGTTCCAAGCGTTGCCGTCCAAGTTAGCCAGTACATCCAAGAAATCATGTAGCCCGTACTTGGACTAATATATTTTTTGGCATATGCACCGAAAGACCCTGAAACAGGCATGTGTACAGCGAGTTCTCCTAGGCAGAGCATAACCATGTAAGCGATCGCGCCACCAAGAATATAGGCAATAATTGCGCCAATAGCTCCAGTTTGTGAAATGACTTCCCCTGAACCTAAAAATAGACCAGTTCCGATCGCTCCGCCCAGTGATAACATCACAAGATGGCGAGTACTCATGGCTCTTTTTAAAGGTGCAGTACTGTTCTGATGCTGATGAGCATCTAGTTGATTGTCAGATGGCTGCATATTACACATTGAGAGAATTAAGAAAGACGCTATTTTAGATAAAATAGACAAATGTGCAATCTAGAAAGAGATAAAGAATAAACAGTAAGGTGACGAGAGAGTCTTTTAATAATTATTAAAGCAGAATATGGCGTCCCTACGGGGATTCGAACCCCGGTTACCGCCGTGAAAGGGCGATGTCCTAGGCCTCTAGACGATAGGGACTTGATGAGGCAAACACAAAGGAGCGTGGTGGAGTCAAGCGGGATCGAACCGCTGACCTCTACAATGCCATTGTAGCGCTCTACCAACTGAGCTATGACCCCAGTTTGTGTGAGCGCAATCTTAGGGTGAATGCGCTCACACGTCAACAAAAAAATGAATTAAACTTCGCTAGTTGCGTCATTTTTCGGCAATTTTAAGCTCTCATTGAGTTTTTCCCAATTTTTAACTTCTTTCTTACTTGGTGCACCCACAATTTCTAGGGCATGACGTAAGCGAGCGAAAGTTAAATCAGGTCCAAGCGTAACCATTGACTGCATAACTGGTGTTGAGCTCGTTGAACCGGCAATTGCAATAAAGAACGCTGGCATAAAATCACGTAATTTAATGCCCATCTGATTTGCAAGATCCATTAGGGTTTGGCTAACGGTGTCATTATTCCAAGTAAATTGGCCTTCAAGACGCCAAATTGCAAATTGCAAACTTTGACGAACTTGCTCTTGAGTCAATTTTTTACTTTCAAACATTTCTGCTGTGATTTGTGGCATATGGTTGAAATAGAAACCAGCCCAATTCACAGCTTCTGAAAGTAAATTAATACGTGGTTGAATAGCGGCAGCAATATCTTCTAAAGTGCTGCGATCACTCTTCCATGTTAATAAGCGGTCTAATAATTGACCTGGAGTTAACCCTTTGATCCATTGACCGTTAAGCCAGTTCAATTTTTCAACGTCAAAAATTGGTCCGCCTAGTGATACACGTTGAATGTCAAAGTTATCCATCATGTCTTGTAATGTGAAAACTTCTCTTTCATCTGGCATTGACCAACCCATACGGCCTAAATAATTTAACAAGGCTTCTGGTAATACACCGATATCGCGGTAGTAGTTAATTGATGTTGGGTTTTTACGTTTAGATAGTTTTGATTTATCTGGGTTGCGCAACAATGGCATATGGCAAAGTGTTGGCATTTCCCAACCAAAATATTGGTAAAGCAATTGATGCTTTGGTGCAGATGGGAGCCATTCTTCACCACGCAATACATGAGTGATTTCCATTAAATGGTCATCAACAACGTTAGCTAAATGGTAAGTTGGTAAGCCATCTGTTTTAAGAAGAACTTGCATATCGACTTGTGCCCAAGGAATTTCAACCTCTCCACGGAGCAAGTCATTAAATTTACAAACACCTTCTTCAGGCACTTTCATACGAATGACATGAGGTTCACCCGCTTCAAGACGGCGAGTCACTTCTTCTTGAGAAAGCTTTAAGCCGCGGCCATCATATTTTGGTGTTTCGCCACGTGCTTGTTGTTCCGCACGCATCTGGTCAAGTTCTTCTGCTGTTGCAAAACAGTAAAAAGCATGACCTTTTTCAACAAGTTCTAATGCGTATTGCTTATAAATTCCCATACGTTCAGATTGACGATATGGTGCATGCGGACCACCTACATCTGGACCTTCAGACCAATTTAAACCTAACCAACGTAATGAATCCAAAATCATTTTTTCAGATTCTGGTGTAGAACGAAGTTGGTCTGTATCTTCAATCCTTAAAATAAATTCTCCACCATGTTGTTTTGCAAAACACATGTTAAATAAAGCAATGTAGGCTGTGCCGACATGAGGAAAACCAGTAGGGGAAGGTGCAATACGAGTACGAACTTTCATAGATAAAGGGTCAGAATAAAAATTGAAACTATTATAACGAAAAAGCCCAGTATTCTGACGTTTTATTTAACGTCAGTCTGGGCTAAAACTGAAACGAAGAGGGGGTGTTTCAGATTTTAAGAAGCATGCGGCTGAAAGATTGCCTGAACAAAACGTGAAAAACGCTCATGTTGTGCAGCTAGAAAATTTTGAGTTGGTGTAACGCGAATCGTATTTAGAACTTTAAGTTCATCATTTGTAGACGGTAACACAATAGGGTTGCGTTTTTGTTGATCTAAAGCTTTTTCAATAAGTGAAGTTTGCTTATCTGAACCAGTTTTATTTGGAGTATCTTTAAGTACTGCTGCTGCAGAGAACTGTGATGCCAAGCCCAGCACCAAACTTAAGCTTAACGCTTTTCCATAATGAATTTTCATTGTTAATCATCCCCTCTGTTCATTACATTTCATCTATTTTTTGAGTTTAACAAAATGTAAAATTACGGTAATACTACGATTTAAACATAAATCTTAATAAAAAAGTTGAACTGTGTCACAATTTTTACAAAATTTACCTATATTTTAATCTGGTCGACTTAAATGTAAACCATATGTATCCTTTGCACTTCATTATTTATCAAATTAATGTGTAGATAAAGTGAAGGTCCTAAATAAGTTGTAAGAATAATTACAAAATTTTTCAAAAATGAATAACTCAGACATTCTAAAGTATATCTTTAAAAAAGATTAGTAATAAAGATATAAATATAAGTAATTGATTGTAAAAAATAAAATTAAAAATATAGTAAAACTAAAATGAATGATGGATTTTGTAAATGAAAAAAATATCAATAATGGCTGTCGCTTTGTATATAGGAATGGCGTTAACAGCAGCTCAAGCAGCTACTTCTTTTTTAAATGTCTCTTATGACCCGACGCGGGAGTTTTATCAAGAATATAATCAGGCTTTTGGTAAGTTTTGGAAACAGCGGACAGGGCAAGATGTTGAATTTAAACAATCGCATGGGGGATCTGGTAAACAGGCTCGTGCAGTAGCAACAGGGCTTGAGGCTGATGTAGTAACGTTAGCACTTGCGAATGACATTGACGAGATTGTGAAAGCTGGTTTTATTCAGCCAAATTGGCAAAAAGAATTTCCAAATAACTCGGCGCCCTATACTTCAACTGTCGTATTTCTAGTGCGAAAGGGTAATCCAAAAAACATACGCGACTGGAATGATTTAACAAAACCGGGAATAGAAATTATTACACCTAACCCTAAAACAGGTGGCGCACCGCGTTGGATTTATCTCTCTGCGTGGGGATATGCTTTAAAACAGCCGGGTGGAAATGATGCTAAAGCTCGTGAGCTGGTTAAAAAGCTTTATCACAATGTGAAAGTGCTTGATTCAGGAGCACGTGGTTCACTTACAACATTTGCTGAACGTGGCATTGGTGATGTTTTATTGTCTTGGGAAAATGAAGCATTATTGGCAACTAAAGGACTAGATAAAGATAAATATGAAATTGTTTATCCATCAATTTCGATTTTAGCTGAACCATCTGTCGCGATTGTAGATAAAACCGTAGATAAAGATGGAAACCGAACTTTAGCAAAAGGCTATTTAAACTTTTTATATTCACCTTTAGGCCAAGAATTGGCTGCTAAACATTATTTCCGACCGCGTAATGCTCAAGTAGCTGCGAAATATGCAGCGCAATTCCCAAAAATTAAATTATTTACCATTAATGATGTATTCGGTGGCTGGGCTAAAGCACAGAAAACTCATTTTGCAAATGGCGCTATTTTTGATCAAATTTATGGTGGCAAACAGTAAATAGAATGTTTAAAAAATAGTAGTCCAAAAGAAAAGTTAAAAGCTAAATATTTATAAAGAAAGTAAGCAAACTTAAAAAAGTGGGCTTGCTTTCTTTTTTTGCTTAAAAAATGCTAATAAAACGGTTTTATCTATGAAAAATTAATATTTTCCTACAAAAAGCCGTTTGGTGTTGGACATAAACAAGGTGATAATGTGCAGTTACATTTTTACGCAATGATTTAACACCTATGTCGCATATTTCTGTCTTACTTTTTGAGACCGTTGAGAGCTTATTGGCAGATCGCACAACAGGGGTGTATATCGATGCAACCTTCGGACGAGGTGGGCATACACGTTTATTGCTCTCGAAACTTGATGAAAATGCACGAGTGTATGCATTTGATAAAGACCCTCAAGCTTTGGAAGTTGCGGCTGCTTTGGCACAAGAAGATCCAAGATTTACTATTATTCATGCCAGTTTTGCTGATATTAAAGAAAAAATGCAGGAAATTGGTGTGATGAGTGTTGATGGCATTATGGCTGACTTAGGGGTGTCATCTCCTCAACTCGACCAAGCTGAGCGTGGTTTCAGTTTTATGCAAGATGGTCCGTTAGACATGCGCATGGATAACTCTAAAGGATTAACTGCGGCTGAGTGGTTGCTTGAAATTGAAGAAGAACAATTGGCAAATATTATTTATCAATATGGCGAAGAACGTTATAGTCGACGTATTGCAAAAGCTATTAAACAGGCTGGAAGACTCGACACGACTGCACAGTTGGCAGAACTTGTTAAAACAGCTCATCCAAAATGGGAAAAACATAAGCATCCAGCCACACGTACATTTCAGGCAATTCGTATTGCTATTAATAAAGAACTAGATGATATTGAAGTATTTTTACCACAAGCTGTAGACTTGCTAAAACCAAAAGGACGTTTGTCTGTGATTAGCTTTCATTCTCTTGAAGATCGCTTGATCAAACAATTTATTCAAAAAGAATCGACTTTGGCAGAAGATTTTGGCTGGGGGATGCCACAGCAACAGGTAGATACAAGAAGGTTAAAGAAAATTTCACGGGTTCGTGCGAGTGAAGAAGAAGTAAAAGCGAATCCTCGTTCACGTAGTGCATGGCTTCGGGTTGCTGAACGCTTGGAACAAAAAGGCGCGTAATGAAAAGCAGTGATGAAATTGAAACCACCGAAAATAAAGTGGTGAAAAAAGTTGTGGTATATACCGTACTAGTGGCACTTGTTTTTATTAGTGCCATGATGGTGGTATTTCAAGTATTTGAATATCGTCATGATTATAGAGAGCTTAGCTCTTATATGCGTGAGCGTGATGATCTCAATGCTGAATGGGGGCGTTTGCTTATTGAGCAACAAACCTTCGGTGCAACAGCACAGATTGGTACGCGTGCTGTAACCCAACTACGGATGTTTTCGCCACCTGCTGCAGAAACGGTGGTAATTTCTTTACCGATGACCTCAGAGCAAAATAAGTAAGGCCTTGCTGTATGGTAGATAAGCGAACAAAGCAAACACGGAAAAAACAGCAGTCTATTTCGGAAAAACCAACTCTTGCCTTTGATATGTGGCGGTTTTATCTGCTCTGGGCAACAGTACTGCTCTGTTTTGTTGTATTAATTGCACGTGCATTTTATGTGCAAGTCATTAATAAAGACTTTTTACAAAACAAGGCCAATGCCAATATTTTGCGTACGGAACGTATTGAGGCAATGCGTGGGGTGATTAGCGATCGCCATGGTGTGCCTTTAGCGATCAGTACTCCGATCATGAAAATCGTAATGGATCCGCGTGATTATTTTGATACTAAGCATTTATATGACGAAATTACGGCAGAATTAAAGAAAGATCCGAATAATCGTAAGTTAAAACGCCAATTACCAGATAAAAACCTGAATCTTGATGAATTGGCTGATGTGGTTGGCTTAGACCGTGCCGATCTTAAGAAACAGATGAATGCACGTCCACGTTCTCGTTATTTAGTTTTGAAAAAAGAAGTGCCACCACAACAGGCAGATCTGATTACAAAGGGTAACTTCCAAGGCGTTTATGCCGAGAAAACATATAAACGTTATTATCCTCAACCACAGCCAAATGCTCAGATTATTGGTCTAACAAATAGCGAAGGCCAAGGGATTGAAGGCTTGGAAATGCAGTTGAATAAACAACTGTCAGGTGTGGATGGTGAGCAAAAAATTATTCGTGATAAACGTGGTAACCGCTTAAAAGTTTCAGAGGTTATTCGTGAAGGTGAGCCAGGCGAAAACATCACTTTAAGTATCGACTCTCGTTTGCAATATATTATGTATCGTGAGTTGACTGCTGCTGGCGTTGCAAATAATGCCCGTTCGGCAACAGCAATCGCTGTAGATGTTAAAACAGGTGAAATTCTGGCAATGACCAGTTGGCCATCTTATAACCCGAATGATAAAAACGGCTTATCTAATAAAGATGCTATGCGTAACCGCGGTGCGATTGATATGTTCGAACCGGGTTCTACCATGAAGCCTTTTACGATTTCTGCTGCGCTCGAAACTGGAAAATACACACCAAATACGATTGTCAACACTTCACCTGGTTCAATGCGTTTAGGTTGGCATACCATTCGCGATACACATAACTATGGTGCTTTGACGGTTAGTGGCGTAATTATCAAGTCATCAAACGTAGGTTCGGCAAAAATTGCGTTATCACTTCCTAAGGAAACATTACCGAGCTTCTTTAATCGTGCTGGCTTTGGTAAACGTTCTGCTGTGAAGTTCCCTGGCGAAAGCTCTGGTTTAGTGCTTCCCGTAAGCAAATTAAACTCTTCTCAAATCGGTACTATGGCTTATGGTTATGGTCTAAACGCAACTATTCTCCAGTTGGCGCAAGGCTATGCAATGCTTGCAAACCATGGGGTGAAAATGCCTTTAAGCCTACATAAGCTCGATCAAGCACCGAAAGGTGAGCAAGTTCTTGCTCCAAAAATTGCTGATCAGGTTTTGCTTATGCTCGAGCAAGTAACTATGCCGGGTGGTACTGCCAAACAAGCTAATATTCCGGGTTATCGTGTTGGCGGTAAAACGGGTACGGCTCATAAACTTCGTGCAGACCGCAAAGGTTATTCAAATAATGAATACCGTGCTTTATTTGCAGGTGTAGCTCCGATTAGCGATCCTCGTTTAGCAGTTATTGTCGTTGTTGAAAATCCACAAGGTCGTTATTACGGTGGTTTGGTTGCGGCCCCTGTTTTTGCACGCATTATGCAAGAATCATTGCGTTTAATGAATGTGCCGCTTGATAAGCCCCTTGATACTTCAGTAAATCCTATTCGCAGGTAAGCTATGTCTGTTTCTTTTCAAGAAATTAATCCAGTCGAGATTGATGCACACTGGTCTAAGCAGCCTTTTCATGGTTTTAGTTTAGACAGCCGTAAGGTTGAGTCAGGCCAGATCTTTATCGCTTTGACCAGTTATAGCCAACCTGAAAAAACGCGTACCTTTGCTGAGTCGGCTTTAGTGAATGGTGCGCTTGCCATCATTAGTGAGACTGAGCTGGGTGTGGCAAATGAGTGGGTATGTCCTGATGTGCGTCAACGTATGGGCGAATGGCAAGAGCGTTATTTACAGCGTATAGATCCTGTGACGCCAGCACGTATTATTGCCGTGACTGGTACAAATGGTAAAACCACAATTTCGCGTCTAGTGGCTGAATTAATTAGCTCACAACAACAGCGTTGTGCCGTGATGGGTACTACAGGTAATGGTATTTTGCCAGACTTAACGCCATCAACTCATACTACGCTTGATGCTTTACACCTACAAAATGCATTGCATGATTATGCTAAACAAGGTGCGACTTTTGCTTCTTTAGAGGCAAGTTCACATGGTTTAGAGCAAGGACGTTTAAATGGCTGTGCTATTGAGATTGCCGTTTATAGTAATTTGAGTCGTGATCATCTGGATTATCATGGAACTTTAGAAGCTTACGCAGAAGCAAAGGCTCTTTTATTCCGTTTCAATTCTTTAAAAGTAGCTGTTATTAATTTAGATGATGAGCATGCTGCTCTTATGATAAATGCAGCAAAGGAAAATCCTGCTCAACCAAAAATTTTAACGTATTCACTTACTCAAAATACTGCCGATTATTATATTACTGACCTAAGTTACAGTTTAGCTGGGGCAACATTTAATTTAGTGAGTCCACACGGTTCTTTTGAGGTACAAAGTCCGTTATTGGGGCATTTTAATGTCGAAAACTTGGTTGCAGCACTCATTGCTGCTGAACAAGCGGGTTTTGTTTTAAAAGCACTAGTCGCTTTCGTTCCTCAACTGATTGGTGCGCCAGGCAGAATGCAGGTCATTCGCGATGGTGATCGCTTATTTGTTGTTGATTATGCGCACACACCAGATGCATTAATTCAAGTGCTTAAAACACTAAAACGCCATGTTTCGAATCAACTTTGGGCAGTATTTGGATGTGGTGGAGACCGTGATCGCGGTAAGCGTCCACTTATGACTCAAGCAGCTTTAGATGGTGCAAACCCGATTATTTTGACTTCAGATAACCCACGAACAGAAGACCCTGAACAGATTTTTGCAGACATGAAGCAAGAAATCGATTTTTCAGGGCACCGTATGCATGAAATTCATGACCGCCGTGAAGCAATCAAATTTGTTGCACAACAGGCTCAGCCTGGCGACATTGTTGTGATTGCTGGTAAAGGACATGAAAATTATCAAGAAATTAATGGCGTGCGTCACTGGTTTGATGATGTTGTCGAAGTGCAATCAGCGATTGCTGCGCAACATCATACTGTAGACGCTGCTTACCCTGCACAATAGGACAAATTATGCATACTTCAACCACCAGTACCGTGCCTTTGGAACCGTGGACAGCTCAACAATTACAACAGGCAACACAGGGCTACTGGCATAAAGACCAGATCCCTCAAACTGAAATTAAACGTATTTTGACGGACTCGCGTCATGCGGAAACTGGGGATGCCTTTTTAGCGCTAAAAGGTGAGCGTTTTGATGCGCATGATTTCGTTGCGCAAGTTGCTGAAAATGGTTGTCAAATCGCCATTGTTGAACGTCCGCTAGATATTGATATTGCTCAACTTGTTGTTACCGACACCCGTTTGGCTTTAGGACAACTTGGCGCTTATCGCCGTGAACAGAACCCACAATTAAAGGTAATTGCCTTGACGGGCAGTAGTGGTAAAACGACGACCAAAGAAATGTTGGGAAGTATATTGTCGCGCTTAGCACCGACATTAATTACCCGAGGCAATTTAAATAATGACCTTGGTGTCCCGATGATGTTGCTAGAGCTTCGCAAGGAACATCAATATGCGGTGATGGAGTTGGGTGCAAACCATCAAGGCGAGATTGATTACACCTCAAAAATTGTTCAGCCCCATGTTGCAGGCATTTTAAATATTGGTACAGCTCATCTGGGTGAATTTGGTGGGCGTGAAGGTATTTGCCGTGCTAAATCGGAAATTTATCACCATATTTTACCGAATGGCGTTGCAATCGTGCCGCAACAAGATGACTTTACTGCCGAAATTCTTGAAGCTGCAAAGGCGCATAGCATTTCAACATTTGGTGTAGGAGGCGATGTCTATGCAACAGATATTGATTTATTGCCCCAGTCAACGAATTTTAATCTTCATACACCGCAAGGTAGTAGTGCTGTTAAGCTTCCTTTTGCCGGCGAGCATAATGTTCAAAATGCGACCGCAGCCGTAGCTTTTGCTTTGGCACTTGGTATTGGACTAGAAGATATTGTTCAAGGTTTAGAGCAAGCTGAGGGAGCGAAAGGTCGTCTTAACTTTATTCAAAAGTCACCTTACTTATTTATTGATGATACCTATAATGCCAATCCAACTTCTATGCGCGCTGCTGCACAAGTGTTGTTGCAGCAACAAGGCGTAAAAGTGATGGTCATCGGGGATATTGGTGAGTTAGGTGATAGCAGTTGGCAAGAGCATCATGATTTAGGGCGTGATCTCGCCGAGCTTCCTTTAGACCATATTATTGCGGTTGGGCAGTTTGCTCCAGCTGCTCTCGAGGGTGCAGGCTCTCATTCTAATAAAATGAAAGCATTTCAGACACAAGCTGAGGCGCTTCCATTTTTAATTAATCTAATCCAAACACATCAACCCCAGTCCATGAGTTTCCTGTTTAAAGGTTCTCGCTTTACTCATATGGAAACGTTGATGGCTGATTTGATGGAGAAACTTTAAATGCTGTTATGGTTGTTTGAACAACTTGCGGGCTATCACAGCTCGTTTCAGGTCGTTCGTTATTTAACATTACGTTCTTTACTCAGTGTATTAACTTCACTGACCATTGGTCTGGTCCTTGGACCGATCATGATTCGTAAATTACAAGCGTTAAAATACGGTCAGGCAGTAAGTTCGTTTGCTCCTGAAAATCATGCTAAAAAAATGGGTACACCAACCATGGGCGGGATTTTAATTCTGCTTTCAATTGGTATTAGTACCTTGCTATGGGCTGATTTATCTAACCCTTATGTCTGGATTGTGCTTGGTGTAATGGTTGTGTTCGGTGCTGTAGGCTGGGCAGATGACTGGATTAAAATTCGCTATAAAGATAATGCGGGTTTACCTGCACGTAAGAAGTTTTTCTGGACTTCTGTTGCGTCTCTTGGGGCAGGTATTGCGTTATATTTAATCGCAACTCAACAGTCCAATGCAGAACATACCGCAAACATGTTGGATTTATTGATTCCATTCTTTAAGAATCTTTCAATTCCACTCTCAATTGTTCCGTTAGGTTTAGCATTTATTGTGTTTACCTATCTGGTGATTAATGGTGCTTCTAACGCAGTTAACTTAACAGATGGTTTGGATGGCTTGGCAATCATGCCAGTGGTTATGGTAGCGACGGGCTTGGGCGTATTTGCTTACTTGTCTGGTGACATCCGTTTCGCTAACTACTTACATATTCCGTATGTGAAATATACCTCTGAGCTTGTGGTGATCTGTTCTGCCATGATTGGTGCAGGTTTGGCTTTCCTTTGGTATAACGCGCATCCTGCTCAAGTATTTATGGGTGATGTTGGCGCTTTAGCTTTGGGTGCGATGCTTGGAACAATTGCAGTTATGGTGCGCCAAGAAATCGTATTTGCAATTATGGGCGGTGTATTTGTAATGGAGGCAGTATCTGTATTCTTGCAAATCGGCTCGTTGCGTATGCGTAATAAACGTGTGTTCTTAATGGCGCCGCTGCATCATCATTATGAAAAGCAGGGCTGGAAAGAAACGCAAGTCGTGATTCGTTTTTGGATTATTACAATTATATTAGTAGTTTTAGGTCTAATGACTTTAAAATTGCGATAGATCTTATTTTAGTGTCAATATAAAGCCAGTTCTACTGGCTTTTTTTATTGGAGAGGTGAATGACAAAAGTTGCTGGTCTAGACCAATTATCTGTGATTAATCAAAAAGTAGTTGGAGAGGGCGAAGTATTACCTCAAGTTGTACTTAAAGATGGAAGTCAGGTTCAAACAGGAACTGTAGCGACAATGCTGCACAATATTGAATTATATAATGCAGGGGAAAGAGGACAAATTGAGGAAGAATTGAAAATTGCAATTCCAACCTTGATCAAAGTAGGTCTGTTTGATTTATTTCAGGTAGATGAATGGATTAAGGGAACAAATGCAGGTCGCACCTTTGTTGGACTGCATGCAAAGGCTTATTTACAACAAAAAGAACAAGAGAATAATTAAAAGTGGCTAAGCAAATTTTAATGTGTCCTGTGTGTCGTCAACCCCTAAATTTAATTGAAAGAACATGGCGATGTGAGCAAGGGCATAGTTACGATGTGGCTAAGCAAGGCTATGTCAATTTACATGTTGTGCAACATAAACATAGTAAAAACCCTGGGGATACACCCGAGTCAGTAGATGCGCGCCGAGCTTTTTTACAAGGTGGTTACTATCAGCCATTACAGCAGGCTGTAGTCGATTTATTAAAACAACTCGATGTAAAAGCGATACTCGATATTGGTTGTGGTGAGGGCTACTATACAAGTGCTATGCAGCAAGTCGTTGAGCACTGTGTTGGTGTTGATATTGCGAAAACTGCTGTACAGCGCGCGGCAAAGCTCAATCCTGAAGTAACTTGGGTTGTAGGAACAGGGGCGACTTTACCGGTGCTAGACCATAGCATGGATGCCTGCACCAGTTTATTTAGCCCGATTCCCCAAGCCGAAATTGCGCGTGTTTTAAAAGATGAGGGTTATTTAATAGTTGTTACGCCTGCCTCTGAACATTTATACGCCATGCGTGAGGCTCTTTTTGAACAAGTGAACCCTCACACACCAGAAAAGTTTGTAGAGCAGTTGCAAGATTTGTTTGAGCTAAAACAAGAGCAAATTATTGATGCACCTTTTGTGCTTGAGCAGCAAGCTTTAAAAAATCTAATTGCTATGACGCCTTATGCTTACAAAGCTTCTCCTGAGCGCCGTTCACAGTTAGAGCAGCACTCACAATTAGAAGTAACAGCATCTTTTCAAATATATGTTTTTCAGAAGCGCACTAAAAAAGCCATCTGATGATCTATTTTAAGAGCGCAAAAAAAAGAAGCCATCTGATGATGGCTTCTTTTTTTTGCTATTCAATCTGATTAATCAGATTTTCTAATTCATCTTTTTCACGCTTAGGCGCAGGCTCCTGTGAAGGTTTCATAGCAGGAGGCGCAGCCTTAGATGGAATAACAATTTCTTCGCCCGGTAAATCAGAGAAGTCATTGTCATTGCTCAGTTTTGGTTGCGGCGGTGCTGGACGGTAGAGCGGACGCGCTAATGGTGGAGCAGCACGATAAGTTTTCTTATCGCCTACTTCAGTAACGGTTTGTTGTTTGTCACGAGAAATAGGACCTTGAGCGTCTTTATCTAAACGAACCCAAGCTGCTGGCGTACCTTGCAATGCTTGACCCATAAAGTTAATCCAGATTGGTAATGCGGCAATACCACCATATTCACGGCGACCAAGTGTAGTCGGCTGGTCAAATCCAACCCATGCTACAGTCACTAACTTACCGTTGAAGCCTGCAAACCATGCATCTTTTGCATCGTTCGTAGTACCTGTTTTACCACCTAAATCACTACGGCCAATTTTAAGCGCAGCACGACCTGTACCATGCTCAATTACGTCACGTAAGATATTCGCCATATCGTAAGCAGAGCTTGATTTTAAAATACGTTGAGCTTGGCGATATTGACTGTTGTTTTTATCAGTCTGTTTAAGATTAAGCTGCTTAGCAGCCTTTTCCTTCTGCTCTACGTCTTTATTCGTAACTTCGATGACTTCATCATCAGTTGTTGTAGGTTTTTGCTCATCACCTGTTGTGTCAGGTGCATTAATACATGGAATACATGCGTATTCCGGTTTGGCTTCATAAATAACTTTGCCGTAAGCATCTTCAATACGTTGAATGAAGTGGGGTTGTACACGATAGCCACCATTTGCAAACGCTGCATATCCAGTTGCCATTTGAATTGGTAATACTTGAGGCGTACCTAGTGCAATGGTGTAGTTACGTGGAATTTGATCTTCTTGTAAACCAAAATCCATAAATAATTGGCGAGTACGTTCAATCCCT